>CAJOLV010000049.1 GCA_905235515.1 uncultured Bacilli bacterium | reverse complement strand
ATAATCATAATTGCCCAGACCTTTCACATGCTCTGCGCCAACACTTGGTACACCTGATGTGATTTCACCGACACCACCTTTGGGCCGTCTTCCTGTTTCCATCGTATGCGGTATTTCAGAAACTCTCTTGACCAACAAATTCTTGGGTATTCTACCCATATCGCTCTCCACAAATTCACCATCCTTAAAAGGCTTAAAATCAACAAACCATGACTTGAATAAGGCTTGGGCTTGCTGCTCTAAATTATCATTTATCCGACGATTGCACTCGATTTTGTCGTCGAGAGAAGAAAGAACATCGGCAATACGCTTTTGTACTGATAAGGGAGGCAACTGAATGTCTATGTTTTTGAAGTTTTTTAGTGGTTGGGCTAATGCTGGGACTCCTGTTTGATTTGCAAAAGACAATATTTTATGTTGCCCCTCAATTGTATGAAAATAGTATATCAAATAGGGTACATATACTCTTTCTGAGTCAAAAGTTGCTCTAAATTGCCTTTGAGAAACAAGATATTCTTCATACTTTGAATCTTCTGGTATATATGAGATTTGTCCAACATTACCACTTATAGTTACAACAACATCATTTCTTTTGGCAATTGAACGATAAAGACTTTTGGCTTTTCCCTCTGTTACAAATTTGGTTATATTATCAGTTACTTTAAAGCCTCTCAGATTTGCACCATCAATAATTGGAAAACCCGATGCAACAAAACATTCAACCTTTAGCTTTAGATTAGAACCAAAAGGGCCAGCTGCTATATCAATAATATAGTCTCCCAACTTTTCTGTTATTAGTTCTTTTATCTCTTCCATAAATGAGAATTTTTAAGCCTAATTAACTGATTTTTAGCTCACAAGACATCAATTTTGGCAATATTGTGTCGCGGAGACAAGCAAGACGAGAATTTTCTGTAACTATTTCAGCCATTTTCCTATATATGGATGACAAATAGTTATCAATTTGGCATATAGAGTCCTCGTCTTCGGGTAATAATACATCGAATTCAGGCAGAGCTTTTTTGCTCATGTGAAGAACGGTAGTGCCATTAACATATCCCATACAATGTATTTTAAAGTCCGAGTCTCTTAAGAGTGCGGCAAGTAAGAATTTATAAGGGAATACATCTTTGGGTTCGACTTTAACTAAATCCATAGAAAAAATTATACTTTCATATCCACCAAAACTCAACACCAATTCGGTATTTCCAATAACTTCTGCATTTTGTGTTAAATCTGTATGTGCAACTAAGATGTCATACAGATTGGCAAATTGCACGGGCTTAATCTTGTCTGATGGCTCAATCTCTTTGTATCCATCTAATTTAAATCCACCATTCCTATTAAAATTCTTAATCGTAGCCATCGCTATTTTTGATGGAACAAGTTCTTTCCCTTTATAAGAATAACCACCAACAAATGAAGCTATTGTTTCCAGTTTTGTAGAATAGTGAGTTTCACGTCTAACTTTTTCCTTCCAAATCTTTAAAGAAGCCTGTGCCTGCTGTTCTAAATTATCATTTATACGTCTATTTATTTCAAGTTTTTCGTCAAAGGATGAAAGAACAGCTGCTATCTTATTCTGTGTCTCAATTTCAGGGATAGAAATCTTTAATTCTCTGATTTCATTCAAATTTAAATGAGCAACAACAGCACCGTTTGCATTGTTCTTGAGCCTGTGCTGAATCTCATCTGTTAATAGATAATAAACTAAAAACATAGGATTGACAAGGCTTCGATTTGCTCTTATTAAAACAACTCTCTGTCCTAAACAAACCTTTTGACCATGCGTTATAATTGCCGCATTACCAATAGGAGCCTCACGAGCTAAAATTATATCTCCTTCAGAAGGTATGGCTCTCTCATTACGTTCATTATAAATCCTTTCGCATACTCTATGAACATCATGCAAAACCAAGCGACCCCTACCAACATTTGGAGTGCGGATAAGAGGGTAACCACCCCCCTCATCTTTGGCTGTTGAATGCGGACAATCAACAATGAATTCACATATATCTTTTAGATTTGTTTCTTCCATAAATGAGAATTTACGCGCCTATTTGGAGGCAAAAATACTCATTTTTTCATTGGTTTTGGCTCTTTCAACTCAAAAAGCGACGATGAGATAG
>CAJOLV010000048.1:2779-3455 GCA_905235515.1 uncultured Bacilli bacterium | reverse complement strand
CAATGTCATTTAGATAGAAATAATTTATAAAATAATATATCATTTAATTTGTGATAATTTTAAACACTATACAGCCAGTTCTCGGGTTTACGGTCAAAAATTGTATTTTTGAAAAAGGCAAACAGACAGTCTGTGGTGAGACTGCCTACTGAAAGGTATTAAGTTGTTTTGAGTTATCGATATGATAATGGTACAGCTGACTGGCGACGTATTATTCTTTTGAATTTGCGTCCCGGTCGGACTGGTACTAAAAATTTATTGGCCAATTTCTCTAAATCTTTTACCACTCCGATAATATAGAGACGTACAAACTTCTGAATCTGAGTATGATTGAAGTTGTATTCGTAATTGGTGCTAGCACTTTCTCTTTTTGCTATGGAATTTGCGATACATGTAGAAAAGTTATAAAGTGTCAGCTTGCCATATATTTCCTGTATTAAGAAATCTAGTTTTATCGAATGAATGCGGATCATATTTCCTGCATATTTTAAGTGCCTAAAAGCTGTTTCTTCACCCCATCTCAAGTTATAAAGCTCTTTTATTGAATCTAATGAAAACTCTACTCTAGGAAGATTGGTTACTATATATTCAAATGCTCCTGTTGATAGCGGGAACTTTAGTACACGAAGCTTAAATGAATCCACCTTATCTTCTCCATATTTAATATAATCATAGC
>CAJOLV010000048.1:0-2762 GCA_905235515.1 uncultured Bacilli bacterium | reverse complement strand
TTACATTTATTTTTATGGCGTATACGGCCAATGCGAATTGTAATATCCTCATCAGCAAAAGTTTTCTCTACCAAATGATTGTTGTCAGAGCAAAGAGAATGAGCATCATTTTCCCTAGCACGAATAAGAAAAAGTTGATTATTATTTATGGCATGTGCATAAATATTAAAAGTTGCATATCCACGATCCGCAATGAAAATACTTTTTAACCTTGATTTAGAATGTTTATCTAAAAACTTACACAAAGCATCTCGCTCATTCATTTCCTGCATTCCTTGAATTTCAGCATCAAGAAATAAGTCATTCAAGATATCATAAAGAGCATTCAAATGTACTTGATTAAATCCTTTGCGACCTTCTACGTTATCAACTAAAGAGTAGGAATCTTGCGAATTATAGGGAAGATTAAGACGCGTGCCATCGCAGGCAACAAGCTGATATCCTTTATAATTTTTTTCTTTAGGAATGCTTTTGTTAAACAGATAAAACATTTCTTGAAAAGCCTCTTTTTTTATTTGATTACGACGCTGAATCATAGCTGAAGGTAATGGTAAATCTTCTTCGCCGAACATATTTAATAATTCTGTAGCAACGTTATCAGCTCCAGCAATCATTGGAAACAACATAGTCTGTTCAAATGAAATCTTTTTTCTTCGAGTGAAATCAGAAGCCGGATTATTAAGAAATTCCTCCCTGCGCTCCAACAAAGATGAAAAGACCGAGAATAAATTTTCGTGTATTTCAGTAATAGTAAATGACATGTCAACACCTCCATAAAAAAGTCTTATAATCAAGGTGCGGACATTTTTTGGCTGCCTTGTCAAGTAATTTCTTGAAAAAGCGCAAAAAAATCAGAGGGTATTTCACCTCTGATTTAAATGAAATATCAAGTTTAAATTCAAAAATTAGAAAGCAAAGTTCTTATCTAAATGACATTGCCGCCATCCTAGCGGCGCATGGCTATATATGAAAAAAACTGTTTTTTAATTTTCTAAAGCTCATTCCAAAGCAATAAGCAATACAGCCCCAACCAACCTCAGCCATATGCAATTAAAATTATAAAGATGTCTGTTGGCTACAGATATGTAAGATTTCGCATTTAGATAATATAAAATCTGTGATTATATTCAGTTATATAGATTATATAAAATTATATAGAATTATATTAAATTATATTGTATTATATTGATGTAAGGATTTTATATTATATTAGAAGGTGATAAGATATGGTAGAAAAAAATCCGTATGTTATAAACTTTGGACGAGTTCCTAATCAATATATCAGTAGAGATTATCTAATTGACAGTGTAGTGGAGACGTTAGAGAGCGAGCTTGTGGAGGAACAAGCCTTTAAGCTGACGGGGATTCGTGGAACAGGAAAAACAGTTACTTTAACATCAATTGAACGCAAGATTAGGGCTAATGATGATTGGATTGTAATAGGCGTTAAATCAAATTCTGATATTGTAAGGGATTTGGTGGCTGAATTATATAGCCAGGTTCCATTTATAACAGCATTTGTTGATGCTAATCTTAATCTTTCGGCATTTGGAATAGGGCTCAATATAAAAAAGAAAAGCCCTGTTGCCAGCATAGATTTTGCGCTTAAGAGAATTTTAAAAGAACTTCAAAAGCTTAGTAAAAGAGTTCTAGTTACAATAGATGAGGCTAGAAAGACTCCCGAAATAATAGATTTTATTCAGGAATTTCAAATACTGATTAGAGAAGATTTGCCATTATATGTGATTGTGGCAGGCTTATATGAGGATATTGAAGCTCTTGAAAACACAGAAGGATTGACATTTTTTCTTAGAGCAACTAAATATGAGATGCAGCCTCTTAACCTGACTACAATTCGTGTAGACTATATGAAGACTATTGGTGTTTCAGAAGAAGTGGCAACAGAGATGGCAGTACTCACTAAGGGCTATGCCTTTGCATATCAGGCTCTTGGCAAGTATATGTGGGATAATCCTAAGAAAGAATTAGACCTATCCGTTTTGTCTAAATTTGATGATGCTCTTGCCGACAAAGTTTATAACAAAATATGGAGTGAGCTTACATCAAAAGACCGATGGTTTTTACAATTTATAGTTCAAAAGGACAAAATGAGCGCCACAGAACTTTTAGAGACGACTAAGGCAAAGCATAACGAATGGTCTGTTCCAAGGGTGCGTTTAAGTGAAAAAGGAATCATAGATACTCGCACTAGAGGAGAGATAAAGGTAAAGCTACCTAGATTTAAAGAATTCGTAGATAATCAAATTTTGATGGGGATGATATAAAAACAGCTGATGTAGTATAAATTGATACTACATCAGCTGCTTTTTATGTGAGTTACAATATCTTCGATGTTGCAGTCTAAAATATCACAAAGCAAATCTAATGTATGGGTGCTGACATGGGAATTAGCTCTGAGTCTTGAGAGTTGGCCAGCACTAATGTGATATTCGTTAATTAGTTTGTATTGGCTAATATTCTTTTCTTTCATTGTTTCCCAAAGTTTTTCATAAGAAATCATTTCACAGAAACTCCTTTGTTTATACACAAAAGATTAGCCGTAAAATGGTAATATGAATATTAGCCATAAATGGCTAATATATTCAAGACTACTTGTGGGCCGCTTAAGGAAAACGCACACAAGAAGTCATAGTTTGCGAAACTATTTGAATGAATCTCACAATTCCCCCTCAAAGTACTCGCTGTCCGATCTGAATCCCAGCTTCCCGCATTCGGGATCGCCGAAATCACTGCATATATCA
>CAJOLV010000047.1 GCA_905235515.1 uncultured Bacilli bacterium | reverse complement strand
TCTTTAATATATCTGGATGCTCCATCAGTAGCGACAATACTAATTCTATTTAGACCAGTTTCTTTATTATATTCGTCGATGTCTTCAACTCTCACCAATTCAAATATCTCTTTTGGATCGCTTTTGCAGTGCCAGTCTTCCCTCAATAAATCTTTATCACGAACATAATCCAATCCATTGGATAAGAAAACATAAGATATAATTGTTCCCTCGTTCATACAATACGCAACAAAGATATGACCATCTTTTTTAGTTATTCTTTTTGCTTCTGATAGACATCTAACCTTATCTTCAATAGTAAACAAGTGATACATTGGACCAAGCACTAAAGTAATGTCAAAGGATTCATCAGGAAATCTTGATAAATCAAGAGCATTGCCCCGACAAGCCTCTATATTCATATCACTTGTTATCTTAGACTTTAAAATATTGAGATTGTGTTCCACTAATTCAATAGATGTAACATCATACCCTTCTTTAGCGAGTGGTATAGAGTAAGCGCCTGTACCCGCGCCAATTTCAATCACCTTATCACCTTTTTTAAGATATTTATGGATGTATTTATTTGTGGTTAAATATTCAACTTGACCATTTCTTCTTTTAAGTCTTGAATCTTCGTCATATTGATTGTAGTAATCATCAATAGTTTTAATTTCTGGTTTATTTGTTTCGTTTTTCTTTTTCTCTACAAATAATTCATTGGCGTCCACATTGAACCTTTCAATTAACAAAGCAATCCTATCATTGCTCATTTCCGTTTCACCCTTTTCAATATGGGCGATCATTGATTTATCTTTATATCCAAAGATTTGGGCAAATTCCAATTGTGTGAGATTATTTTTCTTACGGATTTCTTTAATCTTTTTTCCAAAATAAATACCCATAATTATTTATTGTCCTTTTTCTCAATTAGTAAGAGTTCATTAAAATGAAGAAGTGCTTCTTTTTCATTTTCCGTAGGATTAACAAATAATCTATTTCTAAATGCATCGTATTCTTTTCGCGCATGTTCTAGCGCTTCTTGATGGCTAACTAGTCCTGGACCATTTAAGATATCTTTTCTTGTCATGGTTAAGAAATAATCCAATTCTTTTACCCAATCATTCATGGTCATCACGTGTTCTTCCAAAGCTTGCAACTCTGCATAATCGAGATATAAAGAAACGATTCTATTTAAAACATCTATCTCATCTTTGGATAAATAGTTTTTGGCCACTACTGCATCTTCTAATAATGGATAATCGCCATTAAACGTTGTTAGACCCATAAAGTTTTTTGATGCATCCGCTCTTTCTTTAATTATTTCCGCGGCTGTATGCCCATGAGCTGCCCAATGCATTTTGTTTTGAACAGTAGAAAAGAACTTATATGCGACCTCCGATTTAGGATCATAATCTGAACTGGTAGAAAAAATATCAAGGACTTGTCTCCAAAACACCTTTTCGCTACTTCTAATATCACGAATTCTCGCCAAAAGTTCTTTGAAGTAGCGCCCGCCGCCAGCTTCTTTAAGAAAATCATCATTAACAGCAAAGCCTTTGGTCATATACTCATTTAAAGTTTCAGTTGCCCATTTTCTAAAAATAGTGCCAACGTTGCTTCTAACCCTATAACCGATTGCGATAATCATGTCTAAATTATAATGTTTAACATTATAAAGCTTGCCATCATTGGCAGTTTGTCGGAAATTCCGACATACTGAATTAAGCTCTAATTCGCCTTCTTTTATAATGTTTGAGATATGCTCTGTAATAGTTTGCCTACTTGTTTGATATAACGTAGCAATTTCATGTTGTGTCATCCAGACATTACCATCGATTAATTTAACTTCAACATTGCCGTTATAGATAATTACTAAACCTTTTTTGTCCATATATAACACTTCCTTTGCTTACTTATTATTATATCAAAAAAGTGAGTTTTTTTCAACTCAATCAGATAAGAAAAGGCAACCAAAAAGTAATAAAGTTTCGCCACGATAAACCACCATCCTATTAACCATATTTGGTTATCCAAAAAAATGAATTTGTCCTGATATTACCGCTACTTAATAAAAGCGCTATGTAATCAAAAA
>CAJOLV010000046.1 GCA_905235515.1 uncultured Bacilli bacterium | reverse complement strand
TGTACCAAGAGGAATTATTAGGTCAGGAAGACCTATTTTTTTATCATTAAGAACAGCTTTAGAGGAACGTTATTTTCCCTACAAAGTTCCACTATTTTGACCTTGCATTTGCTTCTAGGGAGGTTCCATCTTTTGAACACATCCATCAAGGAGAACCTATTGGAATATCTCAATTGGTAATATTCCTCCCCGAAATGGTCGATTAGGTATTTGGAAAATAGATTGACGCTCCTATAGGAGCCATCCTCATCCACCATCTTGATAATCGGTTCGGCGTTAGATGGGTCAAACATCAATATCGTCTCTGTATTTGGCAGAATAGTTTTGTAGGAAAAAGGCGGTCAAAAATGTTGGTTTTCTACGACATTATTCTTTTCTTTTGATAAACTTCCAATTATATGGAGGTGAAATCATGAGAAAAGACATATACGAAAGGATGAAAATCATGAAAACAGAAGGAGTTAAACCAAACTATGCTGAAATAGCTAGAAGGTGGAACTGTGATTATCGAACGGTTAAACGATATTTCGAACAAAATATTGTTCCTACAAGAAAAATAACCAAACCATCTAAGCTAGATCCGTTTAGAACCATCATTGAAGAAAAAGTAAATCTAGGATGTACAGGCAGTTCGATATATCACTTCATTAAAAAGAAAGGATATGACGGAAAATATACAATTCTTAGAGATTATGTCCGTTCCATAAAAGTTGAAGGTGAACAAAAGGCTACGATTAGATTTGAGACTAATCCTGGATTGCAAGCTCAAGTCGACTGGAAAGAGAGAATGAAATTAGTAAGCCGACAAGGTGAAATATTCGAGATAAATATCTTCCTTATGCTGCTTGGTTATTCGAGAACTAAATACATTGAACTAACCATAGATAGAAACCAGGAAACGCTGATGATGGCTATGATAAACGGATTTAGATATTTCCAAGGTGTTCCTAAAGAAATTATCTTCGACAATATGAGAACTGTTGTTGATCAATCTAGAACAAACTATCAGGATGCGGTAATAAATGAAACATTCTATCAATTCTCTAAAGATATGGGCTTTGAAGTATGGCCATGTAGAGCATTTAGACCACAAACAAAAGGTAAGGTCGAAGCACTTGCTAAACTAATGTCAAGATTAGAGCCATACAATAATGAATTTGATACTTTAGAAGAGTTAGAAGAAATAGTTAGAGAAGTGATGAATGATATCAATAATGATAAGAGTTATGCGACTAATGAAAAACCACTTACATTATTAGAGAAAGAAAAAGAATATTTATCACCACTTCCTAATCAAGAACTTATTAACAATTACTTCACTAAACCAATAAGACGAATTGTTACTAAGGAAAGCATGATCACTTACATGAATAACAAATATTCCCTTGACCCAAAGTATATCGGAAAAATTGTTAATTTAGAAGTAAATGAGACTCAAATAAAGATTATTTATGGAAAAGAAATAATCACTACTCATAAGTTAAGCAAACGAAAACTCAATTATCATCAAGATCATCTAGTATCAATTCTTAAATCTGATGCGATGAAATTCAAAAAAGATGAAGAGATTGAAGATTTTGCTAAAAAGCAGCTTGCACTTTATGACCAATTTAAATAGGAGAAACTTATGTCAACTTACACTCAATTACTAAATAATTTAGATCAATTAAAACTTACTAAAATGAGAGAAGTTTTACCAAATTATATGGATTCTGCGGTTATTTCTGATAAATCCACAACTGATATATTGAAAGAATTAACCGATGAAGAGATTGCTTTTAGAGAAGAAAGAGCTCGTCAAATCAATTTAACTATTTCCCATTTTCCATTTCATAAGACTATTGATGATTTTGACTTCTCGTATCAACCATCAATTAACAAAGCTCAAATATTAGATTTATTATCATTAAGATTTGTTGAACAAAATGAAAATATCTTATTTATCGGTTCTTCTGGAGTTGGCAAGACGCATCTTGCTACTTCAATAGGTATGGAAGCATCGTCTAAAAGATATTCCACATATTTCATTCACTTTAATACGTTAATGGAAAAATTTAAAAAGGCTGCTTCAGAAGGAAGAATTGAATCGGTTGTTAA
>CAJOLV010000045.1 GCA_905235515.1 uncultured Bacilli bacterium | reverse complement strand
AGTACCGAGGTCAGCAAACCTAAAGTCGTCATATAAAGGACCGTTAAGAGGACAATTGTTCTTAAACCAAACATACCAGTTGTTCAAATCCACTTTACCACCACTTCTTATTTGCTTAATGATATTACCCATTATTTGGGTTTTTCTTGCTAATGATGAATCTTTGCAGAACCAATCATACCATCCTGCGTCTATTTGAGTTTTGACATCTTTAGAATCATATTTTCCACTAAGGAAGTTATCAATCCATTCGGAAACACTAATTCTATCTCTCATTATCTTAAAACCTCCTTCACATCACTTACTGGAACCATGATGTTGATTTTGTTTTTGACTAACCAAGAAACATGAGGATCGTTCATATTGCCACCAGTGACTTTAATGGAAACCCAGGTTCCTTGTAATGCATTTTCATCAGTAGCAATTTCATACACTGTCCCGATGATCTCGTGGCGACCATATTTTCTGAAGATGGCCTTGACCTTATCATTAAGGTTTAATTCTTCTTTTTTCATAAATCTATATCTCCTTACCATATATATCACTCTAAAGAGTGATAATAGCAAGTATAAGACCTTGTTATAAGTTGATATTTCATCTCTTTATGGTAATAAAGATTTTCCTTTATGGGCGCGATACATAGCCGGGCGTAAAGAAAGGAGGCCTTAATTTTTTCTTGCCCAGAAAATCCAAGTTTTTGAAAATTTTGGCCTCGCGTATTTCTGACGTCCTGCCCACGGTACTACTCGAAAAACATCAAAAAAAGACCCCGGGGGGTCTAGGAACACGTTTTTACTATCTTAATTTTCTATAGCACTGCTCTTTTAAGAAGCTGATTATTTCTTCCTTGTTGTCGGTTTCATAATAATGAATCAATAGCTTTTTATAATCATCAACTTTTTCAGCTGGAATAACTAGTAGCCCACCAGCTTCTTTAATCAAAATATGATTGGCAAATATAACAGCGGTCCTTTTATTTCCGTCTAAGAACAGCTGCTTTTTCTTAATGTATAGCAAGGCATCAATGGCTCTATCTAAAACTGGTTTATCAGATTCAGTGATGTTTCTTATGTCTTCTCTAACTTGATCTTCAAATGGAAGAGGAGGAACATACGAGGAACCTCCAATGGTTACTGGAACATTTCTTATTCTTCCAGCATTGAAGGACATTCCCTCTTCCACTATTGCGTTAATTTGTGAAACAATCGCATAGTTAGATGGATATTGGATAACACCGCTAGAAAGAATGAATTCCCAAGCATGCTTTAGATTAATGACTTTTTGAACATCTTCTGCAGTCATATCGTTAACACGACCGCCATTAACTAACGTTTCGGTATCGGAATAAGTTGTGGCCACTCCTTCTAACATTGCTTGTTTGTAAATAGAATCAACTAAGTTTCTCCTTGCTAAATCAATATTAGTGGCAACATCATCGCTGATTCCTTCATCGACATAATTATCCTTACCTAATTCTTTTTTTATTTCTCTTAGGCGTTTTTTATAGGATCTAGCAAGATTGTTATTTTCCAAAATAACGTTATAAAGTTCAGTGGAGTATTCACCGACATATTTGCTTCTTTGTTTGCCATCTTCACGATAATGAACATAGATGAGTTTCTTTTCGTTTTGTTCTCTAATTTCAATAGAGCCAAAAATAAGCTTCTCTAATCTGGCTTCAATAACGTTTTTTTCCTCTAGCAATTTTGCAATTTCCATAAACACTCCTATGTGAAACATTTACAACTAAATCCTATAATTTTGTTTCACATATGTCAACTAATAAAAATGCGCTTATTATTCATTAATTGGCTTATGTTGATTCTTAAATTATCTTTGATAAAAACAAATGTCACATGTTACGAGATTTTTAGTTTCATTTATCAAAGATAAATTCGTATGCGTGCGCGTTCCTGATTTGCATTTAACGCACCTGCGATACTTTTTTTAATTTTATAAGAAGCAAGAAACGTGTATTTTTGATTGTTTTTTATAGGCAACGAAACGATATGAATAATTAATGTTGTGATATCTATTGTTACAAAGAAGATATATTGATTATTCCGTTAACACATATTATCGGTAATAAGTTATTCAATATAGCTAGTAGCTAGGTCATGATTAACCAGAATCATCAAAACATTTATAGGAATATTCTGTTTAACTCTTTTGATATTGCTGAGTAGTGAGCTTTTAAAATAACGGAACTTATCATTAATCTCACAACCATTTTGATCATGCCAATCATTTTCCTTGATTTTGGCAATAGTGTAGCTAAGAGCCTTAGAATATATTTCTTTAAACATGCTCCTCTCTTCATCTTCGATTTCCTCAAGAAATTCATTGATAAGAGGCAGTTGAACATCATATGGAGAAAATAAATCAGACGTTAAAATAACCTTACAAGAATAACAAGTTTTAAAAGGAAGATTCTCTATTAAATAATCTATCTTCTGTATTTTATCTTTGTATTTTATTTTATTGGTCATTAATCATCTCTCCTATCCATCCAATAAATCATTTATCTTATCTATCCTTTATCCTTTCTTTTCTTAAGATTTTCTTTAGATGAGTAGAGAGGGCGAATAAAACTTGGCTCATCTAAAAACTAGAAACATTAATTGTGGCTTTGATGCTTTTCGATATAATCATCAAGCATTTCTTGAGTGATTCTCACTAAACGATTGCCTAATTTAAAACATTTAAGTTTGCCGTTTTTAATGTAGCGATGAATGGTTGGTCTGGTCACTCCGAGAATCTTGGCCACTTCATCGGTTGAATAAACTTTAAAATCAGTCATTTGGTATTTCTCCTTTCAATAACAAGTTTGAAACTCTGATTTCACCATCGTTATCTTCTCTTTGAAGAGCGTGGTTATAGATTTCAGTTGTTGATATATCTTTATGTCTTAAGATTTGTTGAGCCTCGCTAATAGTTCCATTGGCATTTTTGATTAAAATAGTCGCTAATGAGTGGCGTAAGCTATGAGCTGAATATCGTTTATCATCAATATCGATAGCTCGTAATAAATCTTTAACTATGCCGCGTATAGTTCTAGTTGTTAATCTAGAGCCAACATTGCCTTTATGGGAAATGAATAAAGGATCATAAGAATCATTTCTTTGGGAAAGATAATTATTAATAATTTCATAGACGTCAGGCGATAATTTAACATATTCGTCCTTGCCGTCTCTTCCTTTTCCCTGGATATATAAACGCGACTTATTTTTATGAATCATTAAGTCGGATAT
>CAJOLV010000044.1 GCA_905235515.1 uncultured Bacilli bacterium | reverse complement strand
AACCAATCATACTCTTCATCAACTACAACAAAAACCAATTACAATAAAAACTCATTCCCCAAAGTAGAGCTGAATGGCTGTTTTGAAGCCTTCAGAGAAAGTTGGGTTATACTTTGCGTCACCACGCATTATTTTTAAATTTTTATAGACTTCGTTGAAATCTATACCAGTATGTGTTTTTGAAAAACCTCCAGCTTGTGAAGCAGCAAAATCTGATACAGCAGACTGCATATCTTTGGCAGACATAAAACCTTCAGCCGTTCCTATAGCAGAAGATATTTTCTGACAAAGTTTTTTAGCAGATTCAAAAACAGCCTTTTCATCATCTAACCTTAATGTATAGGCTGAAATCGCAAAGTTAGAACAGGTAATACCTATCATGGCACCAGCGGCAAAGTTACATTCGTTATGAGGTGTAAGCCCGATTACATAACCAGCAAGTCCAGAGCGTTCTCCGTTATCAAACATAGAGAGTATAATTCCATTGTCGTTATTTATCTCAAGCCATGCCCAACATTCTTCCCCATTCCTCGTTCCTGGTGCAGTAGGAACAATAAACTCATAATTATAAAGGCTTTCATCGTTAATTCTATCTATTAGCAGTTTGGGTAAGCCTTTGTCTTTTAAATACTCACCTGCTTTTTTTCTTATTTTGTTATCGATGACAAAAATTCCTGCTTCTTCAGGAAGAGAAGCCCAGACATCTATATAGCTCTGGCCTTTACCACCAGGCAAAACAGATGCTTCAAGCTGTGAAGAAATAAGTCCGATTATATTATTAAACATTCTTCTCTTGTCACTGCTATTGCAGTTACGATGACCTATATTAACCAAATCAATTGCGATTGTTGCTTCTTTTCCGTCACTCTCACAAATTGCAGCAACAGCAAGAGCATCTTCATCTTTTATTCTATTTATAACAACTTCTATTTTTTCGGCAACCTTTTTAGAAGCATCATTATAAGCTTTTAAGAAGCGTGCTATGGCAGCATGAGTCTGCCATTTAACTTTGGCATAATCAGTAGCGTTTTCCAAACCATCTGCTCTTATTTTGACCGCTTCTTCATAGCTCTTAATAGCTTCATCGGTAAGCTCAGGCAATAAAAGACCAAATGCTATATGCAGATTAGTAAGTTTTGAGTCTTTTTTCAAAAGCCTTGTTGTTTTTATTTTATTATTTATTTTTATTGTAACAGACTGTATTTCATAACAGGAAGTGTCTATCCAAAGCTTTTTATCAAAAAGAATTCCATTAGGAGTATCTAAGACAGCACAAATTATATCTCCTTTTCCATCGCTGCTTTTTCCAGTAGATTGAAAGCTTATGTCAAAAATATCTTTACTCAAATCCTTGTAAGCTATACTTCTTTTGAATAAGGTGACAGGCTCTATTACGCCGTCTTCTGTTTCAGAAGCTTCTCGACCACCTAGTGCTCCGAAAAGATTAGTAGCAATGGCTTGTTGAGCAGTTGCACCAGCTTCCCCTATAAGTTTTCCGTGAACAATAACCTCTAAATTCTCTTCTCTTTCATATTTTGATAATTTTTGCTCTTTTTTATAGTAGCATAATCCTTTTAATTCGCTTAAATCCTTGCCAAAAGCGGGAACGAACAAATAACTTTTCCCATCAGCTTTATATTCCAAAGCATTTAACTCTTTATCATCATAAAATTTGCCAATAACACGAGATTTTATTGCTTCGACACCTTTTGGAGTAAAGCTTACTATACGTCTGATAGGAGAAAAGCCAAGATTTATCAATATTTCTTCAGCTAAAGCAGAAAGTTCGGCTTCAGTGCCCCAACCTTGAGAAATAATGGCTTCAGAAGAATATTTAATATCTCCCTCTGAATCAAGAACAACTTTAAGATTTTCAAATAGGTTCAATAAATCTTTTTGGTTTTTTACAGAATTTAACTTTTCTGTTCCATAAAGTGTTAAAGAAGGAACCGAAATTGTAACCAAAGGTTTGTCTTCTGCGTTTAAACCTATAGTTGGCGTTTTATCAATATCCTTATGTGTTGCGTCGTATCGTATTTTAGCTTCTCTTACAGCTTCATCAATACGTTTATCTAAAGAATAATCTATATCAACATTTTTATTTCTAGCTAACAATGCTTTGTTGCTAAATTCTTCTTTAGGCAGTTTGATTCTCAATGACGGAATATAATCGCTGACCAGTTCCCACTTATCTGAATCTTCATACTTATTTAATCTGAAAATTACAATTCCACGACGGCTCATACCGTCAAAAACGCCCCATTTTTCATCAATAGCATAAAGGTAGTCTCTATTGGAGCTTGCGTCAAATTCAGCCCTG
>CAJOLV010000043.1 GCA_905235515.1 uncultured Bacilli bacterium | reverse complement strand
TGTCTTCTGAACAGAGGCACTCCCTAATGATTTAGCTAATTTTTCTTTATAAGCAATAATGTCTCTTTTATTTGGCGAATAAATTCTTTTGCTTTTCAGATAACTAGCCCATCTATAGAGAATGCCTCTATAAGAAGATTTGGTAATTTCTTTTCTATCTAAAGAATCGACATAATCATCAATTTCGTGTTTCAGTTCAATCGTTGTCATCTTCATAAAGATCGCGATATTCCTTTTCTTTTTCTCTCATGACGTTTAATGGGATTGCTAAAGCTTCCGCAATGCGTGTCATAACCATGAAACTTACGTGTGTACCTCTATCGCCATTTTCAATCTTTGAATAATGTTGGTAGGTCATACCAGCTTCTTGAGCAGCTCTTCTCATTGAAAAGCCTTTTTTATTTCTAGCCTCAACAAGATAAAGTCGAATCTCTTTCTTCATGCGTACCTCCTTATTTAATTTGTTTCCAATTTTTGTTTAATAAGTGTTGAACGTTCATCTAACTGGAATACGTATCCATATTAATGAAAAATTTGATGGTTATTATTTTTTTCTGATTTTGGTAAAATTATGGTAAACTATATAAGGTTAACTGTAACGGAGTTAATGCAAGATTATTCTGGTCAAATAGTAAATATTTAGAGGTTTACTAAAGTGAGGTATACACAATGAACAAAAAAGAAGAAAAACAAAAATTTCCAGACTTTCCATACGTTTGTGATGAACAAAAAAAGAACTACGAATTATTTTTCAAGCATTATCTATCGACTTTTGATTATAAAGAAGATACATATGCCTATATCTCTTCTTTAGGTAGATTCATAAATAGTGATAAATATATTATTTATAGCGATAATCCAGAAGAGCTTTTGGATGAATTTAGATTTGCTGTTCCTCAATTTTTATTAAGCGAAAAAGTTTCTTATGATCTTGAAAAATATGAAGCCGAAAAAAAGGAATATAAAGCTGCAAAAGGTTTAAAACTTAAAGATGCCGCTCAAAGAGAAGGCTTAAAAATGGAACAAGTTGCAATGATGATAGGAGTATCAAAACCAATGCTATATAAATACATCAATGGCAAGACTCCGATTTCTTTAGAAAAATTGTTAATGCTCTCAGTGATATTAAAAGAAGAAGTCACTAATTTACTTACATTCGATAACCTGAACGTTCGCGAAAGAGTCGATGGTTCTGTGCAGCTGATAGATTTAGAGTCAGGAAATAGAACCAGCGATGTTATCCGTTTGCGCGATGAAATCACTAATGATTTACCTCTTGTGGCCTTAAAATTCCCTAATGGTATTCCACCACTTGGCTTAAATGGAAATGTCACTTTGATTGCGACCGATGAAGAAAAATATCTACCTATGATCAAAAAAGAAACATTGCTCATATTAAGAAACAAAAATGGACAAAAATATTATCAATCAATACTACCAGGACGCAAAAATAGAAAAGGATTATTAAAAACTGTTTTTCTTAAATCCAGAAGCGGACAAATTAATGAAAAAGACGTATCAGAAGTATCAGATATGTTGGCTTATATAGTCGTTAAGCAAATCATTTCTTAATTGGCATATTCCTGTAGCATATTCAAAACAAAAAATAACTGCTACATTATTAGTGGCGAATAAAAATCTTGGTTTAAAAAACTAGATGTCTCTTCCAAATCGGAGGAGATTTTTTATGGAATATAATTTTGATGAAGTGATGGCGACATCTGCTTTATATTACGCGATTATAATGTTGTTTTATGAGCAAAAATTATTAACATCAGATGAATTGATAGATATCAGGAAAGAGTTAAGAAAACGCGGAATATCTCTTGATAATATCACTCTAAAGAGTGATGTATGTGTTAAGGAGGTATTATAATGGGTAGAGAAGTTACAATAATCGAACCGACAAAACAATTTAGGTTTGGCAGTAATGGCTTAATCACAACACAAAAAAGACGTGTTGCAGCTTATTGTCGTGTTTCTTCAGAAAAGGATGAGCAACTTAATAGCTTTGAAAACCAGGTTGAAGAATGGACAAGAAGATTATCAAATGATCCATCGATAGAATTTGTTGGCATTTATAGCGATGAAGGTATCAGCGGCACAACTGATGAAAAAAGATATGGCTTTTTGCGAATGTTAGAGGACTGCAAGAAGGGATTGATAGATAAAATATACACTAAATCAATTTCTAGATTTGCACGTAATACAGCTGATTCAATTAATACCGCTAGAGATTTAAAAGCGATTGGGGTTGAGGTCTATTTTGACAATGACCATATTTCGACCTTTGACCCACAGGGAGAAATAATGTTCACCATAGGCTCTTTGATGGCGCAAGAAGAAAGCAGACATATTTCTGATAATGTGAAATGGACATTTCATAAAATGTTCCAAGAAGGAATTCCAATGGTTAGTTCTAATCTTCTTGGCTATCGAAGAGACCCAAACAATAAGAAAAACTTAATTATCGTTCCGGAAGAAGCTGACATAGTTAAAGAAATATATGCTTTATACACTTCTGGCGTTGGCCCATGTCAAATAGCTAGAATCTTAACTTCAAAAGGTTATAAAACTCGTTCAGGCAAA
>CAJOLV010000042.1 GCA_905235515.1 uncultured Bacilli bacterium | reverse complement strand
ATTTCGTGTGGTAAGCCCGCTTGTGTTAATAACGCAGAGATTTCTTCGGAAGATTCAACGGACACGGTACCGATTAAGATAGGTTGACCAGTCTCGTGGCGTTCTTTAACTTCCTTAATTAGGGCAGCGAGTTTTGGACCCTTGTGTGCATAGACATAATCAAGCGCATCGATACGTTGGATTGGTCTATTTGTTGGGATACAAACAACACGCATGTTATAGATTTTACGGAATTCTTCTTCTTCAGTTTTAGCGGTACCAGTCATACCAGCGAGTTTGTCGTATAAACGGAAGAAGTTTTGATATGTAATTGTTGCCATTGTGACAGTTTCTTGTTTGATTTTGACGTTTTCTTTAGCTTGAACGGCTTGATGTAAGCCATCAGACCATTCACGACCTGGAAGAACACGACCGGTGAATGGGTCAATAATTTGAACTTCACCTTCAGCGTCCACTAAGTAGTCAACGTCTCTACCCATAATGAAGTTTGCTTTTAAAGCATTATGGATTCTATGAACTAAATCAGCATATTCTGGATCATATAAGTTTTTGATGCCGAACATACGTTCAGCTTTGGCTTGGCCAGCTTCTGTTAAGTGGACTGTCTTTTCTTTAACATCCACAGAGAAGTCGACTTCTTTCTTTAATGTCTTGCAGAATCTATCGGCAACGGTATATTGGGAGGCACTTGTTTGAGCACCACCGGAAATAATTAATGGGGTTCTACTTTCATCGATTAAGATGGAGTCAGCTTCGTCAACGATACAGAAATTGAGCCCTCTTAAAACACGGTGTTCCAAATCGGTCGCCATATTATCTCTTAAGTAGTCGAAACCTAATTCAGAGTTTGTGGTATATGTAATATCGCACAAATAGGCTTCTTTCTTCTCGCGTGTAGATTTTGTACGGGCGTTAACACCAACTGTTAAGCCTAAGAATCTATAGATTTGACCCATCCATTCAGCGTCACGACCAGATAAGTATTCGTTAACGGTAATAACGTGTAAGCCTTTGCCCGCTAAAGCATTAAGGTAAACAGCCATTGTACAGGTTAAGGTTTTACCTTCACCAGTTTTCATTTCGGCAACATCACCGTTATGTAAAACTAAAGAACCGATGATTTGAACTTTGTAAGGGAATTCACCGATACAACGTTTCGCAGCTTCACGAGCAACCGCAAAAGCTTCGTATTTAATATCATCTAATGTTTTACCTTGAGCTAATAATTCTTTGAAGTAAGGAGTTTTAGCTTGTAATTCTTCATTGGTTAATGCAGCCATTTGGCTTTCATAAGCAATAACCTTATCAGCTTCTTTTTGATACTTCTTAAGAGCTCTTCTGTCAAAAAATCCCATATTTTTTAATACCGATCACATCAAATATGTGCCTTTCTTTATAAAAGAATGTCAAGCATTCGCTTAAATATCATATCAATACCACCTATTATTGTCTAATACAAATTTATTCGTATTAGTTATTTAGGTAATCGTTTTCCTCTAGTTTTGGCCACTACTAAAACATCAATCTTCTTTGGATTTAACTTTTCAATGAGATGAATTGCGGATTTCATTGTGCTTCCTGTAGTGTAAACATCATCGACAATTAAAACCTTCTTTTTATTTAAATCAGGATAACTTTTTAGCTCCAAATATTTATAGACTTCTTTTCTTTGCTTGAAGGAACTTAAAGCCTGTTTATGTTTTTCTGTTTTTTCAAGTATATTTAGCATATTTAATCCGATACTTTTAAAAGTCTCAATGACATGATTAAATCCTCTTTGTTCATCTTCGTTTTGATAAGAAGGAATTGGTATTATCACACGATCAAAATATCGTAACTTAATCTCTTTAGCGTACCTATCCAAAAAAACTTGATGTAATTCATAATCATAACAACCTTTATATTGGTAAATTAGCTTTCTAATAAAAGGATTATAGTCGTATAAAGATGTCGCTTTATGATTATCTACACGAAACTTGATAAATTTAGGTTCCATTTCAGTTTGACACACCTGGCAAATTGGTATTTTGCCATTAAAAAGCCTGCAAAAGTCCGTTATGTTGACTTTTTTAAAGCAAATTATGCAGTTTCTTGTTGGCGGCATTAATCTCTGCAATCGCTCGTTGCATTTCTTTATTATTCTCCCTAGCAAGAAAAATCACCTCACCTTCTGGAGCTTCTTTCTTACGGCCTGCTCTTCCAGCTATTTGTATTAAGGAATAAGAGTCATAAATTGGATGGTCAGCATGATAAACGATGACTTGAAGATCTTTGACAGTCACGCCTCTTTCTAAAACAGCTGTGGTTACTAAGTATCGATACTTTTTGACTCTAAATCTTCTAATAATTTCATCACGATTTTCTGAATGCGAATTGATATAGTATCCATTACGGAAAAATAGCCCTAAAAACTTATATACTTTTACTGATAAATCAATTGTGGGAGTAAAGATAAATATTTGCTTAAAACTCTTTAATATTCTTGATACTTCTTTAACTAGTTTGTAGTTTAAATATATCTCATTGCCTTTAATCACTCTTGGAACTGGTAAGGGCTTACCGTGGAATCTCGAGAAAAGTTGAAGGACCGCTCTACCAGGTTTTGAAAAATACTCTAAGGTTTCTTGATTTGGAGTTGCTGTCATTAAAACATAATTCTTTTTAATACTGCGTTTGAAGAAGATTTCTAAGATTTCACTTCCTTTAAATGGAAATGCATCTATTTCATCTACGATTAATAAATCAAAATAATGGTCATATCTAAATAGTTGGTGGGTTGTAAGGAGTACTAGATCACCTTCTAAATACTTTGTGTTTCCTCCATAAACCGCGGTTAGATCATTCTCCCGAAATATATCGGCGAATCGATAATATAGCTCGATGCATACATCTCTACGAGGGACCGCAAAACCGACTTTTAAACCATTTCTTATACAATATGAAATGATTCCAATACATATTTCAGTTTTACCAGAACCACATACAGCATGAACAAGACTATCTATTCCGTTTTGGAAGTTCTCCAATAACTGTTTTGATAATCTTTTTTGGTCATCTGAAAGTTCATATTTTAGAGTCCATTCAGCACTATCTAGTTGAGTATATTCACCAGTGGCTTCTTGTCCTCTAAAAGTTATGCACTTACGGCAATACGGCTCACCTCTTTTTATCACCTCTTTTTATACCTATGTAACGAATATCAGTGTTTCCACAAATTGGGCAAGTAAATGAATTACAATTTTCCATTTTTCTTGCCTTTCTTTTTGCGTTTTGATTTAATAGTGATAGATGGTGTGTGCCCTTTCTGGGTTAAAGCTTCATTCGTTAGCTTTCCACCATTTTTTCTTTGCTCTTTAATTAGTGAAACATATACATCTATTTTTATTTCATCGGAAACTACTAAACGATACTTTTTAAGTTCTTGTCCTCTATGTCGGAGTTTATCTTTCCTTAGATACTTTCTGAAATAAGATTTCTTGTCTGAATTGGGATTTGGATTTACATCAAATTCTTCATAATTTCCAGTTACAGTTGGACTATCAGTTATTTCGATATTTTCCCATGTTCCATCTTCTAGAACGCTGATTTCTATTGATGGGTGGTATTTAGTTCTTTTGTTTTTAAATATTTTATATTTATTCATGCATCA
>CAJOLV010000041.1 GCA_905235515.1 uncultured Bacilli bacterium | reverse complement strand
AAGGAAGAAAAAGGTTTCTTAACAGTTAATCTGTTAAGTCTAAAACGTAAATTAAAAGGGGCTAAGTCACCTTATAGGTTTCTTAACAGCCCCTTTTTTGCTGTTTTGGCTGGGGTGACTGGGATCGAACCAGTGAATGGCGAATTCAGAGTCCGCTGCCTTACCGCTTGGCTACACCCCAAGAGCTATTCGGCTAAACGAACTTCTACAACGCCTGGAACTTCTTCTTGAAGAATGACTTCGACTAATTCCTTAATATCGTTGTTTGCGTATGCACAACCTTGGCAAGCGCCATGCATACGTACACTAACTACTCCATCTTTAAATGAGACGAATTCACAATCTCCGCCATCTCTTTGAAGGAAGTATCTAACTTTATCTAACGTTTGAATAATTAATTGTTCAGTGCTGTCCATAATATTGCTCCGATTAAGAATAATATCACATTTATAAATAAATAATTATAAATTTGATAAATATTTGTTCGCTGTTTTTGCATTGTTTAGGAAAAAGTCCGCAACAGATAAGAAATTGAAGTTATGAATTGCTCCTTCTCCACGATAATGTTTGACTAAGGCAACATTATACCATTGTAATGAAACAAAGATTCTCCATAAATAATAACGTTTCATTAAATCAACACTTGGATTAGGAGCGTATTCTTTTAATAAGGCAAAGCCTTCTTCAACAGCGCCATTACCGAAAGTAGCAATATCATAAATCGGATCATTATTTCCCATAAATTCAAAATCGATGAGGAAATATTCATCTTTAGCTGACTTAACAATGTTACTTTTTTGTGCGTCATTATGGCATAAAGACATCTTTTGGCTCTCTAAATAATCCTTATTGTTGAAGAGAATTTCTTTTAAAAGGAGATAGTCTTTATCTTGTTCTTTAACAAAAGATTTTGCTTCGTTTTCATAAACAGTAAAACGGGCAAAAGGGTGATAGTCTTCTTGACTCATTTTTGGCGAATTATGGAGAATGTGTAGGAGTTTTGCAACCTTTTTTAAAGAATATTCATTAATTTTATCTAAAGAATGGCCATCAATAAATTCATTAATTTTGATGCCTTTTTCAGTATCAAAATAAATATTTTTAGAAGTGATTCCTAATGAATATACAAGTAATTGATTATCTTTTTCTAGTGAACGATTAACCATTTCATTAGCTTGTTTTGTGGAGACATACAAAACGTACTTCTTGTCCTTTGCCTCCACGATACAAGATTCATTCATCATTCCACCTACGAGAGGAGAAATAATAAAAGCATCCGGAGATAAAATGTCTTTAATTAGTCTTTCTTTATTCATATTAATCTGATAAGAAATCAATCATTAAATCCCTTGAGAGATCACTAATGGCTTTAGCGGTGTAATTTTGGATTTCATCAGGCTGAATAACACCGATAATTTTTAGAATAACTTTTGTTCTTTTAAATGGTGCTCTCCCAGCAATTTTTTCTGTGCCTTTTAAGGCAGCAATCACTAGTGGTGCATTCGCATGAATAGCGATATTAAATACGCCTTCATGGAATTGGCCGATTATTTCTTTTCTTTGTCTAGTCCCTTCAGGGAAGACACCGATGGACATTACTCCATCTTGAACAAAGTTTGTGCATTTTTTAATAACTTTTAAAGCTTCTTCACGATCTACTCTATCAATTGCTTGATAACATGAGCCCTTCATAAAACGGCCAACCATTGGAATCTTGAAATTACTTTCTTTAGAAATAAAAGCAATCTTTTTTAAAGAGAATCTTTCAATGATAATCATTGGATCATAATTACTTCTATGGTTACAAACGAGAACAAATCTTTGGTTCTTTGGCAATTTATTCGCGCCAATAACATTGCAGTCAATGTTAGAGAACCAGTCAATACATTTGATTCCTTGATGTAGCCACCAATAAGACCAACTTCCTGGTTTAGTTCTCTCTTTCTTTTGATTGACACCTAAAGAAGCGATAAATGTCACGATAAAAGAAACGATGATACCGCCAAAGAATCCACCAAAGAATAAGACTACTGGAATATAAAAGTCATACCAAGAATGAACTGGCCAAAATGTTAATGAACCAACAACCGGTAAACCAATTGTACAAGCAATAATGAAGAAGACTAAAAACATATTTAATTATTTAGCTGGGTAAACTAATTTAATAGCACCTGGGCAAACTTCAACATCAAAGTGGTTGCCTCTGATCATTTCACCATCAACACAAACGTCGATATCTTTTGGTGCAATAATTTCAACTTTCTTAGAACGTCTATAAATAATTCTCTTCATAAGTTTTTCGTTGTCTAAATGTTGACCATGTTGATATTTGCCAAAGTATTGAATCATTAATCTCATTAATGACATACATTTGAGCATCATAACATCGATTAAGCCATCGGTGTTATCACTATGTGGTTGAGCGTGGTATTGTCCACCAACCCATTGACCTTGACCTAAAGAACCAAGTAATAATTTCTTTTTGTTTAATTGTTCACCATCGGCTTTGATGATGGTGTTGTTGAAACGGCCTTTTAATAAAGCAGGAATAATTGCGGCAGGGCCATATGGATTATTTTTTCCTTTTTGTTTATTAATATTTCCTTTTGCACCAACAATTGCATCAAAACCAAAGTTGATAACATTAATGGAATACCAAGGTTCTTCTAATGTAGGACCAGAGATTTTAGATAAGTCAATTGGTTTGGCTTCACCATCGATTAATTGCTTAAAATCACGATATTCATCAATATTATCATTTAAAGCACCATAGATTTTGACAAAATCGTTGCCTGTACCGATTGGCAAGATAGCTAATTCGGCGTTGTGTGCGCCAATTAAACCATTGGCCACTTCGTGAACAGTTCCATCGCCACCACAAGCATAAACTCTTGTGAGCTCTCTATGGTTCTTAAAATATTCTCTTAAATAAGGAATAACAGATCTTGGTCCAGTTGTTTCATAAATTTCATAATCTAAACCAGAAAAATGTTTTAAAATTTCACCCTTTAAATCATAACCGATCTTATTATCTTCACCGGCTTTTGGGTTCATTATGATGAGATGTCTCATGTTATTCTCCTTAAAATGTTTCCTTGTATATCATATATACAAAATAGTCTTTTTGTCAAATTGCATATTCATTGTATGAAAAAACCCCGATAAATCGGGGAATTTTTCAACTGGTGCCCGGGACCGGAATCGAACCGGTACGGTATCGCTACCGCAGGATTTTAAGTCCTGTGCGTCTACCTGTTCCGCCACCTGGGCAAGATGGTCACTCTCTGGAGAATCGAACTCCAGACCCCTTGATTAAAAGTCAAGTGCTCTACCGGCTGAGCTAGAGAGTGATTGGCTGGGGTGAC
>CAJOLV010000040.1 GCA_905235515.1 uncultured Bacilli bacterium | reverse complement strand
GACAGTTGTTTCCATAAGAAAAACTGGCTCTTAAGTAGATGGCCAGTTATTCTTGCTAGGTAGTAATCACAATTTTAGATTTTCATGCGTTTCGCCTAGATAAATATTATTTATATTTGACAAAAGCGAGTCTATAATAGTATTCGTAGTAATATTTTGCAAAAGCAATATATTAAGGAGAAAAAATGTTATATGATTAGAAAAATTGCTGTTCTCACTAGTGGTGGCGACGCACCTGGTATGAACGCCGCACTCAGAGTCTGTATCCGTGCTGGATTATTTTACGGTAAAGAAATGTATGTCGTCTATGATGGCTATAAAGGATTAATTGAAGGTAACATTCAACAAGTTAATAAAGACTTCACAGCCGATATTATTAATAGAGGTGGCACAATCATCCGTTCTGCCCGTTTGCCAAGTTTCAAAGAACCAGAAACAATTAAAAAGGCGATTGAAATTCTTAATGACTTTGAAATCGATGCTTTAATTGGTATCGGTGGTGATGGTACATACCGTGGTTTAAACGATTTAGCTAAAGCTGGATTCACAGTTGTTGGTGTCCCTGCCACAATTGATAATGACGTCGGTAGCACAGATCAAACAATTGGTTTTTCAACAGCCTTAAATACAATCTGTGATTGTATCGATAGGCTTAAAGATACATCCTCATCTCATCAACGTTGTTCCTTAATTGAAGTTATGGGTAGAGATTGTGGTGACTTAGCGATGTATGCCGCTCTTGCCGAAGGTGCTGAAGGTGTCATCTGTGCAGAATATCCGCTTAAAAAAGAACAACTATTTAAAAAATTAAGAAAGATGAAAGCGCAAAATAAAGACCATGCGATTATCATCGTTTCTGAAAATTTAATCGATATTAACCAATTAGCTAAAGAAGTTGAAGAAGCCACAGGCTTTACCGCTAGAACAGAGGTTCTCGGTAGATTACAAAGAGGTGGTTCCCCAACCGCTAACGATAGAATCTTAGCGACAAGATTAGCTTCTCGCGCTGTTGAAATCGTTATCAATGAAGAAGGTTCTCGTATCGTCGGTATGAAGGACAATGCAGTTGTCGATTTTCCAATCGAAGAAGCTGTCAGCATGAAGCACGAACATGTCCATGGTTTAAGAGACCTTATTGAAATGCTTCAATAATCAATATTAGTTATTTTAAATCTTTTTGATTTATTATAAAAATGCAATGCCAACAAAAGCCCGCTTTTGTATTGCGGAGGAGATTTATTTATGAAAGTACAACAACATGATGGTTCCATTATTGAAATGGACAAATCCAGTGTGGAAGGTTTAGATGTTTTAAATCATTCCACCTCACACTTATTAGCGGAAGCTATTCAACAATTATATCCAAATGCTTTGTTCGGATTTGGACCAGCGATTGAAAATGGTTTCTACTATGACATCGATTTTGGTGATATCACCATTACCGAAGCAGATTTACCAGCGATTGAAAAGAAAATGAAAGAACTCGCTAGTAAAGATGAAAAAATTATTAGAGAACAACTCTCCAAAAAAGAAGCCTTAAAAGTATTTGCTTCTAACCCTTATAAAGTTGAATTAATTGAAGGTATCAATGAAGACATCACTTTATTTAAACAAGGTGACTTCATCGATCTTTGCCGTGGACCACACATTATGTCCACTGGACAAATCAAACATTTTAAACTACTTTCTTTAGCGGGTGCCTATTGGAGAGGCAATAGCAAAAACAAACAATTAACCCGTATTTACGGAACCTCTTGGTGGAGTGAAGAAGAATTACAATCTTATTTACATCTCATCGAAGAAAGAAAAAAGAGAGACCATCGTTTATTAGGCAAACAACTCGACTTGTTTATGCTTTCAGAATTTGGTCCTGGAATGCCATTCTGGCTTCCTAACGGGATGATTGTCCGTCAAGAAATTGAAAAAATGTGGAAAGAATTCCACTATCGATACGATTATATGGTTATAGATACCCCAATTATGTTATCTCGTGAATTATGGGAGATATCGGGTCATTGGGATCACTACCATGAAAATATGTATACATCTATGGTTGATGAAAATGAATTCGCGATTAAACCAATGAACTGTCCTGGTTCTATTCTTGTTTACAAGAATTCCTTACATTCCTATAAAGATTTACCTTTAAGATACGCTGAATTAGGTCATGTCCATAGACACGAAGCTTCCGGCGCTTTAAATGGTTTATTTAGAGTGAGAAGTTTTACGCAAGATGACGCTCATACATTTGTTAGACGTGACCAATTAGTCGATGAAATTAATTCCATCTTATCTTTATATGATGAAATCTATTCCTTATTTGGTTTAGATTATAAAATTGAATTATCTACTCGCCCAGAAGATGACTATATCGGTGATATTGAAATCTGGAACGAATCTGAAGCTATTCTTAAAGAAGCTTGTGAAAAATCTGGTCATGAATTTAAGATTAATCCAGGCGATGGAGCCTTCTATGGTCCTAAGTTAGATTTTAAACTACGTGACTCAATGAATAGAATCTGGCAATGCGGCACGATTCAACTTGATATGAACTTACCAGAAAGATTCGATTGCTTCTATATCGACTCTAATGGTGAGAAGGTTAGACCTATTATGTTACACCGCGCTTGCTTAGGCAGTTTAGAAAGATTCTTTGGTATCATTATTGAAAACTTCGGCGGTGCTTTCCCAACTTGGTTAGCCCCAGTGCAAGTGAACTTATTACCAGTTAATAACAATTTCCATCTTGAATATGCAAAAGAATTATATGCAAATTTCAAATCTTTAGGATTAAGAGTGAATCTCGATGATAGTAACGATAAACTTGGTTATCGTATGAGAAATTCCCAAATCAGAAAGATTCCTTACACCATTGTTTTAGGTGATCACGAAAGAGACGATAAGACTGTCACCTATCGTAAATATGGTCAACAAGAGCAAATCACTGTTCCAGTCAATCAATTCTTAAAGATGGTGCAAGAAGAAATCAAGGAAAGAAAAAGATAATTTCTTTAGAAATTAAAACGACATCAATCGATGTCGTTTTTCTTTTATTCGGGAATTTTAGTAATAATTTTAGTGACAAAGTTCTGTGGTTCTTCAGTCACTCTTAGACCTAATTTATTAAGAGTCTTCAAGTCCGCTGCCGCTAAGATGGAGGAAGAATGAGCTTCTAAACCATCTAATTCATTTAATTTAGATAAGGCTAATTCCGCTAATGGATTAGTGATAGCTTGAATTGCTAGAGCAATTAATATTTCTTCTGCTCTAATCTTAGGATTAATATTCTTTAAAGATTCAGTTTTTAATGTTTGAATTGGTTCTATAACCCCTCTTGATAATAATGGAATCTTATCATCAATATTCGCCATTTTCTTTAATGCGTTAAGGATAGCCGCACTGGTAGCGGATAATAATTCACTTCTTTTACCAGTGATAATTGTCCCATCTCTTAACTCTATAGCGAGCACTGGGACTTTAACTTTTTCGGAATAAGAATTCGCTCTCGCAATAACTGGGCGATCAGCGATATCAGCGCCAACTCTCTGCATTAATAGTTGGGATCTAGTCACCATTTCATCAGAGTAAGAACCTAAAAGGTTATTTTTTAAAGATTCATAATAACGTCTGACAATTTCTTGACAAGAGGCTTTTCTAATTGCCTCATCATCTTTAATTGCGTATCCGACCATATTCACACCCATATGTGTTGGAGAATGATATGGGGATTCTCCATAGATTTTTTCAAAAATTGCTTTTAATAACGGAAAAGCTTCCACATCACGATTATAGTTAACTGCGATATTTCCAGTTTTTTCTAAATAATATGGGTCAATAACATTGACATCACCTAAATCAACAGTCGCGGCTTCATAAGCAATATTAACTGGATGATTTAATGGTAAATTCCACACTGGAAATGTTTCATATTTAGCGTAGCCAGATTTAATTCCTCTTTTGTGATCATGATAAAGTTGTGATAAACAAGTCGCTAATTTGCCACTCCCAGGTCCCGGAGCGGTCACCACAACTAATGGTCTTTCTGTTTTGATATATTCGTTTTTACCTAAACCTTGTTCAGAAACGATTAAGGAAATGTTTTCTGGATAGCCTTTAATACGATAATGATGGTAAACAGGAACTTTAAATGATCTTAAATGTTTGGTAAACACTAAAGTGTTGGGATTATCTTCATACATTGATAAGATGACACCAGCGACTTTAAAACCTTGTGCCTTATATGTTAAGACTAATCTTTCTACTTCAACATCATAGGTAATACCAGTATCACTTCTAATTTTTCTTTTTGTGATATCTTCACTATTAACAACGATTAAGATTTCAAGTTGGTCTTTTAAACTTAATAAGATTTTAAATTTATCGTCTTTAGCAAAGCCAGGCAAAACTCGAGAAGCGTGGTTATCATCAAATAATTTGCCACCAACTTCGAGATAAAGCTTGTTTTCAAATTGTTCAATTCGTTTGAGAATGTTTTCTCTTTGAATACTTAAATAGTACTCATTATCAAATGCATGTTCCTTCATAATGTTCACCAATAATAAAATATATTAAACAAATATTTTGCTTAAATAAATAAATTTATTTTATTTTTCCTATTTTCTATTTTGATAAGTGATTTTAGCGGAGAATCTGCGGATTCCATCG
>CAJOLV010000039.1 GCA_905235515.1 uncultured Bacilli bacterium | reverse complement strand
GACAGTTGTTTCCATAAGAAAAACTGGCTCTTAAGTAGATGGCCAGTTATTCTTGCTAGGTAGTAATCACAATTTTAGATTTTCATGCGTTTCGCCTAGTAATTTTTAATAAATTTCATTGATAAGAAGAGACACTCATGATGGCACCTCTTATATTTTAATATAATTACAATAGATGACCGGCCAAGTCATAAACAAAAGCATTATCAATTATGACCTTTACCTTGTCACCTGGTTTTAAATCTTTGGTTTTGGAAACATATATTTTCCCATCAACATCATCGGGAGCATTCCAATAACTTCTAAATAGATATTGTCCATCTTCTTCACCAATGATTAAACCAGTCATATCTTCTCCAATATGTTTTTGATTATTTTGATAAGAAATGTTTTGTTGCAATTCCATTAATTCTTCAAGTCGTCTATTTTTTGTCGATTCTCTCACTTGATGTGGAAAATCATATGACTTAGTGCCTTCTTCTCTTGAATAGGTAAAGGCTCCTAAGTGATCGAATTTAATTTCAGATATAAATTTCTTCAGATTTTGGAAATCTTTTTCGGTTTCTCCAGGAAATCCCACCATTATTGTTGTGCGTAATACTGCATGAGGGACTTTATCTCTAATCTTTTTAAATAGATTTCTTAAAAATTCTTTATTTCCACGACGATTCATCGCTTTTAAAATCGCATCTTCACTATGTTGAATTGGGATATCAAAATATGGACTTAATCTCTCTGAATTAGCGGCAATCAAATCAATTAATTCGTCGCTGATTTCATCTGGATAAAGATATAGTAAACGGATATATTCTAATTCTTTGATTTCCAGTAAACCCTTTAAAAGCATGACAATATTTTCGCCATTATGTAGGTCAATCCCATACTTGGTAGTGTCCTGCTCTAAAACGATTAATTCTTTATATCCTTGAGACGCTAGTTTTTTCGCTTCGTTAATAATATCTAAGTATGGTCTTGAAACGAAATGACCCCTAATTAACGGGATAGCGCAATATGTACAACAATTGTCACATCCTTCACCGATTTTAAGATATGCCGAAAATGGTCCAGTAGAGACTAAGCGATATTCATCATCGATTCCACCTTTTTCTTTTAATTCATCATCGACTTCACTTAAGATTTCATTTAAACGTGGATAGTCTCTAATAGCGATAAAACGCGCGACTTCTGGAATTTCTTTAATCAATTCCTCTTTATATCTTTGGACTAAACAACCAGTAACAATAACGGTTTTACCAGTAAAAACCACATCAAATATCGTGTCAATTGATTCTTTTTTACTCTTTTCAATAAAGCCACAAGTATTAATAAAAATGATATCTGCATCATCAACATTATTGACGATTTGGTATTTGTCATGATCTAAAAGACCGAGGATATTCTCTCCATCCACGCGATTTTTTGCACAACCTAAAGATATCATTCCGACTTTCTTCATTATTCACTCCTTAAAGCGATAACTGGGTCTTGTTTACTAGCTTTCATTGCAGGGATTAAACCAGATAAAACATTCAATAAGATTGATAGGCCAATCATGATTAAGGCGACCAAAATTGGTAAAGCGGCGATATTTGTGATTCCATTGGCAAAATGACCAACAATTAAATTAATAACAATTGATAATAAGTAGGTTGTAGCGATACCTATTACACCACTGGCTAAGCCAATGATTATACATTCTGCCACAAATAGTCTTGAGACGTCTTTCTTTCTCCCACCTAAAGATCTAATGACACCAATCTCTTTTACTCTTTCCATTGTTGAAATATAAGTGATGACAGCAATCATGAAGCAAGAGACCACCAATGATAACGATGAGAAAGCAATTAAGGCAATGGTAATCACCTGAATCATTGTGTTGATTGTTTGAATAATCATTTCCACTGTGTCGGTATATGTTAATTCTTGGCGGTCTTCGACTTTTAAGTTTTTATTGTTAACATTAATGACAACATCTTCGTTCCATTTATCCAAATGCTCATTAATAACTTTCTTAGCAGCAAAATTTTTTGGATAAATACTAATCGTTTGTGGATATTTGCCAATCTCATATTGATTATTACTATTCTTTTTAGAAGATAATCCAGATAAGCTGCGAAGTGTTGCTCTATTGATATCGACATTACTCGTTTGCGTAATGTTCATATAACTAGAGAATCCAGAATTGTTGGCGTTGTTAATACAATTAGCAAATCCTTTAACATCTTTTACTTTTTCTGCCTTGCCTTTAGCAAAAGAAGTATATTCGTATGTAACATAAGCATTAAATCTCTTATCAGCTTGTTTTTGAATGTAATTAATGACGCCTTCTTTGCCGGTTTCATCGCTTGAAATGATTTTAGTTTCCTCTTGATCAGCAATGAATTTTCGTGATAATTCATCAGTGAAATAAATACCGCGACCAAGAGAACCAAAATTCACTCCATCTTTCTTTTTCAAGATGCCTTTAATAGTCATCTCTTGAACTCCTGGAACAGAAGTAATATCATCAATCATTCCATTATATTGATAGGCTTTAATTTCCTCATCTTCATATATATATGCGACTGGTCCGGATATTGGCACTAATATGCTATTATATGGGGTTAATAAAGTCGCTGTACCAGCTTCCATCACAATTGTGTATTCAAATTTTGTTTCTCCAAAAGAGAGTTTTCCATTCCAAGCGCCTTCCCACGGATTAACTAATGGCTTTTCACCAGTCCTTGTTAACACTAATGGAAGTCCTAAAACTGAACCGGTGATTAAATCACCGCTTTCATTATAATTTAAATTAAATTCAATTTCGTTAGGGAAACCATCACCAAGACTTGCCGCGATTGATGAAACGTCAAAAACAATTGTCACTTTATGGTTTTTAATCGTATCAAAAGTATAAATATCGGGGACGTAATATAATTTCTTTCCTAGCACTTCATCAAATGTATAAGCTTTTGGATAATCATCAAATTCAGCGAGTTCTTCTGGAGTCGCCCCTTCATTTTCTTTAATTGCTTTTTCGGCTAAATCAAGGAATTGTTTTTCCGTAAAGAAACCCATTTGCGCAAATAAGATGTCGGTTAACGTTTGATTTTCATCAACCACCACCATTAAGTCAGTTGCCTTACTCGCAAATTGAGAATTGCCGATTAAATCATATTGAGATAAGATAAACTTTTCATCACCTGGAAGTGGTCTCATGAAGTTTGTGAATAAATTCACAAATTGAGCGTATTGACCAAAATTTTCCACTGTCGAAAGCTCAGAAATATACATTTGTGTTAGACCATTTAATGAGACGTTTGAGCCATCGCCATCTTCATAGCCTCTTCTCCATTCAGTGAAGATGTTATTAGTGATGTCGATGTTATAGTCAAACATAATAGAACTTATATAATCATCATCGATTTGATCTAAATATGCTAATAAATCATCGTTGATATCATTATTTTTGACAGAGAAAATATCTTTATATTTCGTCATCAAGTAATCAATCATCGAATCTAAACCAACTTGTGTTTTGATATCAAAATCAGAAATCACTTTTTCATCCCAAGAAGATAAACCATTAATTAAGGAAGTTAAGTCAATCGATGTTTCAGAAATCGTTAATGGATAGTTAGATAACATATCATCTTGCATATCATCAATAAAGTTAGAGACACCATTAGAGACCGCTAAAACGGCAGAGACACCAACGATACCAATACTGCCTGCGATAGCGACGAGTATAGTTCTTTTTAATTTACTAAGTAAATTAGATAATGATAATCCCGTTGCGGTTATAAATGACATAGAGGATTTCTTTTTTACAATTTTATCTACTTTAGCTTCTTCTACTTCAAGGTGTTTTTTAGTTTCTAAAGCTTCTTGTTCATCGGTATATGGATTAGTATCGCTTAAAAGAACACCATCTTTCATACGGATGATTCTATTGGCGTATTTATCCGCTAATTCGGGATTATGGGTAACCATGATGACTAGACAATCTTTTGCCACTTCTTTTAATAAATCCATGACTTGGATAGATGTCTCACTATCTAAAGCGCCAGTTGGTTCATCTGCTAATAAGATTTCTGGTTCATTAATTAAAGCACGAGCAATGGCGACTCTTTGCATTTGTCCACCGCTTAATTGATTTGGCTTTTTCTTTTCTAAACCACCTAAACCAACTTTTTCTAAAGCTTTAACGGCTCTTTGTTTTCTTTCTTCTTTATTCACTCCACCTATGGTGAGGGCGAGTTCAACGTTTTTTAAAATACTTTGATGAGGAATTAAGTTATAGGTTTGGAAAACAAAACCGATCGAGTGGTTACGATATGTATCCCAATCTCCATCTTTATAATCTTTAGTGCTCTTGCCTTCGATAATTAAATCACCAGATGTGTAACGATCTAATCCACCGACAATATTTAATAAGGTTGTCTTACCACAGCCTGAATGGCCTAAAACAGCGACAAATTCATTTTTACGGAAGTTGACTGTAATCCCCTTCAATGCATGAACCGGTTCTTGGTCCTTCATCTGGTAATCTTTTACTATTTCAACAAGTTTTAGCATAAAGATGCCTCCTCATTTTTTGAACATTTTAAATAGTTCAAACCTATAACTTGTTTATTATATATATTTATGACAATTTTATAAATAAAAATGACTATTTCGTTAATTGAATATAACTTGAAAAACTAAATTCCGTTTTTAGAATTAAACTTTGTTTTTCGGAATTTTCTCTTACAAATGTTATGTTTTATATGTCTATGCTTCCGTCG
>CAJOLV010000038.1 GCA_905235515.1 uncultured Bacilli bacterium | reverse complement strand
CTATACCATTTTTAAAATGGTAAAATATTTTGTGTTAAATTTTTTGAGGATACCATTATGAGAAACAACGACGTTGCTTTCAAAAAAAATCGTAGAGCCCATTTGAGGCGTAGCATTCTATCAATTGAAGTTTTAATTGTTGGCGCTGTTGTGCTGGTTGGACTTTTTTCACTTATGCAAACAAGAGCGAGTGAGACCCTTCAAAAGCAGAGATCTGAAAAGATTTTGGAAGAAGTTCAAAATACCCTCGTTATTAATGATTTAACTATCAATTCCGCGACCGATAAATTTAATGAAACTAACCAAACCACGTTAACGACTTTATCTAAATATATTGATGACATCAATATATTGCAACCAATCGGCGATGCGTCAAATGAAGATGAACTTCATGACGCAATTTCCGATATGTGCGATGTCTTTCAGGATTTAAGTTATGATGTTGGACTTTCCAATATTTTCTTAATTCAAGATGATGGCAAAACAATTATTTCTAGCGATAGAAATTATTTAGATTTTAACTGGAGTGAAGTTACTACAGAAGAGATATTTAATAATTTAGTTGCCAAAAACGATGAACAAAATGGTACGGCTAAAATTGTTGATGGCCAAACCATTTATTTACCGATGATTTCACCTTCTGGTGATTTGAATTATTATACATACAGCACTTATTTCAAAGATTTTAACGAACATTCATATTTCATCCTGACAAATATATCTGACGAAATATTGACTGCTGAATTGTCAGGAATTAAAAATATTTCTTCTGTTTTATCTGGCTTATCCGTCGGTAAATCAGGATTTTTATTCGCTATTGATACCAACGAAGAAACATTCCTTTATTTTGATGATGGAAGTGAAGTCTTATCCGGTCTTAAATACACCGATTATGGAATGACAAATCAGGATGATTATGATAAATATGCCGGCTATCAAACTATTGCCGGAGTGAAATACTATTTAGTGGCAAAATCATTTGTCTCTGAATCATATGGACAATTTACTGTCCTAGCTGCAGTTGTATCAAACACTGAACTATTAATGTCGAACATTACTGCTATCGTTTCATCATGTTTAGCATTTGTCCTTGTTTCTTGCATCATTGTTGGCTATGGCATGGTTCTTAGACGCGATGTTGCTGACCAAGTGATTATGCTCGATGACAAATTTACAAACGAATATAAAGAACAAGTCATCAACAAAAAAACGAAATACACTGATGAAGAAATTGCGGAAAGAGTTCAAATTCAAATTAGTGAAGAAATCGAAAAAGGTGAAAATAAAAAACTAAGACGTAGAACGATTGGCACAAGAGACCTTAGAGGTGCTCAGCATTATTTCTCAAGATTCATCTTTAGTAGAATGCTACCTGTGACGATTGTTGGTCTTGCCGCAATCTTCTTAATCTCGTTCTTCGCACAAACATTATTAGGATTAAATAATGTCACAACTGTTTCTTCATCTAGACTAGATGACATTCAACTTATTCTCGAAAATAATGAAAAGAATACGGAAAACATTCAAAAACATGTCGATGAACAATATTTATCTAAAACAGTAATTTTCTCATATATCTTCGAAGAAGAACCTGAAAAGATTTTTATCCAAAATGCTGAGGACGAAAACGTTCACCCACTTTATAAAATAAATGATAAAGATGAAAAAATTTATTTACTCGATCAATATGGCAATCCACGTTATTCAACGTCAAAAGTAAAAGCCCTAGATGATTTATGTTCTGATAACGACATCGCAAATATCTTTGTTTATGACGAAGATGGTTATGTTGTGGCGACAAATTCTGGTGTTTGGTATCAAAACATCACCAACGATGTTAATAATCCTTTATATTCATTTAAACAAATTATTGATCAAAAGGTTGACCAATTTATTCAAGGTTCTATCGTAACAATCGATGGCACATCATTTAAAAATATTGGTTATAAATTCTATTACTATACATACCAAGGCGATGGTGGTGAAACAGTTTATACCACTAAAACAAATTACAATGCCCAATTAGAAGGAACATGGACCGGGAGCACCATTACTAAGCATCGTTCCCTTGTTCAAATTAGTGTTGATGAAAGTGCTCTTCAATCACTTTACGATATTACTTCTATATCTTATGTTTTAAGTAATATGCACGTATATGGAGAGAAATCTTTCTTTATGGCCTTTGACACTACTGAAGATCATAAAATTATTTATTCTTCAATCAAAACTTCTATTGGTAAAAAAGCTGTTGATGTTGGCATGTCCCCATCTGCATTCAAACTTGGTTCCACATTTAATGGTTTCCAAACAATTAATGGTGTTTCATATTATGAAAGTGTTAAACAAATAGGTAATTACTACATTTGTGCGGCGACACCCAATGATTCTATCTATCAAGAAAGAAACGCTATTTCATCTTATACATTACTCTTCAGTTTCATATTTATTGTTTTAGCCTCTGGATTCTATGCTTTTTCCACTGATAAAGGCGATAATGCTTATGTCGAGATTATCAAAAGAAGAAATGAATCGAATGCTGAACCAAGCAAGAAAAACGTTATTACTCTCACCGCTCCTTCTGGAAGAAAAAAGAGAACTACGACCGCTGTTTCTAGATACTATCAAACCACTTGGAAATTTAAGACACCCGAACAAAAATTATCAACAATCTTGTTCGCTTATTCGACTTTAGCCGCTATCTTTGTCTTAGTTGCTATCATTGTGTCTATTGCTAGACCTCAAACCGACAATATATTTACCTATATTTTCTCTGGTGAATGGGATAGAGGATTTAATGTCTTTGCCATCACTGAATCAATAATGATTATCATATTAATCTTTGTGGCTACTAAATTGATTCAAGTGGCGGTTAAATCATTCTGCGGATTATTAGGTTCTAGAGTTGAAACTACCGGCAATCTTGTCGTATCAGTTTTAAGATATGGTGGAATTTTTGGCGGATTATTCTATTGCTTATATCTATTTGGATTAAATTCAGCCTCCTTATTAACATCCGCGGGTATTTTATCTATTGTTATTGGTCTTGGCGCTCAAAGCCTTATCAGCGATATTCTCGCCGGTATATTCATTGTCTTTGAAGGCGAATTTAGAGTGGGCGATATCGTCACCATTGGCGATTTCAGAGGACAAGTCGTGGAAATCGGCCTCCGCACTACCAAAGTCGTCGATGCTGCAAATAATATTAAAATATTTAATAACTCATCAATTTCTGGCGTTTTGAACATGACTAAAGAATCATCATATGCGTTGATCGATGTCGGTATTGAATATGGCGAATCGCTTGAAAGAGTTGAAAATGTTTTAAACGAAGCATTCCCTGAAATTAAGAAGAAATTACCAGCCATTATTGATGGACCATTCTATAAAGGTGTAGTGGAACTTGGTGATTCATCAGTTAATATTCGAATTCTCGCGATGTGCAACGAACAAGACCGTATTCAATTATCTCGTGATTTGAATAGAGAAATTTTCCTCTTATTTAATAAGAACAACATCAATATTCCATTCCCACAAGTTACACTTTCTCATTTAAAGGAAAACGAGAATGTTGAATTGACTCGCAAAGATAAGAAGGACGCAGAAGAATTTGTTAAAGAACAAAGAGAAAATTCGCCCAATATCGAAACTGGGGAAGACAATAGTTAGGGGGTAAAGCCATGAATCCAATTAAAATATTTTCAGATACAAACTGTGATTTATATGAGGATGTAAGAGCCAAACATGATATTGACTTACTTGATTTCTCAATCTTTATTAATGGGGAAGAAATGGCTTTGGACCCCGATTGGAAAGCCATCGATGAAAAGACTCTCTTTAATACTTTAAGAAGTGGTGAAAAAATATATATCCTTTCAACCACTGAACGCGAAATCATATCAAAATTTAGAAAATATTTAAAAGAAGGAAAAGACATCTTATATGTCGGTTGTTGTGGCAAACAATCTAAAACCTTATTTAAAGTTTTAAGAATTGCTGAACAATTAAGGCAAGAATTTCCTGAACAAAGAATTGAAATCATCGATTCACTCAACGCTTCAATCGGTCAAGGCTTTGTTGTTCTTAAAGCTTGTGAACTAGTCGAAAAAGGCCTCCCTTTAGACGAGGTCATCAAAGAAACCATGGCGATGAGAAATAATGTCGTTGAATTTTGCACAGTTGAAACTCTGACTTATCTCTCAAAGGCTAATAGAGTAAAAGCTTCTACCGCAACTTTTGGCAATCTTTTTAAAGTGAAACCAATCCTTTATTCAGACGCTGAAGGAAATCAAACTTCCTACAAAAAAGTTAAAGGCCGTAAAGAAAGCATGGATGAAATTGTTAAATTATTCCTTGAAAACGTGATAGAACCAGAGAATCAAGAAATTTATATCATTCATGGTGATGATGTCGAAGCTGCTGAATATGTCAAAAATAAATTGCTAGAATCAGGCGTTCAATTTAAAGCTATTAAAACAATTGTTGTCGGCGCGATTATCGGTGTTTCAACCGGACCCGGTATGGTCGGCATATTCGGAATAGGCAAAGAAGTAACGACTGTCGGTAAATAAAATGAATATTTTCTTGATAAGTGTATTTTTCTATTTTTTAATGCCTTCTCCGGGGGTAAATATTGTCCATCAAACTAATGCGATTACATCTTCTGTTGAAGAAACAACCTCCGAACAAAGCGAAGAGCAAAAGGATAGAAAACACTTTGCTAGGAACTGGTACAGGATTAGTTGCAGTTGGTGGTATAGGAGCGGGTGTCATTGCTCATAACAACAAAAAGCCGAAAAATGTTCCCACCAAAGAGATAGACAACACTTATGATGAAAACAAAGAGAAGAAGGATAAAAATAAATAGATTTTCGTAAATCTAGAATCGTTTATATCCACTTGCTTGTGTCAAAGACAAACTCTTATATGATGATGAAGGAGATATAGGAAGCTACTAAATACCTACATTTTCGACCGCCATAAAACTACATTTTCTAATTGACAGTTACAATAAGTTTGATGAAAATATCTATTCTGTCAAATCTATTAATAACAAAACGTCTATGGATGTTTTGAAAATCATGTCCAAAGTAAGTGGTCAAAATTATGTTAAATGCAAAGAATTGATTGATAATAATGACGTTATTTGTTCCGGTAAAGCTAGAGATATAATTGATTTATTAAAAGAATTGAAAGCAAATGATATCCAGTTTGAAATCAGTCCGATGTTTAATTATGAAATCTAATAATCAAAACCAGGTTCTCATAAGCCTGGTTTTATTTACGTGTAGGATGTTTAACTCTCTTATTATATACTTCGTATATAAGATAAAACAAAAAGACACATACGATTTGTACGTGTCTCAACATTCAATCGTGCCCCCATATGTCGATACACAGATAGTTGTTATGCACCGTATGTCGATACATAGATTTATCATATGCACCGCATAAAAATAATCAAAGATTAATAGTTAAGAATCAGTGAATGTGATAATCTATAAATATGGAATTTGTTGAGTCTCAAACATTAGAATTTAAAGAACAATTTAATGATTCTTGTAAGCATACAATCGTGGCGTTTCTTTCTCATGGAAGTGGTGTTATCTATATTGGTATTAATAAAAATGGAAAACCAATTAAGTTAGATGATATAGATGCGATTCAAAGAGATATATCTAATTTCCTTATTGATCAAGTCTCTCCTAGATGTATCGACTTAGTTAAAACATCATTAGAAGAAATTGATGGATTTACTGTTATTAAAATAGAAGTCACTCAAGGTGATAAACTTTTCTATATTAAGAAATATGGATTA
>CAJOLV010000037.1 GCA_905235515.1 uncultured Bacilli bacterium | reverse complement strand
AAAACGCAATACGTCTTTGCTAAACGTAAATATTTTAATAATGAAATAGAAAGTAATATCGCCAAAAAGGTGGATAGACTAATTAAGAACAATTATTCATCTGATTTTGAATATGTCATTTATGAAACCACCACTACTTTAAATCAATTCTTAAATCATTTAATTAATAGAAACGTTATTATCTTAGAAGTAGATAAGTTTTTCTTAGAACACGTATTTAATACTTTGAAAGATGCTGGTTATAAAAACGTATTAGTGAATTAATAAAGAAGATGTCTTTAGATATATAGAAGATGACTCAATAATTCTTCTGCCTCTTATTAGTAAATCGCCAATCGATAAAAAGAATAAAAGAATAACGATAGAAAAATTAGCGGTGGATATGATTTGTTCCACTGCTCTTAACTGCTTCTATGAGGGAGCAGAGTTACCTGACATGATCAAGGATATATTATTTAATTACAAAGTTAGATACGACACTTTAAAAAATTACGCAAAAAGAAGACATGCATTAGAAAAATTAAAAGCTCTAGCGCCTAAAACAATGGAGATGATGTTTGATGATTAAATTAACATTTATGTGTTTTTTTCTTTTTAAGAACAATTAAGACAAATAAAGAAGTAATTGGGGCCATACCAACAAGAATGATTAATATAGTCATATTACTACTAAAGATTTTAATATCATTTAATTTGTTATATTGAGATGCACCATTGGTTTGTAAAGTACCAGAGGCTTCTCTATTAATAAAGTCCGTTAACTGATATTTAGAAACAATGTAGTCATATCTTTGAATGGCTTCGGCAACAACATCACCACTAACGGAACCACTATTGTATGTTTTATTAATTAATTCTGCTTGTGCAAAATTAGATAAATTATTGAAATTATTAGTCTGAGTAGTCCAAATACCGCTAGTGATATTATTAACAAGACCTTGTGGGTCACATACCATTGTGGCGTTTAAAAAACCTTCAGAGAATGTATTTAACTCATTTAATACATCATTAGATAAATCATATTTATATAAGAATACAGGTTCTTGTGTGTCAATAGATTTCACTCCTAGAGAGAAGTTAGAGTCACTCATATCAAAATTAAGATATAAACCATCTTCATTTTTAATTCTGATACCGCCTTGATTATATTCTAAGGTGATTGTATTTGATTTCACCGAAGTGAATTCGATCCCATTAGTCATGGCAAGATAATGGCCATTGCAATTTTTCAGATATAAATTACCATTCGTTTTTTCAATGATAAATTTTACTTCGTCTTCATATTTATGATCGACTTTTACTTTACCGTATAATCCATCTAAAACAGTAACGGATTTATTAATATTATCACCATCTAAGACACGACCATAGTCGCACACTAACATGTATTGGCCACGATAATCCGCTAAAGGAGAAGTTACTTGTGAAGCATAATATTCAACTTCGGTAATGTTTAATGAAATGTTGAAATCAAACAATTTCATGAAACTCACTTCTAAAGTGGAGTTATTCGCGTATTTATCAAAAGTGAATAATTCTGGATTGGTGTCATAATAATAAACTTGATTATGTTTTTCCGATCTAAAATCGATTGATAATCCGGATAAGTTAATTTCTTCTCCGGCGATATAATCGGTTTTAAATTTTGTATCGGTAAGAGCACTGATGTTTACTCCAGACACATATTCTTTATAAATCTCAACGCGATAAGCACCTTCGCTGCGGCAGAATCTTTGCGCATAAGTAAAGGTAAAGCCTAAATCTCCGCCTTTACTGACATTAGTGAGATAGTTACCATGTTCTTCATCATATCTAAATGACCAAACTGCTTCATTAGTGCGATCTACATCAACACCGGTTTTATCACCATAGAAAGAAGCAATATTTTCAAAAGTGTTATCACCATAATATGTTTTATCGTTATAAGCGAGATAGACTTTATTCTTAAATTGACCAGTCACACTCATGCTGGTATAAAAAGCAAAATTATCGCCAACTTGTTCCACACCAAAGACAGAGGCCGGAGAATTATTTAAGGTTACTAAACCTTTACCACTATTAATGACACCTTCATTGCTTCCATATAAAGCGGCGGGATTACCCCATACATCACTTATGGCGTACCCGTTTTCAGAAACAATAATATAATTACCACCACTTACTAAATCGCTCGCATTAGTGACTCGATAAAACTTTCCCGCTGCCACTGGATTAGAGCTACTTGCAGATGCTTGATTAATTTGTTTATTGTTACTATTAAGCGCAAACAAAATAGATGCACTAATTGATAGTGAACCTAGCAATATTGATAGAATAATGTTTTTTCTCTTCATACGATATTTATTTTTTAAGAACGATAAATATTATAGAAAATTTTAGTAATGATGTAACTATTTTCAAATATATTTTCAATGAACAATGGGTATTTTATCCGTACTGAGGGCTCAGACTTGGCAAAATTTTGGTTATTTCGTATTTCCGCAAGCACTTTATTTTGTGAAATATTCAAAGATTTATCACCCACTTCATTACCAACATGGTGATTCTGTTGAATGGGATTGAATCTCTGTTATAAGTTGTCCTATTAATAAAAAAGTTCGTTTTTTGGAGAAATGCGATCTTTCAATGTCTGCAAAAATGCCGTTTGCCATAATAAAATCATATCATTTTCAAAGTAATGAGTTTTAATACGTTGTTATTGGTTCTTTATGAGCTTTGATATGTTCTTTACTAGTTACACTTTAGATAACTTACATTATATTAAGCGTATAAATTGATGAAAAAAATTTTATTTGTCACCAATTATATGATACTCGTTTGTTAAAACAAACCGCCTCTATAATTTGGTTAGAGACGGTGATTTTATTGTTTTGATTATCGCTTCGCAAGCTACGCGATGTTGATTGAAAGGCTGGGGCGCACGCTGAAGTTCGCGCCGTAGACGCCGATGCGGTTGAGGTTGCCGACGAAGTCGACGCCCCACGCGCTGAGGGAGTTGTTGCTGCTAGGGGAACGGGTCCAATACCAGCCGTTATAGAGATATGAAGAACTGGTTTCACAATATGATCCTCTAGCTCTTGCCCAGTCAGTTGTTTTGCATTCTCTTGTGTCTGTTGAGTCAGTTGATGTTGAGAAGTCATAATCTGAGTTTATGTAGTCTTGGTAACTTGGCAAGAACACCTTATCTTGGGTGTCGCTGCAAGCATACGGGTTGCTGCTATCGCTTGTCGTGGCGGCACTATTATCGACGGTTGTGGTTTGGATAATACTATTACCTAAAGCAAATGCAGAATTATAGAAGTCGCCGTTTAGCCATGCGCGAATTTCAGAATTTGCGTAATTGCTCGAATCGCCATCATAGCGATGAGCGTCTAGTAAAACACTAGAAAGGATGTAATATTCACCACTATTGTTGGAGAGAACATTCCAGACGATTGGCTCGCACTTGAACCAATAGGTCGTATCACTTACGATTGTTGTTCCATTATCAAATGTATAACTTGAATCATATGGAGTTGCAGCAACTTTTGCATAGTACACTTTATTATAGAAATAATAGCCGTTAGATTCTGGAGTGGTTAATTCGTTAAGGGCAGTAACTAAATCTGGATCATTAACATTTGTTTGTGGATATAAACCATATGTCAATGTTTTTTCATCATCACTTAAGCGAGGAAACTCGCCATAATAAATTAATTTTTCAATTGTAACTTTTTTAGTTTGGGTAGTGAACGCTACATTAGTGAATGTCGCAGTATAGATTCCTTCACCTTCAGTGTCATAACTAGCTGGCGTAGTTTCAACAAATGTTGAATTTACAGTTTCGGTATCTTTATGAGAAGCATCATGGTTACAAACTCTAGTAGCAGTACACGTCTCATTATCTGATGACCATTCATAGGTTGGAGTACCCCAATCGTGTCCAGCAGGAATTGTCACTGTTTGAGATTGAGCTGTAAAAGCTGCATTTTCAAAGGTAACATCGAATTTTGAAGTGCCTTCGTTTGTGCAATCTCCCGCAACAATAACAGTGCAAGTAGATGCTTTGGTTTCAGTATCTATATGAGAAGCATCATGGGCGCAGATTCTCTTTGCGGTACATGTTGAATAATCTGATGACCATTCATAGGTTGGAGTGCCCCACTCATGACCAGTGGCTAAAATAGTTGTATCATTAGTTTGGATTTCAAAGGCTTCGTTGGTGAATGTCGCAGTATATCTACCTGTTCCATCCACTTCACATTTTGCAGGATCCACTACTTGGTAGGTAGAATTAACAGTTTCAGTTTCTTTGTGATTTGGATCTTCGTTAGCGACTCTTTCGGCAGTGCAACTTGAATAATCAGTAGCCCAAGTATAGGTAGGATTACCATATGTGTATTTAGTAGTTGAGCACTTGGTAAGAGTTAATGGAAGCACTATCGCTAAAGCAACTGCAATTACAACACCAATAATGATGAAAATGAGTCTTTTCTTCTTTTTATCATCATCTTGTTGGTTTTTAATTTTTATTTCTTCGTTTTTCATAATCGGCCCCCTCTCAAATAATAAAAATGTGTAAATCAAAGAATATGTTAAATTCGATTATACACTATTTTGCTGCCTTTGTTAAAAATTACATTGATTTTAAGAGCTAAAAACTAGCCACTATCCTTAATTTTGAACAGTTTCTTCTATAATAATGTGGTAGAAATTAAATGGAAAAAGGCAACCGCTTTCCAGAGTAATGAGTTTTGATATGTTGTTATTGGTTCTTTATGAGTTTTAATATGTTCTTTATAAGTTACACTTTAGATAACTACAATTAGATATAGCGTAGTAAATCAAATTTAGTTAGTTATATTCCCTTTTTCTTTCCTAATGCATTTAATGTAACAATTGAAGAAAAAAGGCATATTCCTATCTACAGTGTTCGTAACACATTTTTAACGTCTTCGAAAAGAAAATCACCGGCTGGGATTTTGGCCTCAATTGGTGATTGATTTTTTTCGTAACATTTCATTAAAATTTCGCTATTTTTTCGCTATTTTAATGGGTTTTGTATCCTTTAAAGATAAGCATAAAATTGTTTCAACGTGCATTGCACGGAAAATATGAGAAACTCGGCATCATTTTTTATAGGGTTGCACGGGGTGAATTGCTTATCTTTTTGATTCGCTTTTAGTTATAAAATAACTAACTAACTTGGTTTAGCAATTCACCAGCGACAACCCTCTTATTTAGCTATTTTAAATATTGGAATTGAGCCAAAAAAATAAAAAAGTGGTTGT
>CAJOLV010000036.1 GCA_905235515.1 uncultured Bacilli bacterium | reverse complement strand
GTATCGCTACGCTTCAAAGTTTAAGGTTTTTCGGATTTGCGATTCGTTTATCAAAGATCTTGTTCCCCCCAACCGAGGAGAGTTAGTATATCAAAAATCCTATACCAAAGTCAATAACTTTTTTAAAATATTTTTATCTTTTTTCATATTTTTTCATAAAATCATCTATAAGTTTCTGATAACCATCAAAAGACTTTCTAAATGTATTATAACCAAGCCCCAACCACATTAAAATGACATTATTTTTATATTCAGGTATCTCAACCGAATTTAAGGCCAGCATTTCTTCTTCGCTCATTGGTTTTGAATGATCTATTTTTAGCAACTTTTCATAATATTCACACATTTGTTTCTTATCAGAATTAAATTTTGTTTCTCTATATGCTTGTGCTAATTTCATTGGTTTGGAATCTTCTTTAAAATCATCCATAGGGTTTTTAACCACACCACAATCACATTTAATATCATACCCTATTTCATTACCATTTTTAACTTCCTTAAGTGATCTTTTTCCTTTTGCTGGACAAGAATAATTCGTTTCTTTTCTTAAATAATTCGTTTTTTCCAAAATAGATATAACTTCGTTCCAACTTAATTTTGAAAAATCGATAGGACCTTTATTCTCTGGTAAAGAAAAGCCATATTCTTTTAATCTAGATTCTAATTCTTTTATTTTTTTTCTATCTTTTTCAATAAAATCTTCTGCACTTTTATATCTTTCTTCATCTTCAAAGTCATCTCCAAAACCATCCTCAAAATCATTCTTATTTAAATTTTCCATATTCTTTTTATATTCGTTAAATTGTTCTTCATACTTATCTCTATTATTAATTTTTTTATGTAAATAACTTGCCTCTCTCCACATCATTTCAACTTTTCTTCTTTCTTTATCATTTTCTATAGAAGAAAAATCAGGCTTAATATCATTCACATTCCCTTCTGATTCATCTAATTTAAACATTTCTAGAGCACCTTCAACTATTCTTAACTGTCTAGCGCATTCTTTATTTTCCTCAACAACAGGTTTGATTGAAGATGGATCATCGGTAAGCAAACAATTAATATTTGCCCCAAAAAAAGTTGCTAAGAATTTTTGATCATTTGCATATAATTCAACATTACTTTTCTGATAATCATAGAATTCTTTGATAGCATTTCTAATATCAAATATTGACTTAGGCCATTTTTTCAAATATTCGACGAATTTTAACTTAAATTCATCAGAAGCACCATTTTCAAAATAATTTTCTAAGCTGGGAATCACTATTCTTATCGTTACACCACCAATTAAATTTCTCAGAGGAATTAAATTATGTTCAGAAATATTAATGGAAATGCTAAGCATTGTTTGCCAAATAGCACCTGCTAATTCTGGTTTTTTAATAGAAATGGCATACCAAGCTAAAGCATTTGCCATTCTAAAACCTCTAAAAATCATTTTAAGGTCTTCAAATTGCGTTTTATCAACATCTTTATCATTCGCAGGCATTTTCCAAAACACTATTTTTTTCAAACTTTTCGCCTTTTTTAAATCATTTAAAAAACTTTTTAAAGTCGACTCAAATATTTTTTTTGTTTCTGGCGATAATTTATTAAATTCTTCAAGACTTTTTAATCCGTAAATTATTTTTGCATCTTCTGATTTGGAAAAATCATTTGACTCATAAAGTTTTTTTAAATCACCAAAAGCTTTTTGATACCAATAAGCTGCATTATCTTCAGAATAGTTGGCTGCAAAAACCCAATTACAAGATAAAATAAAGATTAATAAAAAAAGAAAAAACCTTTTAAACATATATTTTTGCCCCTCTTTTCAATACCTATAAAAAGAATAACAAACGTCTTTGTTTTTGTATAGCAGGCTCAGATAAAACTAAAATAAAACAGCCTTCGATTTTACTCAGAGGCTACTTGGTTGTCTAACTTGATCTTTTGGATCGCCATTTTTCCTTTTCGGAAACATTCAATCTTTATGACTACGACTCGCCTCACATCCTGTTATTTATCACTTTCGACTTTTAGCCTTGTTCGTTTCGGCTTCGAGGTTTCAAGTTTCTGTTCCACGGATTCTTATCAGCAACTAAACCTAAATTAAAAAAGAATATTTTCACAATGTTTACTTTTGAATTAGCAATATGATATTTTTATCGCAACGATTTAAGGGAAGTAATGTGAAAACCATTCGCTGGTCCGCAACCGTATAGTCGGAATGCTTAAATCCGTTAGATACCTCGAGACAGGAAAAATGTGAAAAATATATTTTTACTATTTTCTCTGCCTTTTGATTAAAAAAGGGAGAACTAAATGAGTAGGTTGGCAAACAGCCAGAATGTTTCTTTTGATTCCGTTGTTACCCAGGATATTTTAAATCCTAATTCTAACCCCAATAATCCACCCAATAACGTTATTGATATAAAGAAAAACAAGTTTTCTCATTTATCAATGGTAAAAAAAGATGGTATATGCGAGAGTTACGATGTACAGAAAGTTGTCAACGCTGTTAAAAAATCTGCAGCAAGAATGTTGATAGACTTTACCCAAGAAGATATTGATAAAATCTGTAATCTTGTTAATTCAAGTGTATTAAGCCTGAAAACCAACAAAATAGAAATCAGCACTATGCATTGCATCGTTGAATCAGTGCTTGAAAAGGTTAATCCTATAGTTGCAAACAGTTACAGAAATTACAGAAACTATAAAATAGACTTTGTCCAAATGCTCGACAAGGTCTATCAGAGAAGCCAGAAAATCATGTATATCGGCGACAAGGAAAATTCTAATGCCGATTCTGCACTGGTTTCAACTAAGCGTTCATTGATTTTCAATGAATTGAACAAGGAATTATACAAAAAATTCTTCTTAACAGTTCCAGAACTTCAGGCTGCAAAAGAAGGCTACATCTATATTCATGATATGTCTGCCAGACGTGACACTACAAACTGCTGTCTTTTCGACATGGCAAGCGTTTTAAAAGGCGGCTTTGAAATGGGCAATCTTTGGTATAACGAACCCAAGAGTCTAGAAGTAGCTTTTGACGTAATCGGCGATGTTGTTATCGCTGCAGCTAGTCAGCAATACGGCGGTTTTACTGTTCCTGAAGTAGACAAAATTTTGGCACCCTATGCAGAGAAGACTTATGAAATGAAGTATAATAAATATATTGATATGGGCGTCTCAGAAGAAATTGCCGAAAAAGAAGCGTTTAAAGATGTAGAAAAAGATTTCCATGATGGTTTCCAGGGGTGGGAATACAAATTCAATTCAGTAGCTTCTAGTCGCGGCGATTACCCCTTTATTACAATGACTATGGGTCTTGGCACTGGAAGATTTGAAAAAATGGCTTCCTTGCAGATGCTAGAAGTAAGAAAAGGCGGTCAGGGTAAGAAAGACAATAAAAAACCTGTTCTGTTCCCTAAAATAGTATTCTTATTCGACAAAGACCTGCATGGGAAAGGCTGTGAACTGGAAGATCTGTTCCACGCTGGTGTTGAATGTTCTAAAAAGGCTATGTATCCTGACTGGCTCTCTATGACTGGTGAAGGCTATATCGCCAGCATGTATAAGAAATACAAAAGAGTTATTTCACCCATGGGATGCAGAGCTTTCTTGTCACCCTGGTTTGAAAGAGGCGGAATGAAGCCTGCAGATGATGACGACAAGCCTGTTTATGTTGGCAGATTCAACATTGGAGCTATTAGCCTGCATCTGCCGATGATTCTTGCCAAAGCAAGAAAAGAAGGCAAAGATTTTTACGAAGTTCTTGATTATTATCTGGAAATGATTAGACAGATTCACATCAGAACCTATGCTTATCTTGGCGAAATGAGAGCTTCAATCAATCCATTGGCATTCTGTGAAGGCGGTTTCTTTGGCGGTCACCTGCATTTCCACGATAAAATCAAACCTGTATTAAAAGCTGCAACTGCTTCTTTCGGTATTACAGCTTTAAACGAACTTCAGGAACTTTACAACGGCAAATCTATTGCTGAAGACGGTAACTTTGCTCTAGATGTTATGAAATACATCAATAAAAAAATTGCTGAATTCAAGGAAAAAGACGGCAATCTTTATGCAATCTACGGAACCCCTGCAGAAAGCCTCTGTGGTTTACAGATTGAACAGTTCAGAAAACTCTATGGAATTGTTGATAAGGTTTCTGCTAGAGGCTACGTATCAAACAGCTTCCACTGCCATGTTACAGAAAAGATTGGCCCAATTACAAAACAGGATTTGGAAGGCAGATTCTGGGAACTGCTTAACGGCGGTAAGATTCAGTATGTCAGATATCCTATTTCCTACAATACAAAGGCTGTCGAAACTCTGATTCTCAGAGCTATGGATAAAGGTTTCTATGAAGGCGTTAACCTATCGCTTTCTTATTGCGATGATTGTGGACATCACGAACTTAATATGGATTCCTGCACTAAGTGCGGCAGTAAGAACCTTACGAAGATAGACAGAATGAACGGCTATCTTTCTTATTCAAGAGTTAAAGGCGATACCAGACTGAATGAAGCCAAGATGGAAGAAATCAAAGACCGGGTGAGCATGTAATGAATTATCACGATATTACCAAAGAAGATTTGCTTAACGGTCCTGGTGTCAGAGTAGTTCTTTGGGTTTCGGGCTGCTGCCATCACTGCAAAAACTGCCAAAATCCTATTACATGGGATGAATGTGGCGGTTTGCCCTTTGATGAAGCTGCTGAAAAAGAACTATTCGAGGCCTTAGACAAGCCATACATTGATGGAATCACATTCAGCGGCGGAGACCCTTTGTATATGAACAACCGCAAGGAAGTCTGCCGCCTGATTCGCAAATGCCGAGAAAACTATCCTGATAAAAGTATCTGGCTTTATACAGGCTATAAATGGGAAGATGTCAAAGACATTGATGAGTTGAAGCTTACAGACGTAGTTGCCGAAGGACCATTTGTTGAAGAATTAAAAGACAACAACATAGAATGGGTTGGAAGCTCAAACCAAAGAGTCATTGATGTAAAAAAGACTTTCGACTCTGGCGAAGTAACGCTTGTTTCCTGCCACTAAGCCGCACTTGCTTCGGTGCATTTTAAGACCTGTCATCAGTTTTTAAGAGCTTCTTGGTAGACAGCTAAAATAAAACAGCCTCCGATGTTACTCAGAGGCTGCTTGGTTGTCGAACTTAATCTTTTGAATCGCATTTTTCCTTTTCGGAAACTTTCAATCTT
>CAJOLV010000035.1 GCA_905235515.1 uncultured Bacilli bacterium | reverse complement strand
GGATGAATTGTAATAGTCCAAGGTCCATCCATTGTTGTAATAAAGGTAATAATTTCCGCTTTTAATTGTTTTGTAGGTATTATCATATGACCACGTTGTGTATTTGGTGGTGTTAAGCGATAAGGTACCGCTATTGTTCCTTATATAATAATCTGCGCGATTGTATTGAGAAAAAATGTAACTTCCATCCCAATACCAAATTGACGCTCTTGATTCATTTGTGGTATTTCCAATCGATCCATTATTATTGGTCATGTAATTGGTGCCATCGGTAATTATAAAGCCTTCTTTATCCTCGTGATAATATGATGTTATGGTGGTGTTGTAATTCACTAACGGACTGCTAGTCCTTCCATATAAATACATATAATTGGAATTAGATGAATAATACGCAAAGGAGTATGATGCTATTTCTCTATTTTCATCATCATATTCGTTGTTCTCATTTAAGGTATAACCCGAACCAAAACTATCAGTCATTGACGGAGAAGAAGTGCTGGTAATTGAAGGAAACCCTTCCATCATATTTCCGTCTTTGTCGTATTCTCTTGTTTCCGCGGTTGGATATGTTGAACGATTGGAACTTGAATATTTAGTATAGATGTGATTATAGATATCCATCATTGGAATTGATGCATCAAAGTTGTCGCCACCAGATGTAGCGCCACTTTTAATTGTTGGAGTTTTAACGGAAATATTGACAATATCTGACTCTTTTACAACCCCTTTATTACCGGTTCCTGTTTTAACATATCCAACTAAAGTGTAGTCAGAAATATTAGTGGTAATGCTAGAAATTGAAGATGTGTTTTCTGGAATATTAAACTTTGATTGACCAACGGAGACACCTGATAATGTCCCGTTGACATAACCAGCTGCCAGTCCTAATAATCTATTTCCACTTGTGGTGGTGATGGTCAAATTTTCTAATCCAACATTAGATATTGATGGTGTGATAGAGCTATATGAAGCAACTCCACTATAATCACCAACAACTCCGAAAAATCCAATGATATTTGGATTGTGATTCGCAAAATAGTCGGAAGTGGCTTTGGATGGATGTCTATTAAAGTCGTTAAAATTATTTGAAACGGTTAAATTTGAAACAACATTGCTATTTCCATTAAAAATTCCTATGAATGGATATTCTTCGGTGCCAATAGGCGGTAATTTCCAACCAGTCATATCTAGAGTTCCTAAACCATCTTTTAAGACAAAATAATATTGTTTTCCGTTTTCATTTGGTTTGTTATAGATTCCAAGATATTGAAGCCAGGCAAAATTATATAAGTGTCGTGGACGAGAAATAACAAACGGATCGCCTGCGGTTCCATCACCAGATTCATAGTAGGCCCCTTCACTGGCTCCAATAATTTCATTATCGCTAGGTTTTGCTATAGCACGAGGTTGAAACCACGCGACTGTACCTATCAGAAGACTAATTGCACAGCTGAATGATAAAGCGGAGAAAGCGGCAATGACAGATTTCTTTTTCATTAGCGCACCTCCATCGACCAATCACAAACAAAATACAAATAATTGTCGTATGTATCTTCTAATGTGCTGTCACCCAAGTAAGTGGAGTAGATATATTCAATCGCGTCAGGATAGTAATCAATGATAACTGCGATATATTTAACATTTTGATTTGTTGTTAATAAATTCACCGTGTTGGAAAAACTTGAAGTATCGCTTGAATTGTTAATAGTGACAAAACTTTTTTGTTCATCTAAATGGGTTACTTCAAAGTAATCATTCTCATTAAAAGTTTCATAGCTATCTTCATCAAATTGAATGGTAAAGAATTTTGTAACATTACTAAGACCATAATAATTCACTTCAAATTCTTCTGAATCTCTTGTCACGGTTCCGCTTTTTATGATGTTTTTTGATAAGTCATATTTAGGCACATTATTTTCTCTTGTGCCCATAAATTTTTGATCATCTAAATCGGTATTTAATGTTATAGAAACTGTCTTTTTATCATTTTCGTAATTAATTTCTTCATAGAGTTCAATAAGCATTAATAAAGGACATTCATGATCAAGATAATTGTAATAGTCCAATTCTACATTTGTGTTGTCTTGAGATTTAAAAGAGTTAGTATTCCAATCATATGTCAACGTCCCAACGGCGGTCTTGTTAAAATAAAATTTAATGTCAGAGTAACTATTGGCTTGATCAAATTTTTCGAGCTTATGGAAAGTAATTTTGTTTAAAACACCACTAACAGATTTAACTTCAAAATTTGTTGAGGATTGGTCGTAATTTCTAACACTTGTGAACCATGCGATTGTTGCGACAAAAACTGAGGCAAGAGAAAATATTGTCATCGACGTTGCAGCGATGATTTTTAAATTTCTATTTCCTGAACGTTTGATATTACTTTTATTCATTTAAATAAAAATCCAGTTCCAACCTCTAACTAATTGGCAACTGGCTATCTTCAAAAAAAGACCCTTTAGCTTTGCGTCACCACATCACTGTGGCTTTGCTTTTTTCTGGTCACATTATATATTTCATATATGATGATTTCAAGTAACGAATTTTATAAAAATAGGATAAAATTTATAGTATATATTCAATTTGTTAAGATGATGTCAAAACTAATTTCAGTTTATCGTTGTCGACAAAACTTTTTAAATAAATGTAGAATATGTAGTTTACAAATAATTTTCATAAATTTAACAAAATAAGGAATAATTAACGCAAAAATTGAATAATATTTGATTATATCTAATAATTTTCAAAATATGTATGTAAGTTAAAGATGAATAAATTTTAATTACTTATGATTCAATCAATATTTTTATTGAATTTTCTTTAATTTGTATAATGATAAAAATAAATATGTAGTTTAACATACATTTTGCAATTTCGTTGTGTTTAATTCTTATCTTTCATATTTTCAAACGTTTATAACAATAAATATTTTGTGTCACAATCCTAGTGCAGTAATTGACTTCATACGATAATTAATAATTGTGTGAATAAATCGTAATTTTATTTTTATCACAGCCTCCTCAATTTTTAGGGGTAGGAGGTACTAAATAACGTTTTCCATAGTCCATTGATATACCCATTTGTTCTAACTCCATAACCAACTTGATGGTAAGGTTCTCAACTGCCCATGAGTTGGAGTTTTTATGAACTTTTATGCCACGCATCTTCAACAAATATTCAGGAAGCGAATAGCCCTTACCTAAGGATGATACTTTTTCCCAAACTCTTTTTCTTATCTGGTCAACGACAACAGCGATAAATGCTAATCCTTGAATTTCATAATAATCTTGTAATCCTAACTCAGAGAAGTTCATATGATTCTTTAAGACATCAAAATAAGTTTCTGGTCTCCATCTTCTCTTATACCAGCAATATACATCCTTAGGTTCCATATCTGAATTAGTAATAAGACAGATAACACCAAAATTAGCTTTCATTGAGGCAATCTCAGATTTTGTCATGTCTTCGAATTTTTCTTTATTCATCATCATGTCGTCCATTAATGCAGCAAGTTCAGCATCCGCGGTAGCTCTATTCTTATAGATAATAACTCTACGCTTTTTATCATCAATAGATTCTTGATATTGAACAATCTGTTTATCCTTTCCAGCTCTATAGACAAATTCTTTATCTTTCCTCTTATCACGAGAAAGTAGTTTCTTATAGCCAGAATTACCTTTCATTGCGGGGATAATATAATCACAGCTTTCACCAAGTGGATCAAGAAAATCATCATTAGTAAAGCCCTTATCGACAATAACTAGAGAATCTTTAAAAGAGAAGAACTTAACAAAATCTAGTATAGCCTTCTTATCAAGTTTATTGCCTTCAAAGAAACGACCAGCTAGTGAAACGTTTCTATCAGCATCATAGGCAGTTATCATATTCATCATCTCACTACCTAATTTAGATGATTTATAACCAAGCTCAGCTAAATCGTTATATTTAGATGAAGTAGCAACCGCATGTCCATCGATAGCTATCTTTTTTGATGAGGATTCAATAAGAGATTGTTGCCAGGCAATTATTCCATCTTGCATTTGACCAAATTCATGAAGTCTTTTAGCAATAGATGATGGTGTTAAAGAATGACTTGGGAAGTAATCGGAAAGATAACTTTGAGAATAATGTTCAGCGATATGTGAAATTGGTTTAAACCCATTAGCAAGGAATAGACATCCAAGAATAAATGCATCAGCAGCCCATGCGTTATCGTTTAGCTTATCACAAAGAGATTCATAAACATCATAGGCACAGGCTTCCATGATTCTATATTGTCCAAACTCTTTTGTAGAAGCTGGTTTATTAGAATTAGGAACAAAGCCGTCTTCAATCGTAATCTTACCAACACATTTACCAGACTTAGCTTTCCATTTACCAGTCTTAGGATCTTTATAGGCCTTTTGTTCATAAACATAATAATGATCATGTATTTTCTTTACAGTCATGCCTTTAGGGCACTTATCTAATATCTCTCTTGGGGTCATGGTTTAATCCTCCTTTACATACCTTTACCATACCCCTAAATTATACCAAAATACCCTAAATATTGCAATTAAAATTGTACTAAAAATAATAAAAAATTACCTTCTCACCTGGGGTTATCAGATGGGTAAAGGATATTTATGATGCTTATTGTTACAAAAATAGGTGTTTATTGGGGTTTAAGCCCATATTTTCATACCGTTAAAATTGCAGGAAGGTGTGTTACATAAAGAAATAAAGATACATTAGAATTCACATTTAGCATCGTTAATTCGATGCTTTTTTGATATTATTTTAAGTGCATCGTAATGCTCCGGAGTTTTGCGAAAGCTTAGCAAAGGAGATTTGAAGTTTATGATGCAAAATGATTCTCTGCCAGTTCGTGCTGGTAAAAATCTAAAACGCATTATTAAAGAACACGGTCTCACACAAGAAAAATTTGCTGAGCTTAAAAATGTTGATCCAACAACTGTTCGCAGATGGTTGGCAAACGGCATCGACAAATTATCAACTCTTGAAGAAATCGCTAAGTTCTTTAACATCAGCGTTTCTGACATCCTTGAATAAAGGGTGTCTTTTTTTGTTTTTGCACTATTGTAAATAGTGCATTTGTTGCGCTATTTTGAGTGTTGACAATATTAGACAATGTTGGTGTCGAAAGGAAGTACAAAACTATGACACCAAAAATCAAATATTACCAAGTTACAGCTAAATGTGGACATGTTGGCAAAGGCAACTATGTTCCTATCAACTTTGCAGTGAGAGCCTATAGCGCTAGTGAAGCATCACAAATTGCTAAGAAGTTCCCAAGAGTTAAAAAGCAATTATGGGACTCCATTATCGCTTGTGTGGAAATCTCTAAGAAAGAATATAAGGAATTATTAAGAATCAATAGTAAAG
>CAJOLV010000034.1 GCA_905235515.1 uncultured Bacilli bacterium | reverse complement strand
AGTTGTATTGTAACAAAAATAGGTGATTTCTTGCGATTTCACCTATTTTTCGTAAATTAAAAGGGGCTAAGTCACCTTATAGGTTTCTTAACAGCCCCTATTTTTTATAAATATCAACAATGAACTTGTCTATTACTTCTTGGATATTTCGATCTTTAATGATTGTGACGGAATCGAAGAATTCTTCATCTTTTTCATTTGGCTTTTCATAAACATCAAGATAATGTTCTAAAGCTTCTGGTTTAACGGGGAATAAACGATTGAAGTTTTGACTTCTGACTAATTCCACATCAATGTCAAAGGCGACAAGATGAATTTCATCGTAAAACTTCTTAAATGGCTCAATGATGCCAATACGATATTTACATAAACTGTTTGTGGCGTCTAAGATACATATACCATCTTTATCCATCGCATAGACTTTCGCCATGCCATAAAATAATTTCCATACGAGTCTATCTTCATCCATGTTTTGTTGGTTACCAGTCACTTCATATCGTAAAGCATCACTGCTAACGACATAGACGTGACCACCCATTGTTTTCCTGAACGCATCACAAAAATGGGATTTACCACTACCGGGAACACCAGATAATACGATTAATTTTGCCATATATTTACCCCACCCATTTGTTAAATAAAAAGGTGGATTTAATCCACCTTATTCACAAAAATAAAGAATTAAGCAACTTCAGCTTGAGCTTTAGCTCTGAGTTGTTCGATATCTTCTTCACTGACCAAGCCAGCTTTTAAGAGTTTACGAGAAACTGATTTGATATCTTTCTTAACAGCTTTTAATAATTCTTCTTGTTCTTTTCTTGTTGCAATCTTACGTTTGACACTATTTAAGAATGCTTCTGGAACGTATTCAGAGATAATCTTTTCTCCTTCTCTCCATTGACGATAGTTATAAACGTGACCGGAAATATGTTTTACAGAAATATAACCGCGTGGTAAAGCCGCGATAGCGTTTTCAATTTCTGCTTGTTCTTTTAATAATTCATAAAGGGAATCGACTTGTCTTTGTTCTTTTTTCATAAAGATTTATCTCCTTAACCTACCGACTCTATTCTAGATAATAATTTGTCTATTTTCAAGAGAAATAATTGATAAAATCTTATCACACTTTTAAAAAATAGAAATAGTTTTTTTGAAAAAAGTGGTTTATAAAATCAAAAGAATGTTTCTTAGAAAAAACGGGCCCGATAAACGAGCCCGTAGTATAAATATGTTTAAACTATAGTCCGAATTTCTTAATTCTCTCGAATCTATCCTTCGCATATTTCTCAGATTTAGTGAGCAATTCTTCAGCGTGTGCTGGATTAACGATTGGTAATTGAGAGAATCTTGTTTCTGTCATGACGAAGTCTCTGAATTTAGTGTAATCAGGATCTTTCATATCCACAGTAAGGCCTGGTTTACCTTGTTCAACAAGTCTTGGATCATAACGGAAGATTGGGAAATAACCACATTCAACCGCTAAACGTTCTTGTCTCATGGAGTTGGCAAGACCGCCTTTAATACCGTGGTTAGCACATGGTGCGTAGCAGATGACTAATGATGGACCATCATAAGATTCTGCTTCTTTTAAGGCTTTAATCGCTGCGATTGGATTAGCGCCTAAGCTAATTTGAGCGACATAAACTTTACCATAGCTCATCGCGATAAGAGCGAGATTCTTCTTGGCAGTGGTTTTACCACTAGCGGTGAATTTAGCAATACTACCAGTTTGACTGGATTTGGAGGATTGACCACCAGTATTGGAATAAACTTCTGTATCAAGTAAGAGGATGTTGACATCTTCATCGTTAGCGATGACATGATCTAAGCCACCGTAACCAATGTCATAGCCCCAACCATCGCCACCGACGATCCATATGGATTTATCAGCGAGGTCTCTTTCATAAGTTAAGACTTCTTTAACGCCTTCATCTTTACTAGCTTTGACTAATTCGACTAATTCTGGAACGATTGTTCTCATTGCTTGACGATCTTTAATCTTAGCAAAGTATTCATCAATCTTAGTAGCTAATGCTTCTTCAACGCCTCTTTCTTTAGCGGCTTCTAAGATTTCAATAATTCTTCTAATCTTGGCATTTGTCGCTACTCTCATACCATAACCGAATTCAGCGTTATCTTCGAATAAGGAGTTAGCCCAGGCAATACCTTGGCCATCTTTATCGGTGCAGAATGGAGTTAATGGGGTGGAACCACTATAAATGGAGGAACATCCTGTTGCATTAGCAACAAGCATATCTTTACCGAATAATTGAGAGACTAAACGATAATATGGGGTTTCACCACAACCAGCGCAAGCACCGGAAACTTCCATATATGGCATCATGAAGCCAACACCTTTAACTGTGGCTTGCATAGCAGCTGGAAGTCTATCACCCTTATAGGAGACATGTTTATATAAGTAGTTAGCAGCTTCTTCTTGATCAAATGCATGTTTGGCTTCGACCATTTCGAGAACTTTCTTGCCTTGTTTATTGGCTAAACATTCACTGACACAAAGTCCACAACCAACGCAGTTACGTGGAGAGACTTGGATACGGAATTTTAAGCCTTGTAAGCCTGGGCCCATAGCAGGGAGGGCTTCTTTTGCTAATTCTGGAGCTTCAGCATATTCTTTTTCATCCATTAAGATTGGGCGGATTGTCGCGTGTGGACAGACAAACGCACATTGGTTGCATTGAATACAGCCTTCGCTATGCCAGACTGGAACTCTATCAGCAATACTTCTCTTTTCATTGAATGTGATGTCATTTCTCATCGTGCCATCAAGCAATTCATAATCTAAGAATTTGCTAACTGGGAGGTCGTCTCCACCTAAAGCACCCATTACTGCGACATAACTATCGAAGTAATCATCACCAGTTAATTTAACTTCTGCTTTTGGTGAGAGTTTGGCCCATTCTGGATCAATCTTCACTTCTCTTAAACCTTCTGTACCGGCATCAATGGCTTTCCAGTTGAGTTCAACAACGGCTTGACCTTTTTTGCCATAGGCTTTTTCAGCGAATTTCTTCATCCATTTGTTAGCTTCATCATATGGCATGATGCCTTGGTTAAGATAGAAGAAGGAGGCTTGGAGAATGGTATTTGTATGTCTACCCATACCGATTTCGCCAGCGATCTTATTCGCATCGATGACATAGAATTTCGCTTGTTTACTAGCGAGTTGATATTTAACACGATTTGGAAGTGTTTTAGCGAGTTCCTCATCGGTTAAGTCAGTATTTAATAAGAATGTGCCACCGACTTTTAAGTTTCTTAACATATCAAATTTATAGAGATATGAATCTAAGGAACAAGAAACAAAGTCAGCGTTTTGTACATAATATGTAGAATGAATTGGTGATTTACCAAATCTTAAGTGTGAACGAGTAACACCACCAGCTTTTCTACTATCGTAGGCAAAGTATGCTTGCGCATATTGACCAGTTGCATCACCAATAATCTTAATGGAAGATTTATTGGCGGAAACTGTACCATCGCTCCCTAAACCATAGAATAAGCAAGATGTGTAATCGCCTTTTACATGATAATTGTCATCCACTGGGATTGATAAGTGTGTAACATCATCATTGATACCCACTGTGAAGCCATGGAAATGTTTTGGAGCTTTTAAGAAGTCATAAACAGCCTTCATGTCTTTTGGTTGAGTGTCTTTGCTGGATAAGCCATAACGACCACCGATGATTTCAACATTGAGGCCTTGTAAAGCCGCAACGACATCTTCGTATAATGGTTCGCCGACAGCGCCAGCTTCTTTAGTTCTATCTAAAACAGCAATTTGTTTAACTGATTTTGGTAAAACTTCTAATAAATGTTTGTTAGAGAATGGACGGTATAAGTGAACTTTTACTAAACCAATCTTTTCTCCTTTTGCTCTTAAGTCATCGATAACTTCTAAGATTGTTTCGGTGACAGAACCCATCGCGATGATAACTCTATCAGCATTTGGATCACCATAATAGGTGAATGGAGCGTATTTTCTACCAGTGAGTTTGCTCGCTTCTTCGAAATATTTACAAGCCACTTCCACGACTTCTTTAACTTTCTTGTTTTGAGCTTCTCTACCTTGGAAATAGATATCATCATTTTCAGCACCACCACGTGTGACTGGGTGAGTGTGTGGGTTTAAAGCGCGAGCTCTAAATAATTCGACTTTGTCCATTGGAAGTAATTTCTTCCATTCGGCATCATCGACAAATTCAACATTTTGAATTTCGTGAGATGTTCTAAATCCATCAAAGAAATGGCAGACTGGATATTGAGCATCAATAGCCACTAAGTGGGCAACGTTGGTTAAATCAGCGATTTCTTGAACAGAATGAGCACAAATCATTGCGATACCAGTTTGGCGGATTGCGTAAATATCTTGGTGATCACCAAAGATAGATAAGGCGCGTGTTGCTAAGCTACGTGCAGAGACGTGTAAGACTGCTGGTAAACATTCACCAACCCATTTGTAGATGTTTGGAATCATTAATAACAAACCTTGGGATGCGGTGTATGTTGCGGCTAAGCCACCGGCTTGTAAAACACCATGGACTGTACCAGAAGCACCGGCTTCTGATTGCATTTCACTCACTTTGACCACTGAGCCAAAGAAGTTTTTACGGCCTTGTGAAGCATAGACATCAATATTCTCCGCCATAGGTGAAGAAGGAGTAATTGGATAGATGCCAGCAACTTCAATATAATTGTAAGAACCTAATGCTGCTGCAGTATTGCCATCAACTGAGAGCATTTTCTTTTTAATTTCAGACATTTTTGTTCCTCCTGAAAGTTCCAATACAATTTTACGTGTACGCACGTATATTTACAAGCACAAAAAAAGATTTATTTTTGTGGCGAAACATTGGTTTAAAAAAATGTAATATGTTCAAATTATAATGCCGGTGATTAACTATTTAATGGTATCTTAGCCGGCTTTTTTTATTTTTAAATTATTTGTCATTCTCACTTTTAACATTCAAGCAATTCTCCATTAAACATCCCATAATAGCAAAAAAAAGACCCAAAGGGTCTATCTATTTTTATTCTTTCTCTTTTGTAATTCATCTTGCGCTAATCGTTTGATAATTCTTAAGTCTCTATCTGTGAGATATGCACCTCTATCAATAATCCCACCAACAGACATCTTCTTATAAATGAAATCCACTACTGATTCATATTCTTCTAATTGTTTACGAGAGAGCATTTCGATTGGTTGAACAGGGGCTTTCTTTTCTTCTTCCTTATCTTCGATATATTTTTTCATATCGGGAATTAAGGCTAATAAGTTATATTCTGGATCCATCATTAACATTGGTTCAAAATATGACAAAGTATCATTAATTACTTCTGGGTAAACACCAACAACACGACTTAAACGTTCAGCAGTGACATATTTCGCTTTAATTTTTGTTAATGCGGAAAGATATTTTTTTAAAACATTTATACTAGGTGCTTTCATAACCTCATATCCCCTTATCATTTTTATTTTAGTTTTTAATATCCAAATAGTCAAAGACCTAACAAAAAGAGGCAGAACCTGCCTCTCAATGTTTAGCTTTAGATAAATTGCGATAGTTAGAATTAATTTAATAATATTTGCGAGAAGTATAGCGCCAACAATACCATCTAAAACATAGGACATAATTCTTACTTGTTTTAAAGTGCTCTTTCTATTATTTAAGGCAAACGGTAAGCAAATACCCATTGCGATGGTATTGGCAATAGTAACAACAAACACTAAAGCCATACCTATTGCCATAACTAGCGCGAGAACAAAACCACCCGCTACTGCACCAGCAGCGTTATCGGTGTTTTCCGCTGCACTATCAATAGCGGCTTGGATCGATGCCCAAGTAAGTGGCATAATGGCGATTGTCAAAAATAAAGAAATTGTTGCAAAAATACTGATAACAACAGTAGAAGCAATTCTTGGTTTATCATAATTTTCCATAGATATACCTCTCTTTTTCTATGATAATTTTATTTTATACCTATATAGTAAATAATGCAAAATTGGTGGTGGTTTTGATTAATCAAAAAGAAGGCGCTTATCACACCTTCTCAATTAATAAATGGTACCCCCTTAGGGACTCGAACCCTAGACCCACTGATTAAGAGTCAGTTGCTCTACCAACTGAGCTAAGGGGATATCAGCAAAAAGTATTCTATATCAAATTTCATGTTTAAAGCAAGAATGATTTTATCCCTTTATGTTCCTTAATAAATATTATTTTAGATAAAATATCGTTTTACATTGATTTTATAGACAAATTTTGTCATTAAAAGAAATATAAATGTTTAAAAAGCCCATCTTCAAAAGATGGGCAATTTAATTTTATAAACAATTATCACAATAATTATTTAAGAATTTCGCCGACTGTACCAGCACCAACAGTTCTACCACCTTCACGGATGGAGAATTTGGTACCTTTTTCCATAGCGATTGGGTGAATTAATTCAACTGTTAATTCAACGTTATCACCAGGCATAACCATATCGACACCAGCAGGAAGTGTAATAACACCTGTGACGTCTGTAGTACGGAAATAGAATTGAGGTCTATAATTGCTCAAGAAGTGAGTATGACGACCACCTTCTTCTTTGGTTAAAACGTAAACTTGACCTTTGAATTTGCTATGAGGTGTAACAGAACCTGGTTTTGCTAAGACTTGACCACGTTGAACTTGATCACGGTTGATACCTCTTAAAAGAACACCAACGTTATCACCAGCTTGGACGAAATCACATGTTTTACGGAATGATTCAAGACCTGTAATAACAGATGATTGAGTATCACGAATACCAACGATTTCCACTGCATCGCCTAATTTAGCGGTACCACGTTCGACACGGCCTGTAACAACTGTACCACGACCAGAAATTGTCATAACGTCTTCGATAGCAAGTAAGAATGGTTTGTCTGTTTCACGAGCTGGAGCAGGAACATAAGAATCACATGCATCCATTAATTCTAAGATGTGTTTTTCTTCTTCTGGATCACCATCTAAGGCTTTTCTAGCAGAACCACGGATAACTGGGACATCATCTCCTGGGAATCCATAGGAGTTGAGTAAGTCACGGACATCCATTTCGACTAAGTCTAATAATTCAGGATCATCGACTAAGTCAGTCTTATTGATAAAGACAACAATGTATGGAACACCAACTTGACGAGCAAG
>CAJOLV010000033.1 GCA_905235515.1 uncultured Bacilli bacterium | reverse complement strand
AACAATGACATCACCAATATTGAAGACATCTTCAAAAATGATAAATAAGCCAGCGATGATATCAGCGAGTAAAGGTTGAATAGCTAAGCCAACGATTAAGCCAACAATGCCAATACCTGTTAAGATGACGGTCATATCAACGCCGAAACTGGATAATACAAAGAATAACCACACTAAGACAGCGGCGTATTTAATCACTGAAATAACAATGGTTAATAAGCCTCTACTTTTCTTTAAAAGTGGTAAGCATAAGTTCAACAATAATCTCAAAATGTAACTAATACCAAAAATAAAGAATGTGTAGCTTATTAACCTAATCCAGAAATTTGGATCTCCTGCTCCAGAAAAGAAATTTAAGCTGCGGTAAAAGACACTATTGGCAGGAAACATCCATTGACCAAAAATCAATAAGATGAAATAGACAAGTGTTAATACCAAGAAAACGCAACTGAAAACCTTTTCAAAGATAGATAACTTTTTGCTTTTAAAATCGAACATATTTTGTCTCCTTTTCTATATGATTTAATTTTATTTAACTCTTCTAACGTGACCTCCAGTCAAAACAATCATCTTGATTGCTTGAATGGAGAACTCATTTGCAACAACGGTCAACTTTTTATTAAGTTCACCTCGAGCAAGAACTTTAACTTGTCCTGCTTTAGAAGAGATAAGTTTCTTTTCAATTAACGAATCTAATGTTACAACATCACCGTCATTAAAATTATTGGAAAGTGTATCAATATTAATAATTTCTTTTTTGCCTTTTTTTCCACTGCTAGTTTCCACTTCTACCAAAACTTCCGCCTTTTCATCAGACATTAATTCATCAGCTTTTGCCACAGTGATTGATTCATAATGTTCAACTTGTGTATTAACTCGAACCTTAAGTTCTTTGATTAAACCTCTATCAATTAAAGGCTTGTTTGGCTCATAAGGAAGATTGGAATATACTTCGTGTTGTTCTTCACCTTTTTCTAAACCAAGGCTATTAGCAACAACTGCAATTAATTCCTTAGCATAACTAAGTCTTCTATCGTTTTTAATTCTATATAAGCAAGGAACTTCCTCGAATTTCTTAGATTCAGTTTTTTCTACTTTATATTTAGAATCTGTGTAATCATCCGCGTTTAAAGGATAGTAAACACATAACGTTTTACCTCTAACTGCAAATTTGAGAACTTGGTTTCTTCCTGAATTAATGGAATCGTAATTCCAAGAAATCCTGCTGGTTGTGTTTTTATATGAAAGGACTTCGTTTTTAAGCTCTTCATAATATTTCTTAGTCTCGTCTGGAGATTGAATGAGTTTCGCAGTAAATGATTTAACGAATCTGATGTTAAAGATATTGCCGTTTTCATCGGTGATTGTAACGGATTCTTCATCTTCATCAACTTTAGATTCTAAAACAGTCTCCGCAGGTTTATTAACCTGAACCTTAAGTTCTTTAATCAAACCTCTATCAATAAGTGGTTTATTTGGTTCATATGGAAGATTGGAATAAACTTCATGTTGTTCTTCACCTTTTTCTAAGCCAAGGCTATTAGCAACAACTGCAATTAATTCTTTAGCGTAGCCAAGTCTTCTGTCGTTCTTGATCCTATAAAGACATGGAACATCTTCAAACTTCTTAGATTCCACCTTTTCTACTTTATATTTAGAATCGGTGTAATTATCAGCATTAAGTGGAAGATAAATACATAATGTCCTTCCACGGATGGCAAATTTTAAGACATAGTTCCTTCCTGAATTGACAGAATCATAATTCCAGGAAACTCGGCTATTAGTTTTCTTGTATGAAAGGACTTCGTTTTTAAGCTCTTCATAATATTTCTTAGTCTCGTCTGGAGATTGAATGAGTTTTGCAGTAAATGATTTAACGAATCTGATGTTAAAGATATTTCCATTCTCATCGGTGATTGTAACGGATTCTTCTTCATCATCTAAAGATGCTTGAATTTCCACTTTTTTATTTGTATCCATCAAAGAAGATTTTGTTTCCACAGCATTTTTGAGAGTTTCTTTCTTTTTCCTCAAGGTAAAAGCGATAATTAAGCAACTAGTCCATACAGCAATGGTGAGAACGCCTAAAACAATTACCCAAACATATTTGGCATCAAAATTTTGACTCGTAAGAATTAATAGTAAGACTGATTTGCCTATAAACATCACTTTTATTCCTCTAATCTTTAATTGCTATCATTTTTTAATTAATTAAATAGGCCTATTTGCTATTTTTCAATTGAGTTCGCTATCTATTTTTTTCTTCTTTTCAAGAAGATAAGATAATAAAATCAATCCAACAATAAGCAAAATACCAAAGATAAACAACAAAATTCTAAACAAGAGATCTCCTGTTTTAAAACTTTCATATTGATTTTCCGCTTGAACAAGAATGTTTAAATAACTTGGTTTAATTTTTTGTTTTTGCTCTTTACTTAATTTATTATAAGCTTCTCTAGCTTCATCGATCGCTTGTTTTGTATTTTCGTCGTAAGTAACATCATCAATATTGCTGATGAGTTCGATTACTTCATAGACATCTTCGGCATCTTTTAAAATTTGTTCAGAATTGTTATAAGATTCGACAATTGCTTTTTCTTCATCGCTTAGTTGGTCGTAAGCTTCTCTAGCAGCCTCAATGTCATCGAAAGAATCATTTTTTCCTCCGTAATTGACATCACCAATAGCATCGATTAGTTTGACTGTGTTATCGATATTATCATATGTTTCTCGATCATCACCTAAAACGCCATCAGTTAACAAATCCACTAATACTTTTTGTTCATCACTTAATGCATTATATGCATCTTCTGCTGCCACAATATCATCTAAAGAATCATCTTTGCTGCCATTATAGGTGACATCACCAATTTGTAAGATTAATTCGATTGTTTCCTTGATAGCGAGATGACCTTTTAATATCTCTTCAAAATCAACCACGCCATTTAATAAAGAAATTTCTTCTTCAGTTAATTTGTTATATGCTTCAATTGCTAAATTAATTGCGTCATAATATTCAGAAGAGTCAGATGGAGTTGGAATTTCGTTAATCAAGTTTCCAACTGCATGAACGTGATCATACATCTCTTTAGCCTGAATTAACTTGTTATAATTAACTTCGTTGACAACATTCTGTTGATCAGATGTCAATTCATAATAATCAGCTAATGTATCGACGATATCATCAAGGGAATCGCCACTTCCACCATTATAAGTAAGTGGGGTGACATCTTCTACTTTATCAATGAAATCAACAACGGCCGTTTCATCAATGTATAATTGCCCAGATTTATCGCTACCAACAGGGATTTTGCCAACCTTATAACCAGTCTTTTCGCTAAAGAAATTGCTTACAATATTAGAAGCAAGATATTCAGTATCGGTATTAGTAATAACTTTTTCATAGTTGACACCGATGGTAACTCCAATTGGTGCTTCTAAATTAAGTTCACCAACAACCTTAATATATCCTGGATTTTGCCAATAAGTAAGGAAATTACCAAGCACCCAATCACTTTCGCTATCTCCGTAACTCATATTGTCTTTAATAATCGGACTACCTTTTATTTGACAATCCACTTGGATGGCAATAGCACACACTTTAGAAGCGTTATTGCAGATAGTACCACCATTAAGATAAAAGGCGTCGGTTTGTCCATAAGCAATGATGGCGGCTGCACACCCCTTGCCGGAAGTACCTCTACTAGTATTATATGAAATGCTTCCACCGTTAATGTTGATGGTGCCATCAACTGAACAAATAGCACCTCGACCATCACGATTATAAATAAGCGAACCATCATTAAGGGTAAAATCACCTTCATTACCAATGCATCCGGCACCATCGGAGCAATTCATGCCAATCATGGTACCGCCGTTCATTGTCGCTATGCCACCTGGTTTAATATACATTCCGCCACCTGGATATGGATTTATAGTATTAGGGGAAGAGACTGTCGAACCAGTTAGATATCCGCCTTTAAATGTTCCTCTAGCATTTTCGCTAGCTGCATTATATGTTGCTTCATCACAAATAGTGCCTAATCCCGCTCCATTATTTTCAAGATTTGAAATTGTAAAATAGTGAGTTGTAATACCACTATCATTAAGAGTAAGATCGCCACCGCTTTCAACGGTGAAGATGGAAAACCCTCCCCCATTGGCATTTAGCCCATAGCCATTCAAATCGAATGTCTTCTTTGATGAAATAGTAGTCGTACCGCTAACTGTCGCATCTTTTAACAAAGTTAAAATCGCGCCATCGCTAGCAGCATTCCAAGCAGTAATTGCACCATCAAAAGTAGGACACATTGTTACTGAATTGCCATTAGTTAGTGACGCAACAGCGTTTGTTAATATCAATTGGCCATCGCCATCTTTTGCAACGCTATAATTAGTGTCATCACTAAAAAATTTGCTCGCATCATTATAAGAAGTGTTTGCGCTATTGGTAAAAACACCTTTATCATCAGTCATAGTGATACCAATGGATGCATTATCACCCAGTTCAGATATGACTTCAACTTTACCTTGATTTGAACTTTTTATACGTAAATTTCCCGGAAATTCTGGGGTTTCTAACGTACTATTGTTTTTAATAATAGTGTCACCAGAGATTGTTAAAGCAGGATTATTTTCATCGTTACCATCAATATAAACACCATAATTTTCGTTGTCGTGGATATGCACTCCATTTAAATTAACTTTTGAAGAAGAGGCTGTTTCGGTTTCTTCATTAAATTCATACCATATATATATCCCTGCTTCGTTACCATATATTTCACCACCATTTATATTTACTGTAGAAGAAGTGCCCTCAGCGTAAATGGCACCAAGGAGTCCCCATCCACCAAACGCTTTGTTATTATATATACTGCAATTATTTAGAGTAGCTGTGTTGCCATCTATTACAAATATGGCGCTTCCAAAACAGCATTTGTTATTTGTGAAATTACAATCGTTAATAGTTGCTTCACCACCATAAACGGCGATCGCGCCGCCTCTAGTCCAACCACCGATTCTCCAACCCGAGCCATTACTCAATGTACCTTTTTTACCGTCATCATCACTGCCATTAATCGTTAATGTTCCGCCATTTAAATATACGATAGGAACATCATCTTCCGATACATAATAGGATTCCGAATCTGATTTAGGTCTACTACCATTTAAAGTAAAGCCATTAAGATTAATAACAACATCGTTGCCAGTATTAACCGATATATAATCTGTTAAGGTCATATCTCCATCTAAATAATAAGTGCCAGATGATAATGCACCTCCTGAAGCAGGTAAAGGTGTTCCTTCTTCAGCCAAAACAGAATTATAGTTTCTATCTTTGTTTATCAATTGAAAGGTTAATCCAGATCCGAATAAAAGCGACATCCCAAATAAAGGAGTTAGGGTTTTAAATATATGTTTTCGTTTCATATTAACCTCCATTGATAACACCATCTATAAGCTTGTTGCAGTAACGCTAATTGAACTGCTAACAGCTATTCCAGATAGCAAGGCAAAAACTGTGTTCTCGGTCCAATTAGATAAAGCTGTATCAAATGATTCATAATATGTGACATTAGTGATGCTAGCAATTTCGTCGGCGGTCTTTGCTTTTTGAAGGGAATTGTTTTTATTTTTTATAATTAAAACACCTCCAAATACTAAGGTGGTAATTCCACATAGAAGCAACATTTTATTTTTTTTATTATCCATTAATGTTTTCCTACCGACAAAACTATCGTTTTCACATTGCTTTTATTCTATATAAATTATTTATTGTTGTCATCAAAAAAATTCCAAGCGTTAATTGAATAATTAATTGCAACTCTTCGAAAAAATAAGTTGTTCTTACCTTTTCAGTATAATAAATGTGATGCTTCCTAAGAAAGGAGTAGGCATG
>CAJOLV010000032.1 GCA_905235515.1 uncultured Bacilli bacterium | reverse complement strand
TAAAATAAAACCTCCTTTGCCTACAGGAGATTTAATTATAACTTATTAGACTAAAATCAGCTTTTTGATATAAAACGGAATTTACTTTAAGAATTCACACCTTTTCTTTACACACGCACATATTATCTTTACTAAAAATATTATTTTATATAAAATATAGGCAATCATTTTAAGGAGAAATTAGAATGAAAAAACTATCTAGTGTCTTCTACATGTGGGTCGGCTTAGGTGTTGGCCTATTAGCCGTATTCATGATGTTTGTTCCCGTCGCTAGCTTAGCTGGCGGTTACATCGTTTCCGCAAAACAATTATTCTGGGGCGATGGATTAAGTGGAGGAGCATGGCCGTCATTTGTTGGCTATATGTTCATTCTCGTGGGAGCCTTAATGATGGGAGTTATGGCATTACCAATGATTCAACCTTCCACTCAAACTGAGAAAATCGTATTGATTTCTGCAGGTGCGTTGATCCTTGTCGGTGGAATCTTGGTTGGCTTAATTTATGTCTTCTATTCTGCTAATAACGGATACTATTCTTACTTAGATAGTTATAAAGCAGGATACTTCCTCACATTATCATTCGCCGCAATCGCAATCGCTTTTGATGCAATCGCGTTATCCCTCGATTGGTAGAGACAAAATTTAGTAAAAAGAAGTGCAAATCGCACTTCTTTTATTTTGTTTTGATGATTTTTATTAATATTTTTCTGGCGTGAATTCTTTAAGAATCTTATTGAGTTTGCCCATAATATTATGGATTGTTCCTTCTTCAAATGGATTCTTAATGTGGTTGTGCTCAAGGTTTTCAACAAATGGCATCTTACCACCACATTTACAAAGTTTGACATATTTCTTCCAAGCTTTTTCGTGGTTCTTCCTATCTTCAATTAAGAATTGGAACGCACACACTTGGGCGAGTGTATAGTCAATGTAATAGAATGGGGAACCAAAGATGTGTCCTTGTCTCATCCAATATCTACCATTTTCAAGATTTGGGCATCCTTCATAATTTTTATGTGGGGTATAACGTTTTTCAATTTCTCTCCATTTCTCACATCTTTCATCATGAGTGGCGGTTGGATGTTCATAAACCCAATGTTGGAATTCATCAACGGTAATACCGTATGGTAAGAATTCAATAGCGTCCACTAAGTGGGAATATCTATATTTATCACCATCTTTGCCAAAGAATTTATCAGCATATGGCCAAGCGAAGAATTCCATACTCATGGAGTGGATTTCTGCTGTTTCCATGGTTGGTTCACGATATTCAGGTATTTTGATTCCTGTACATAAGTACATTTGGAAGCCATGACCACCTTCATGAGTTAAAACATCGACATCAGCGGAGGTACCATTGAAGTTAGAGAAAATGAATGGTGCCTTATAATCATTAAATGTTGTGCAGAAACCACCAGGCGCTTTGCCTTTACGAGTTTCTAAATCTAATAATTCATGGGAAATCATGAAGTTAAAATACTCTTTTGTCTCTGAGGACATCTTAGAATACATATCTTTAGCGGTATCTAAGATAAATTTGCTATCGCCTGCTGGCTTTGGATTACCAGAAGCAAAGCTTAAAGCATAATCATAGAATTTTGGATCTTTGATACCCACTAATTTCATTTGGGTCTTATAGAGTTTTTGGCAAACTGGCACTACTTCTGTAGCGATTTGCTCACGATAGCCTTTGACCATCTTAGCGTTATAGTCAGTTCTGCCCATATTTAAATAGCCGAGTTCAATAAAGTTTTTGAAACCAAGTTTTTTCGCCATTTCATCTCTTAAAAGAACTAATTCAGAATAGATATCACCAATTTCTTTATCGTGATCACCTAACCATTTATCTAACGCTTGGGCAGCTTCTCTTCTTTCATCTCTATCGATAGATTGCATATGTTTACCTAATTGAGATAAGTTGAGAATTTCACCGCGGAATGGGATTTCTGCGCTACCCATGATTTCATCATATTTGGTGGATAATTTATTTTGTTTAATTAATTCTGGAACGATTTTTTCATCAAATGCTTTTAATGAATTATCGATTTTCTTGAAATAATATTTACCAAAATAGTTTTCTAGTTCTTTTCTATATTTGGCTTTAGCTAAAATTCTAATGAATTGGTTGTAATAATTAGCGATAAGTGGTGATAATTCATCTAATCTTTCTTGGGCCTTTTTGTTCGCTAATTTGGTTGTATCACAAGCATATCTAACGCTGATGATGGAACCTTGAGTGCTTAATTCATCCATGTATTTATTGAAGTGTTTGATCACTAACAATGCAGTTCTAGCAGAGCCACATTCTTTTAATTCGTTAACCAAACTTTCCAACTTGTTGCACATTCTTTTTTCAGTTGGAACAATAAATGGATATTCTGAGAACTTTAAATCTGGTGTTTTCATACTGTCTCCTTAACTTTTATAAAACGTTAAATTCGTTCGTTGTTTATTGTAATAAAAAAATAACTCCCTTATCAAGAATAAGAATAGGGAGTTAGTTAATTGTTTTGTAGGGATTGCATTTAAAGATAATAAAAATAAACCGATAAAGAGGAAATCTCACCCAATAATTATAACCTAAGACATCACTGTTGTAGGCAACAATAGAAGTCTTTAATGATTCATTAATATCCTGTAAAAGTAACCTTAAAATTTCAGTTTCTTCATTTTTTAACAATTTTCTTTTAGTGGTGACATAACCTCTTATTTCATTTTCCACAAAGTTGAGATCTGCCCTACCACTATCAAAATCATCAGTCTGAACTTGTAAGAAATCTTCGGTGTCTAAATAACGCAATTTCTTATAACATTCATCTGACATTTTGATTTTATTTGTTTCCATAACAGCCTGACATTTTCTTAAAATATCGAGCTTTGTAGACATCGCAACACGAATTCCACGATTATCCTTTCTCATCTGCTTACGATAGGAGCCAACAAGTGTTGCGACAAAAATATAGCCAATGAGATATAAAGCAAACAATCCTAATATAATTAGGATAACGATATTCCAAGTGGTTGAAAGATTTGAAAAAAGCATGCAATTATTTTATCATAAGATTCTCTAATTAAATAGGTTAGCGGTTGTTTGTTAACCTTCAACAAGTGAATTTGATTGACTAATAATATCGTTTTATGATATTATTCTTTGGAGGTAATTCTTATGGCAAAACCAATTGTGGCAATTATGTATGATTTCGATAAAACACTATCGACAACTGATATGCAAAATTATTCTTTTATTCCTAATCTCGGAATGACTCCAGAACAATTTTGGGGCGAAACGGGAAAGTTCACTGAAGAACAAGGCGTTGAAAGAATTCTTTCCTATATGTATATGATGATTAAGATTGCCAAAGAAAAGGGTGTAGAAATCACTAGAGAATATCTCCAAGAATGCGGTAAGAAAATTCAATTTTTTCCTGGCGTATCAACTTGGTTTAAACGTATTAATGAATATGGTGCATCAAAAGGCGTTATTGTTGAACACTATCTAGTTTCTAGCGGCACAATAGAAATTGTTGAAGGATGCTCAATTTATCCAGAATTCAAAAAGGCTTATGGTTGCGAATTCTATTATGAAAACGATGTACCTGTGTGGCCAAAATTAGCGATTAACTATACACAAAAAACACAATTTTTCTTCAGAGTCGCCAAAGGCGCTATCGATGCCACTAACGATAATGATGTTAATGCTAAGAGCCCAACATTAAGAATTCCATATCGCAATATTATCTATATGGGTGATGGGATGACTGATATTGCTTGTATGACATTAGTGAAGAAAAATGGCGGCCACTCTATTGCTGTCTATGCTCACGATGAGGAGCCTGCTAAAGTGAGACAAATCTACACTGACGGAAGATGCTCATTCTATTGCAAAGCCGATTACACTTCTGGTAGTCAGATGGAGAAAATGGTGAGATTAATTATTGATCGCGTCGCAATCGATGATGAGATTGATAAAAAAACACAGTTATTAGCAAATAAATAATTGTAGAAAAGGTAGTCAAAAATCTACCTTTTTTATTTTGCGCGCGTTATAATGGGAAAGATATTTATTTAAATATGAAACACGAAATTGGTGAATTATTAATTGGGAAAGTGGAAAGCGTCAAACCTTATGCTCTCTTTTTAGTTTTTTCCGATGGAGAAAAAGGATTATTACACATTTCAGAAATTTCTGATTCTTATATTCGTGACATTGAAAAATTTGGCACTGTCGGAGATGAACTTAAAGTTAAAGTTTTAGCGATTGATAATCATAATGGTTTTATGCGTGTTTCTTCAAAGAAAGTTCCTGAAGAAGAAAGCTATTCCACACACACCAATGAGAAAAGACATATTCCAAATATTAGTAAAGATAGCTTCAAGGATTTAGAGGAGCATCTTCCTCAATGGATTGAAGAAACCTTAAAGAAAGCGAAAGGAGAAAACTGAGATGAAATTACAACTCAATAATTTAATTAATGAAGAAATTATTCGTTCTTATCAAAAGGATGTCACCAGAATCAATAAAATGATTGATGATAAAACTGGCGCTGGTAACGACTTCCTTGGTTGGGTAGATTGGCCGATTGATTATGATAAAGCTGAATTAAATAAGATATTAAATGACGCCAAATATGTGAGAGAAAATTTTGATATTTTAGTTGTCTGTGGTATCGGTGGTTCCTACCTCGGTGCAAGAGCGGCATTAGAAGCTTTAAATGGTTTAAAGAGTCCAGACAAAATGGAGATCATTTTTATGGGTCAAACATTTTCTCCAAACTATGTCGCTCAAGTGTTGAATTACCTTAAAGGTAAAAAATTCGCTATTAATGTTATTTCTAAAAGTGGCACCACTACTGAAACCAGCATTTCCTTTAGATTATTAAAAGAATTATTAGAATCTCAAGTTGGTAAAGAAGCCGCTAGAAAAGCCATTTACGCCACAACTGATAAAGAAAAAGGTGCATTAAAAACACTTTGTAATAAAGAAGGATACGCGACATATGTTTTACCAGGAAATATCGGTGGTAGATTCTCTGTATTAACCGCGGTTGGTTTATTCCCATTAGCGTGTGCCGGTATAGATATTCAAGCTATGCTTGCTGGTGCGGCTGAAGCGAGAGAATTATATGATAATGATGATTTGAAAAACAATATCTGTTATAGATACGCTATTACACGTGACTATTTGTATCGCCACAATTATCCGGTTGAATTATATGTCACATACGAACCACAAATGAGCCAAATCTCTGAATGGTTAAAACAACTATTTGGTGAATCAGAAGGAAAAGAAAAGAAAGCTTTATTCCCGGCTTCTGTCACATTCTCAACAGATCTACACAGTTTAGGACAATTCATTCAAGATGGTTCTCCGATTATGTTTGAAACCATTCTTAACGTTATCAATCCTCAATTAGATGTGAAGATTCCTCACGATGACGAAGATTTAGATGGTTTGAATTATTTACAAGGAAAAGATTTAGCATTTGTTAATCAAAAAGCTTTTGAAGGAACTTTAGCTGCTCACACCAAAGATGGCGGTGTACCTTGTAATGTATTCACTATCGATAAATTAGACGCCAAAGCATTGGGACATCTCTTCTACCTCTTTATGAGAGCTTGCGCGATGAGTGCATATTTATTAGAGATTAACCCGTTTAATCAACCTGGAGTGGAAATCTATAAGAAAAATATGTTCCACCTCTTAGGTAAAAAAGGCTACTAAACATAGTTTAAGAGATTAAAAAAGCGACTGAAAAAATGGTCGCTTTTTTCGTTGACTTGATAATATGTCTAGTGGTATATTATTTAAGCGCGTATTTCCAAAGCGTGATCCTGGATGCTTAGCTCAGCTGGGAGAGCATCACCCTTACAAGGTGGGGGTCGGCGGTTCGAGCCCGTCAGCATCCACCACCATCAATACGCAGCTAAGATATCTGGGAGGGTAGCGAAGAGGCTAAACGCGGCAGACTGTAAATCTGTTCCTTCGGGTTCGGCAGTTCGAATCTGCCCCCTCCCACCACTAACCTTTCGAGGTTGGGGTGTAGCCAAGCGGTAAGGCAACAGACTTT
>CAJOLV010000031.1 GCA_905235515.1 uncultured Bacilli bacterium | reverse complement strand
TTGATAGATTTAGTGGCATAAGAATCGCCATCATCGTATTCAGCGGTGACAACTCCTAATTCAGAGAAATCAATGCCGTGATTATCAACGACATCATATTCGCCTTGAGCCCACGCTAAACCAGTTAATGTTGCAGTTTGTTCAATAGCGTTAACAGAAACTGTACAAGATTTGCCACCGTAAGTAAGTGTTACCACATTTTCACCAATGTTGTTTAATTCACCATTTGTGACAGTAATACCAGTTGTTGGTGTTGAAGTTGTTCCATCATCATAATGAGCAGTAACGGTGAAATCAGAAGAGGTGACTGAGCTACCTTGATAATAGGTGCCGGATTTAACTTCTGCAGTAATCCACTTAAGCTCCGCAACAACAGCAGGATAATTTTTATAAAGTTGAATTGGCGCATATCCTGTGCTCTCTTCTGTTTTGTCTGTATAACATGCAAAACGAGGACTGCTAGTATTCCACCAGATTTCTCTCGCAGAATCGTTTTTATTTGCCAATAGAGCATTACCACTTGAATTGAAGGTTACAGTCCAAGATGTTTTGTTATCATCACCTTTTGTCGTGCTGACGTTCAATGAGTTGCCACTTGTCCAACATAAATAATTGTTTCCATTCTTAAACGAATATGTTCCACTTGAATAACCTGCTTCAACAGTCAAAGGATAGACAGTAGATGAAGGTGTGGTTGTATAATCAGCACCTTCTCCATATTTAGTGTTTGCTGTACTAATTCCACTCAATTGTTTACTTGCACTTTCACAAACAAGGTAGACAGTCGAATTAATTGTCAATTCGGAAGCATTTGTGATTTTTCTAGGTCCACCAGCAGATGGGACAACAACAGAAACACTAATCTGATATGAGGCAGTTTTTCCACTTGCCGTATGTGTGACAGTAACCGTTTTACTTCCAGTTGATCTCATGTCTGGATTAGACCATGTACATCCACTAGTTACATCTTCTTGTGTTGCTTGATCATCATTATATGTAGCGGTAACAACTGCTGTTGAATGAGTAAAATCATGACCAAGATAAAATGATTGTTCAGAAGAATCAACTGTAACAGAAATCGAATCTATCGAAGCAGCGGTTGCGGTACCAGCTACAACCATATTTTCCGTTACCTCTAAAATTGTTAACACACCATTTTCGTAATCCCAATTACTACTTGAAGATTCTCCATTAACGGTAATTGCATCAGGAATTAACCATTTTGCATCTGCACTGACAATCACTTCTGCAGGTTCACCTTGGAGGACATGAGTATCACCACTTAAATTTAAGTGATTGCTAGAAGTTGTGATGTCGTAATATTGTCTTGTATCTAGCCATTGTGCATAAAGCGTTGTATTAGCACTAATTGCGAATGTGCTTCCTACGGCTCTAGATGTTCCACTTCCGTCTGGCTCGGTATTCCAACCATTAAATGAATGGTTTGCCAACGCTAAATTTCCAGTGTTTCCTAAAACTGTTACAGAAGCGCCACTTCCATATGACGAACTATCAGTCGGAACGCTACCAGAAATAGTTCCAGCGCCTTGTGCGGTCATATAAGTTTGGTTGTTGTTATATGTGACACTAAAAGTTGATACTGGGACAGTATATGTGACCGAAATTGCAGTAATACGTACTTGACCATTCGTTTTTTCACTCGTATTGGCAACATACAGCGAATAACTTGATCCGCTTACAGTTTTTGCTGTATCACTATTAACTCTATTTGCAACAGCAACGCTTTGCCCAGAAACTGTCGCTAAAACACCAGTATTGGAATTCGTGTAAGTGTAAGTAATAGATGATAATGTTCCACTATTCGTTGAAATGGTGATAATTTCACTTTCGCTTTGATATAAACGCCAATCAGAATAATACTTACCGGAATTACCACCTGTTGTACTTAATGTTGCGCTAATATGCGAATCAATTTGTACTGATTTGTAAGGTCCGCCTCCACTATCTGTCCAACCGTGTTCAGTAGCATAATCAGCTATATTAACTGCGGCTGTAACATCACTTGTAGCAGCAGACGCTGATCTAACATCAACAGGCCTTGTTCCAATAGCAACACCTACTCCTAAGGCCATTGCCAATCCCAATGTTACGCCAACGACCTTTCTAATTAATTTATTCATATACGTTTTCTCCCTTCGTTTGCCCTCCAAGTCCGTTTTGATTGTTTAGACTTGTGAAGATGAATAAATTTTGATGTAGTTAATCTTTCATTTGGGAGTCCTATCTCGTTCCAAATTACTTAATTAACAAAAGATTTTGTCAGCTTCTCTAGTGATTCTATTTGTTTCCCTATGAAACTAATACTAAAGTCCACTGACATTAGGGAGAATTTATCCAATTAGAAGTTCATCGATTCAACTACTAAGGACTATCGCCCTAATTAGTTGAAATCCGACCAATTATTTAACCAAGACTCCTGACCATCGGAATCTATCTAAATAGTATTTAGTCGCATTCCATATCACTATTCTAAGAAGATGAGGAAGAAGAAGCAAGCACTCAAAAGTGTTTAGTGCTAACTTAATTACTTGTAATTAACAAAAAGTAATTTTATGTAGAAAAACTTGTATTTGTATCTAATTGCACCCCTTATGTTGTCAAGTGTTTTCTTATGATTTTTTGTATATGAAAAATCCCTGCATTATTCCTAAGTTATGCGCTTAGGCGAAGGCTTGATAGTAGAAACTTATTGTTCACTCAAAGAAGCGGCCAAAAAAGTAAAAGTAAATCCATCTTCTATCTGGTTATGTTTGAATGGTAAAATCATCGCTACATTTAAATCCACTACTGAAGTTTTTAAAATTACTGGTATTCAAAGTAAAATAATTGGCCAAGCCATTAGAAAAAAATATCGTGGCGGGTGGATATTATTGGAGAGGTGAAAAGTAAAATAGATTAACAGTAATTAATCGATTTTTATTCGTTATCAAGAACATCTTCTTCTACTTTTTTGAATTTAAAAATCATTAAATACAAATAGAAAAGGAATAATAATCCGGTAATTATTCCACCTATGAGATACGCTACCCACATTGGAATGAATCGACCTAAAGCAATATTAGGTTCTCCTATTATATAGGTGAGGACAACCGCAGTCATAATTGCTGCGGGAACACCAGTAAATAAAGAGAGATAATTGTTTTTATGCGTTCGTAGTAAATAGAATGTTGCAACCCATAAAGTTGCAGCGGCTAAAAATTGATTGCTCCAGGCAAACCACCGCCACAACAAATTAAAATTACCATGGTCTAAGAAATTCCATATACTAATCCCAATCACTAAAGCAAATAGAGGCAAAGTTAATAATAAACGATTTTTAATTTTCGACTGGTCAATATGTAGCCATTCTCCAATAATTAATCGGCAACTTCTTAACGCTGTATCGCCACTAGTAATAGGACAAATCACTACTCCGATAATTGCTAATACAGTGCCAATAGGCCCTAATAGAGTGAAAGAAATCTTTTGGACAGAAGTTGAACTTCCTCCCACCATTGCTAATTGGTTCCAACCCTCTACTTGATCAACATGATAAAACGCCATCGCTGCCGCTGCCCAAATTAAAGCGATAATTCCTTCGGCAACCATCGCGCCATAAAAGACTTGGCGACCTTCTTTTTCGCTTTTAATGCATTTAGCAATCATTGGCGATTGTGTAGCGTGAAAGCCACTGACCGCCCCACAAGCAACAGTGGTTAACATAAATGGCCACCACGGTAAGTCACCATTTTGAATAGATAAATCTTGAAAATGATCAATTATTTCTAACATTGGATATTTATCTTGTTGAAATAAAATTCCACCAATGACCGCCAACCCCATAGCGATAAGAACAACACCAAATACTGGATATAACTTACCGATTAATTTTTGAATTGGTAATATTGTTGAAACTAGATAATATACCAAAATAATAATCATCCATATCCAAGCGACAACTTTGCCACCTGTAAGGGATTCTAGTAAACTAGAAGGAGAAACAACAAATACCGCTGTTACAAGTAGCAATAAGATAACGGAGAAAATACGCATAACAATCTCCATGACCTTACCAACATATTTACGGGATAATTTGACAATCGAATCACCATTATTCCTTGAAGATATCATTCCTGAAAAATAATCGTGAACCGCTCCACCTAAAACACATCCTAAAACAATCCATAAGAAAACAATTGGTCCAAATAAGGCTCCACTAATCGCGCCAAAAATTGGACCATTTCCAGCGATATTTAATAATTCAATTAAAAACGCTTTCCATTTAGGGAGAGGAGTTATATCTACTGCATCAGGGTTTTTAATTGCTGGTGTTTTCCTATCATCAATCGCAAAAACTTTTTCTGAAATGCGAGAATATATCAGGTATCCACCAATTAATAGAATTACAGCGATAAAAAAAGTCCACATAAATTTACCGAAACAATTGTAAAACTTTATTACAATAAAATAAAATATTTTAAGTGTTTTTATTAAAAACTGTGGTACATATTCACCCAAAAAATCTAGCGTGGATTTTAAAATTTTTGCGACTTCACTATAAAACCAGCCACTATAAGTTTTTTAGGTGCGTTACCAGTTTTAGACCAAGCATGCGGATATTTTAATATTGAGCCAATAATTCTTTGGCAATTTTATCGAGCATATCAATCGTATTGATAATATCTTCTTCGGTCGAATTAGCGTTTATCATACACATACGGATTGTTTTCATTTCATTTAAAGTTGTTGTAACAATATAAGCATAGCCATCTTCATTAATCTTTTTAGTGATATCAACATTAAATTCATTAAGTTGTTCTAATGATAAACCTTTAGGAGCATATCGAAAATTAATTGTTCCACAGCTCGGTTTAGAGATGATTTCCCAATTATCTCTTTTTTCTAATTCTTGTTCCACTATTTTTGCATTATAAAAAGAATAGTCGATCAAATCTTCTAATAACTTGACCCCCGTAGCTTGAACGGTGAACCATAATTTAATCGCTCGATGTGGGCGACTCATTTCCGGTCCTTTATCCCAACCATTAATATGATCGGTAGAAGAAACATCTTCTAAATATTCTGGATGCTCCACAAAAGCATCGAGTAAGGTCTGTTTATTTTTTACTAAAAGTGCTGAACATGAATATGTTTGCATTAACCATTTATGAGCGTCCCAAGTTAAAGAATCACTCTTTTCAATACCTTTAGAAAGATTACGATATATTGGTGAAATTAAAGAAGACGCTCCAAAAGCACCATCGACATGGAACCATAAATTATATTTAGAAGCAATGTCTCCAATATCGGATAATGGGTCAATTGTTCCAGTATTAGTGGTTCCAAGTGTAGCGACAACAAGGAACGGGATTTTTCCTTCTTTTTTATCTTTGATAATGGCGTCCTCTAACAATTTCACATCCATTTTGAAATCTTGATTAGTTGGTAAAATAACGACTTGATCTTTTCTAAAACCAAGCATCTTTAAGGCTTTTCTAACTGAACTATGAGCTTGATCAGATAAATAGGCAACACCTTTAGGAATATCAAATTCATCTAATTTATTAATCCGACCGGCAATAATAGCGGATAAAGTAGAAATTGAACCGCCAGAAAGGAATACACCTCCAGATGTTTCTTCTGGATAACCAGCATAGGAAGCGAGCCACTTACACATCTTTTCTTCAATGATGCCAGCGCATGGAGAAAGAATAAAAGAGCCAGCGTTAGGGTTATAAATATCAGTTAGAATTGAACCAGCAAGAGAATATGGTGAAACAGCAGACGCCACAAAAGAGAAGAATCTTGGATGTTGAACTAATGCTTGTTTAGTGAAAACATATTTCATTAATTCTTCTTCAACTTCCACAGCGTCTCTCCCTTCAAAAGGAATTCCTATCTTTTCAAATTCTTCAATTTCTTCTTTTGAAGGAGGTATAAAAATAGGCTTTTCTCTTATTGTTTTATGAGAATCAATTGCCTCATATAATCTTTTTTGTAAAGAATTTAGTTGACGATATTGTTCATCAATACTCTTTTTATCAAATTCAAATCTATCAAACATAAAAACCACCTCTGAGAAATTTGCTTTCTGGTAACGAAGTAAAATCAATTAGATAATCCATAAAATGTCTCTAATTAAAAAGAAAAAGCCGCAAAAACGGCTTCTTGTCATAATACTACTTGTGAGATTATAACAAGTTATCAAGAATTATTGTTCATCGGTTTAATTTACTACCAGTGAGAAATAATCGCCGCAATTGTCTTGACTTCATTATCTTATGATAAAAGCTCTCATTATTCAATAATAAACCGCCATATGTTATGCGAAACGCATGAAATTAATTTCATAATTACCCCAACCCATGACCTTTCTGGTTTTGCCTAGAATATTAGCTAAATTGATGAAAATACATGAAGA
>CAJOLV010000030.1 GCA_905235515.1 uncultured Bacilli bacterium | reverse complement strand
AAAAATCATTTGCTTTGTTAGTGGTGTTCCTGGAGCCGGCAAAACTCTTGTTGGCCTAGATTTAGCAGGCAAAACAAGAAACGAAAGCAATGGTGATATACCAGAAGCAGTGTTCTTTTCTGGCAATGGTCCACTTATTAATGTTTTAACTGATGCATTAGGCAGAGATGCTTATGCTAGAAATCCAGAAAAATATCAAAGCAAATGGAGAGCTATTAATGATGTCAAAGTTTTTATTCAAGATCTTCATGCATTTAAACAAGATATTATTTCTGTTAAAAAGAAAACAATTGAAGAGAATGTATTAATATTTGACGAAGCCCAAAGAGTATGGGATAACGAGCAATTAGAGAAGTGGCTTACTAAAAAGGGTGCCGATAAATCATTTTTTGGACTATCTGAGGCCGATTTATTGCTTAACACATTCGATGACAAGGAATGGGGCGTTATTGTTGCTCTAGTTGGCCTTGGACAAGATATTCATAACGGTGAAGATGGTTTAAGTGTCTGGTTTAAATCATTATTGGAAAAACATACCGAATGGGAAATTAGGTTGTCTAAAGAAATATTTGAACAAAAAGCTGATAATCTCGATGCATATATTGATTCGATTAAAAATTGTCCAAGAGTTCAAGAAGATTCTGGGTTATATCTTAAAACATGTATTAGAACCCCAAGAGCTAAGAATCTTTCTGAATTTGCAGAAGCTCTTCTTCATAACGAACCAGAAAAAGCTAAAGAAGCTTTAGCAAAATTCGATAATTATCCAATTTGTATTACTAGAAATCTCAAATTAGCAGAAACATTCGTATCATCTAACACCAGAAGAAAAGAAAGATGCGGGAAGCTCTGCAGTAGTAATAGTAAGATATTGGGAAGAAACAGCCATTGTTTCGATAATATTGATAATTGGCACTTTGCTAATTGGATGAATGATGAAAGTGGTAGGGATTCATCTAATTCATTAATCTTCTCTGCTTCTGAGTTTAATATTCAAGGATTAGAAATAGACTGGTCTTTATTAGGATGGGATATGGATATGTATTATTCTAATGGTGAATGGCACAAGCAAAAGATGTTAACACCAAAAAGATTTGTAGAAAGTACAGACATTCAAAAGAAACATATTCTTAATTCTTATCGCGTTCTTTTAACTAGAGCCAGAAAAGGCATGGTCATCTATATTCCAAAGGCTAATGATTTTCCAGATGCTTTTAATGTATCTAAATATTTTGATTCTACATTCGAATATTTAAAATCTTGTGGAATAAAAGTGTTAGAAGAATCACAAGGTGAATTCTTAAAGATAAATAATGCGATAAGACTTCCATTTTAGTTTTATGTTTAAGTAAAGGAAACAACATGGCAAACAGCTTATCTCTACTAGAGGTTATTAAAAAGAAAGTTAAATGCAAAGTTCCGTTTTTAGAATTAGAACGCGATCAGCAAAGAAGTGTTCTTGATTACATCAATAATAATCATTTGGACATAAGAGTGTTTGGTTACAAATGGTACGACATTTTATCAAAAAAGTTTTTTGCTATTGAATATAAGTCAAGGGAAGAATCGTTCCTCGGTATTGATGAAATAGAACTATCTTTTGATTCTTTTCAAGATTTCTACGATTGTGTTCGTGGAGACATATATCAGAATTCTTGCTTCTATGGGTATTGCTTTTCAAATGAAGAAATATTAAATCACAATATCAATATTTCATCTATAAATTTTGATTCTTTTATAAAAGAAACTATTGATGAGTATACATTTGAATCGTTGAAAGCTCTTAAAAAAGAAGATGAAGATATTAATTCAAAGCGAGCGTTGAACATGGTTAAATGGCTTGAAAAACATGAAGTTCCAAGTTCGCTCAAAGATTTAGAAACATCCTATAAACAGTTTACAAAAAAATTTAGTTTTTGGGATTCGAAGCATATTTTCTTTTCAATCATGCTTAGAAGAAATAAAGAAGGTGTTAAAGATTCAGCTATTCAATTTGCGTGTAAATACGATGCATTTGATGGCCTTCCTTTTGATAAAATACTTTTGGTTTATGGAAGAGAAGCCGCTTTATATGTTGTAGAACATTTTGATGGCATGTGTTCTTATAGTACGCAGAAGAGAAGGATAAGAGATTTCAAAGATAAATTAGAAGGATATGATAGCGGCACCTTCCAACTACATAGAAGACTTGGCTTTGATTCTTCTCTGCAACTTTATTTTGTTAAAGACAGATACTATAACAACAAGAACTATGCCGTTGATAATCAAGAATACTTTGGATCGTTTGATGAGTTCGTTGAATATACTGATGGAAACCTTTCGGGCGCCGATCTTTCAAAAGCTCCAGTAGAAAGAAAAGATGTTTTGAAGTATAAAACCGATTCTGAAACCAAACTCCCGTTATCAAAAGAATATGAAACTTATGAGGTGAAAAAGAAATATACAGACGATGGGTTTATCGTAAAACAAAGATGGTTTGACTGCGATGATTTAGAAATACTTTGTAAAGAACACACTTTTAAAAGATTTTTTGATTATATTCACTTCTTGAAAGGCAATCTTTCTGAATCAGATTTATTACTTTGTGATGGAATTGAGAATATTGGTACTCTTTCAGGATTAAACTTAACCGGAATTAAAGTAAGAAGCGAAATAGCAGAAAAGCTTGGCTTGCCTATTAAATTGATACCAAAAGATAGATTTAAAACAAAAGACTTTGAAGAAACCGATAAATACGAACTTGAAACAGTTGAAAATTTATTAATGGAACATCCAGATGATGACGATTATTCTGGAAGAGTTTCTTATATTACCGATATTCATCTTTTACATAGGTTTGATGCATACAAATGTAAAACGTCAGAAGATGTTAATTTTGTTATTAAAACGATAGCCAAAACTATTGGAGAACAAGCAACTGGTATAAATCTAATTGGTGGCGACACTTCAAGCGACTTTGAAGTATTTAAAACGTTTGTTGCTAATCTTTCATCATTTAGAAAAAGAGGAGATTTCTTCTTTACTCTCGGGAACCATGAGTTGTGGGGAATGAATGGCGAAGACCTTTCTACAATTATTAAAAAATATAAAGAAGTTTTTGAACAAAAAGGTTATGGCAGGATGCATTTGATTCAAAACAACGTATTTTATTTTTCAGAATATAATTGGAAAGAGATAAGTGAAGATGAATTGTTTAGCTTGCCTCCAGATGAAATTAGAGCAAAAACAAGAGCTGCAAAGGTAATTATTTTTGGAGGAATTGGCTTTGCTGGAATGAGCGAAGAGTTCAACGCGAATGATGGCATATATGAAGATGTTTTAGATAGAGAAGACGAAAAAAATGAGAGTACCAAATTCCTTACATTGTATGAAAAAGTGACTAAATCTCTCCAAAATAGAAATTTGATTGTATTTACTCATATGCCTATGAAAGATTGGGGTGGAGTCGACATGCATGCCAAAGAAGGCGTTGTTTATGTGAATGGCCACAGCCACAGAAATTACTTTTACGATGATGGAAAGAAAAGAATATACGCCGACAATCAGGTTGGATATCGAGGAAGAAGATTGTCACTAAAACAAGTTGCGATTAATTTTGATTTTGATTGGTTTGAAGATTATAAAGATGGCATCTATGAGATAACTAAAGAAGATTATGAGAATTTTTATCGTGGTGTTGGCGAGGGATTAACTTTTAACAGGCAATACGAAAAGTTGTTCATGATTAAAAGAGAGGGTGCCTACATGTTTCTTATGCAAACGCCAAAAGGGAATATGTTGATATTGAACGGTGGCTCTATTAAAAGAACAGGCAATCATTCTCTTGAATACTTTTATGATAATTTAGTCAAATACTCAAAATCGGTGAGACTGTTTTTGTCAAAATTCGATGTATATCAAAAGCAAATTTCTTCAGAACTCAAAAAGATTGGTGCTGATGGAACAATACATGGAAGTATTGTCGATATCGACTTCTATAATCACCTTTACTTAAATCCTTTAGATGGCACCGTCACCCCTTATTTTGCTTACTCAATGGTAGATAAATATGTCTATGACAATTTGCCAAGCCTTTTAAAATATCAATGTCCAAGGATATATCAAAATTATCAAAGGCTTATTGAACAAAAAGGTGACACAGGTAATGCATTAGTTGCAAGAGAAAGCAATCTCCCGGTGTCAAAACATAAGACATATGTGGGAAGCACTGAAATGTATAAGATTTCAAGAATTTTAAAGGGCTTACAATTCACAACAAAATACAACGTCGTGAGATTATGGAATGATGCGATTGTTGCTGATGCTTCTGAAGAAAACGGAAGGCTAATAGTTTCTGGAATTATAGATCCTGATTCTATGCCAAAGCCTATAGTTGAAGTTAAGCCTAAAGTAAAAATAGTTCGAGAACCAAAACCTAAAGTTTTAAAAGTTGCGTTGAGCGAAGAAGAAAAGACAAAAATCCGTGATAATAAATATATAGAAAAAGTAACATCAGAAACAAACGGAAATGTTTCTTGCACCGCTTATAGAGGATCTACAGAAAAAGCGGATTACCATTGCAATGTTTGTGGCCATGAGTGGTCTACTCGCCCGGATCATTTTAAAGACAGGCAGCTATATCAGTGTCCTGTTTGCAGCGGAACCAGAATTAAAAGAACATTTATTGTTACTGCTCGACAAGAAGATAGTGATGAAACCGGAGCACAAGTAAAAGAAATCCTTATTGCTAACAACCATGAGTCTAGTGGTATTAAAACTATTCGCAAAAATGAGCGAGAAAGAGTAATTGATTCTCTTGTGTTATTCTTCGTCAAAAATAACAGTGGTTCTTTTTCCAAACAGGAGCTTTTCAAAAAGCTTGCACAAATTAAAGGCGTAGAAGCTACCATAACAAAGAATTCCATTAATAACTCTGTGTCGAGATTGGAAGCAAAAAAATATGTAGTAGTCTCATCCGGCAAGATATTCATCACGGACGAAGGAACTAAATTAATCAACAAATAGTGAAGTAGCCATATCATTTGTGTTTTGGTATAAAAGACTATCCATTCACCCCGTGCAACGGCAAAAGGTAAGCCATTCACCCCGTGCAACCCTATAAAAAATGATGCCGAGTTTCTCGTATTTTCCGTGCAATGCATATATACTCTATATATATTCTATGTAACACAAGCTATACTTAATATAACAAGTTATATTATAAGTTTTAATTATTGTTTATTTTATTACCGAATTTTAGGTACTTTTTATACATTACGTTGAAATAGGAAACATATCTTTTTTTGATACCGTTGTCATTGGAAACATATCTCTTTACAACCTTTGTAGACGGGAACATATCTATTACAACAATTTAATAAATGTTGTTTTCGACTAAAAGTACAATGCATTGTTGAAATAGTCGAAGTTTTCCTGTATTCTAATGAAGAGGTGATTTTATGTATTATTCTAGAACTATTGAAAAGAAAATTAATTCCATCAAAAACGAATATGCCGCTATTGCGATATATGGAGCAAGACAAGTTGGCAAATCTACAGTGGTGGATCATATTTTTGGCGAAGATATCCCCAGCGTTACTTTAGATGATTTAAACGAAAGAGCGTTAGCGAATGATAATCCTAAATTATTTTTAGAAACTCATCCTTGGCCTGTTATTATCGATGAGATACAAAAAGGAACGCCTTTATTAGAACAAATAAAGATAAAAATTGATGACGAAAAAAAGATTTGTCTTAAAGAGAATAGAAATGTCCCTTTAATGTATATTCTTACTGGATCTAACCAATTTGAATTACAAAAAGCAGTTGCAGAATCACTTGCTGGTAGAGCGGCAATTCTAACTATGTCTTCTTTAGCAAATAACGAAATTGAAAAAATGGAAGGGAGTATTTTTAACCCAGATTTAGATGCAGTTAGAGATAAATATAATGCAATCAATCCTAAAAAAATATATAAAACGAGAAAAGAAATATTTGAAAAGATATTTAAAGGTGGCATGCCTGAATACATTGATAAGAAATTAGATAGAACCACATTCTTTAAATCTTATATCAAAACATATATGGAAAAAGATATTATGAAACTCATTTCAGTTGATAAAGAAAGAGATTTCTTAAGATTTTTGGATTATATGGCTTTAAGAACCGCTCAACAAATCAATTATGACGATATAGCAAGAAGTGTCGGTATTGACGCTAGAACTGTAAAAAGCTGGATATCCATACTCGTCACCTCCGGAATTGCTATTACATTAGAACCATATGCTAGAAATTTATCTGATAGAGTGACTAAAATGGAGAAATTTTATTTCTTAGATACTGGTCTATGCGCTTATTTATGCAAATGGCCTAATGCCGATATGTTAGAAAAAGGTGTCATGAATGGAGCATTTTATGAAACATATGTCATCAGTGAGATTGTTAAAAGCTATATGAATGCTGGAGAAGATTATAGACATTCTTTCTACTATTACCGAGATAAAGATAAAAAAGAGGCTGATTTGATCATTGAAGGACCAGAACGTATTTATCCAATAGAGATTAAAAAAGGTATCAATCCAGTAAGCAAATCATTTAATTTTAATTTCTTAGAAAAATATGGAAAAAAAGTTTCAAAAGGACTTTTAATTGATTCCAGGGAAGATCTGTTTCCTATAAACGAAGATAATTGGTATTTTCCTATTTATATGATTGGATTATAACCATTTGTGGAACAACCACTTTTTTGGATCAATTCCAATACTTAAAATAGCTAAATAAGAGGGTTGTCACTGGTGAATTGCTAAACCAAGCTAGTTAGTTATTTTATAACTAAAAGTGAATAAAAAAGATAAGCAATAATTTGTGACAACGCCTAAAAGGTAAGCAATTTGGCACGTGCAACCCTCTAAAAGGTAATCCGTTTTGTCGTGCAAAGCATATACCCCGGGGCCAGCGGTCCCCACCCTTATTCTATAAGAATAAATCGATATATTTTTACCTTAAAAAAGACTTAATTTTTCTATAGGGTTGTAATAGGACACATATCTTTTTTTGATACCGTTGTCGTTGAAAACATATCTCTTTATAACGTTTGTAGGCGGGAACATAGCGTTTTGCATTGCTCGCTTGGATTTTTCCGAAAATATGTAAAAAAGTCATTCAGAATTTGATGTTTTAAATTGCCGACCGTTGTAATTGGTAACATATCCTTCATTAAGTGGGGGTATCAGCGAAGAAATAGGGAATATTTTCTTGCCATTTTTGCGGTTTAATCTTCGCCAAAGCCAAACTTGCGGTTTTATTTTTTATGATGTATCATTTTGATGAGGTGTTTCTATGGAGAAAGAATATATTAATCGTTTATTTGACGAAGAAATTGAATTTTACTTAAAAACAGTTGGTGCAATACAAATTGTTGGTCCAAAATGGTGTGGCAAATCTAGAACAGCAAAAAGGCATGCTAAAACAGTTATTGATTTGATGAAGAAAAAAACAAGAGATCAATATGTTGAACTCGCAAAGAAAGCGCCGGATGTACTATTGAATAGCGGTGATAGGCCTATTCTAATTGATGAATGGCAAATAATTTCATTCATATGGAATTCTATTAAAGAAGCAGTTGATGAAAACGGTGGTTTTGGCCAATACATCTTAACTGGTAGCGTTACTGACAATACAACCATGAATTCTTTGGCTGGCGAAGAAAACGAAAAACATACAGGCACCGGGAGAATTATTAAAAAAACAATGAGGCCGCTCTCTTTATATGAAAGCGGAGATAGCACCGGAAATATCTCAATTTCTGCATTAGAAAACGGCCTATTCGATTCGGCTATTTGCCAAAAAACAATATCGGATTATTCATATTTGATTTGCAGAGGTGGTTGGCCACTTGCGATAGATGACGATAAAGATGTAGCTCTTCAGCAAGTTAAAACATTTTACAACGGCTTGACTGAAGAGGATTTATTTTCTTTAAAAGATGTTCCACTCCGCAAAGATCCACAAAGAGCTAGAAGAGTATTAAGAGCCTATGCTAGAAACGTTTCTACACAAGCATCTAATGAATCAATAAAAGCAGACATTAAAGAAAATGGTGATGAGATTGATAAAGATACATTTTCTAAATTTTTATTGGCATTACAGCGTCTTTATGTAGTTGAAGAACTAGATGCTTGGAATCCAAATTTAAGAAGTAAAACTGCAATAAGAGAAAAGAATACAAGACATTTTGTTGATCCGTCGATTGCTACTGCTGCTCTTGGTATCTCTCCAGAAAGTATGTTTTCTGATATGAGAACTTTTGGGTTACTATTTGAATCTTTAGCGATTAGAGATTTAAGAATTTATTGTGACACCATCGATGCTGAACTATTTCATTATAGAGACAAGGCAGAGCGAGAAGCTGACGCAGTTATTGTTTTCAAAGACGGATCATGGGCACTAGTTGAAGTTAAATTAGGCGATGAGGAAGAAATTAAAAACGCTTCAAAAAAACTTGTCGAACTTGCGGCTGATATTGATAGCAAGGAACATCCAAAGCCAGTATTTCTAATGGTTATTACTGGAACAAACGTTGCGATTAAGGACGAAAATGACGTTTATATTGTGCCACTAGGTTGTTTAAGACCATAATTAATAATATCGGAAACAACCACTTTTTGATTTTTTTGGCTCGATTCCAATACTTAAAATAGCTAAATAAGAGGGTTGTCACTGGTGAATTGCTAAACCAAGTTAGTTAGTTATTTTATAACTAAAAGCGAATCAAAAAGATAAGCAATTTACCCCGTGCAACGGCAAAAGGTAAGCCATTCACCCCGTGCAACCCTATAAAAAATGATGTCGAGTCTCTCATATTTTCCGTGCAATGCATATGTACTCTATATATACTCTATGTAACACAAGCTATACTTAATATAATAAGTTATATTATAAGTTTTAATTATTGTTTATTTTATTACCGAATTTTAGGTACTTTTTATACATTACGTTGTAATAGGAAACATATCTTTTTTTGATACCGTTGTCGTTGGAAACATATCTCTTTACAACCTTTGTAGGCGGGAATATAACCTCTTGCATTGCTCGCTTGGTATTTTCCAAAATATATAACGAAATTCGCTTGGTATTTTCTGAAAAAAGTCGCTCCGAATTTGGTGCACCTCTTACTTAAAATGATACGCTTTTGGTTATGAATTTAATATTTCTATAGCGGTAACAGCGATGTTATAAGCATCTTGTTCTTTGTTCTTCAAAATGAAGTTAATTTGATTATATGGCGCCTCTTTTAGTGGAACTTTGTTTTCTATCTCAAGATTAAAGACGTCAACATCTTTAATTAGACCTGCAGATAAAAGCATCACTTTGGCGGCATATATCGCGGTGCTATTCATGGAGAAGGAGCGATTAACTATATGCATTTTGATTTTGTTTACTCCATCAACTAATTCTGGATAATCA
>CAJOLV010000029.1 GCA_905235515.1 uncultured Bacilli bacterium | reverse complement strand
ATAAATATTGAGAAAATTTTGAATAAAAAGCCAAGAAAAGGTAAAAATGAAACGCTAAGAAAATCATATAAAAGAGCAAATAAATAATTTCTTAACAACATAGTTGTTTACCAAAAGAAAAGGGTGTTAAGATTTTAATTTCTTAACAGCCCCTTAATTTGCAAATAATTTTTAAATTATTTAATGATTTCGCCAACGGTACCGGCACCGACTGTTCTACCACCTTCACGGATGGAGAATTTGGTACCTTTTTCCATAGCGATTGGGTGAATTAATTCAATGCTTAATTCGACGTTGTCGCCTGGCATAACCATTTCGACACCAGCAGGAAGTGTAATAACACCTGTGACGTCTGTTGTACGGAAGTAGAATTGTGGTCTGTAGTTACTTAAGAAGTGAGTATGACGGCCACCTTCTTCTTTGGTTAAGACGTAAACTTGTGCTTTGAATTTGCTGTGTGGTGTGACGGAACCTGGTTTTGCTAAGACTTGACCACGTTGGACTTGATCACGGTTGATACCTCTTAAAAGGACACCAACGTTGTCACCAGCTTGGACGAAGTCACAGGTTTTACGGAAGGATTCAAGACCAGTAATAACTGATGTTTGAGTTTCACGGATACCAACGATTTCGACTTGGTCACCTAATTTTGCTGTACCACGTTCGACACGGCCTGTAACGACTGTACCACGACCGGAAATTGTCATAACGTCTTCGATAGCGAGTAAGAATGGTTTGTCTGTTTCACGTGCTGGAGCTGGGACGTAGCTATCGCAAGCATCCATTAATTCCATAACGTGAGCTTCTTCTGCTGGATCACCATCAAGGGCTTTTCTAGCGGAACCACGGATAACTGGGACATCATCACCTGGGAATCCGTAGGAGTTGAGTAAGTCACGAACATCCATTTCGACTAAGTCTAATAATTCTGGATCATCGACTAAGTCAGTCTTATTGATAAAGACAACAACATATGGAACACCAACTTGACGAGCAAGTAAGATGTGTTCACGTGTTTGTGGCATAACGCCGTCTGTACCTGCAACGACTAAGATAGCGCCGTCCATTTGAGCAGCACCTGTAATCATGTTTTTAACATAGTCAGCGTGCCCTGGGCAGTCAACGTGTGCGTAGTGTCTTGTTGCGGTTTTGTACTCGATGTGGGCTGTGTTAATTGTGATACCACGAGCCTTTTCTTCTGGTGCGGAGTCGATTTGAGCATAACTTGTAGCAACTGCTCCACCTTTCTTCGCGAGGACAGATGTGATGGCGGCTGTTAATGTGGTTTTGCCGTGGTCGACGTGACCGATTGTACCAATGTTAACGTGTTCCAAACTTCTGTCAAATTTTTCTTTTGCCATAGTATTGAAATCTCCTTTCTTTCGTTTATTTAGATTGCAACGAATTCATAATATAGCATTTAATTTTTATGTGCAATACGAATTTATCGTATTAGACAACAATTAGTTAGCGGATACCCCGCCAGTTTTTTTGATAATTTCATCTTGAACGTATTTTGGACATTCACCATAGTGATCAAATTGCATAACGTAGTTACCACGACCTTGGGTCATAGAACGTAAGTCTGTCACATATCCGAACATCTCGGATAATGGGACTTCTGCTTCAATGATTTTGGCGTTTGCTCTTTGAGATTCGCCAGTCATTTGTCCTCTTCTACGGGAGATGTCACCAAGGACATCACCATAATATTGTTCTGGGACAGTGACTTCAATCTTCATGATTGGTTCAAGAATCACTGGATTACATTTCTTGGCCGCTTCTTTAAGGGCTAAAGAGGCAGCAATTTTGTAAGCAGCTTCGCTGGAGTCGACTTCGTGGCTGCTACCATCGAATAATGTAGCTTTTATATCAATCGCTTCAAAGCCAGCGACTAAGCCTCTCTTCAAGGCATCCACTAAGCCATCACATGTTGGCTTAATGTATTCTCTTGGAACTGTTCCGCCGACGACTGCATCAACGAATTCAAATCCTTTGCCTGGGTTAGGTTCAAATTTCACCCAGACGTGACCATATTGGCCTCTACCACCGGATTGTTTGATATATTTACCTTCACAATCTGCGGTACCTTTAATTGTTTCTTTATATTCAACTTGAGGAGCGCCAACGTTGACTTGAACGTTGAATTCTCTTCTCATTCTATCGACAATGATGTCTAAATGTAATTCACCAACACCAGCAATTAAAGTTTGGCCGGTATCAGGATTAGTTCTCACTCTGAATGTTGGGTCTTCTTCAGCAAGTTTTGCTAAAGCAATGTTCATCTTTTCTTGGTCAGCTTTGGTCTTAGGTTCCACAGCTTCTTCAATAACTGGATCCGGGAATTCCATTCTCTCTAAGATGATTTCATTTTTCTCATCACAGAGAGTGTCACCAGTGATTGTGTTCTTTAAACCGACGACCGCTCCGATATCACCAGCGTGGAGTTCTTCCACTTCTTGACGGTGATTAGAGTGCATTAAGACAACACGAGCGATTCTTTCTTTCACTCCTTTAGTAGAGTTTAAGACATAACTACCTGATTTAAGCACACCACTATAGACACGAACATAGGCTAATCTACCAATGAATGGGTCTGTAGCGATTTTAAAGGCTAATGCCGCTAATGGAGCATTTTCGTCTGCTTTACAAGTAGTGGCTTCGCCTTTGGCGTTTTCACCTTTTGCAGGTGGAATATCAAGTGGGCTTGGTAAGTAATCCACAACACCATCTAAGAGCATTTGGATATTCTTATTCTTGTAAGCAGAACCACAGAAGACTGGGTGGAACTCACCAGTTAAAACAGCTTTACGAATAACTTCTTTAGTCTTTTCAACGGTTGGTTCCTTTCCTTCAAGGACAGTCATTAAGATTTCTTCATCATAATTTGATAGAGATTCAAACAAGATTTGTCTTAATTCAGCGACCTTTTCGGTTAAGTCAGCTGGGATAGCAATTTCTTGTGGATCGTCATGAACATCAGAACTATAGATATAGGCTTTTTGTTCAATGATGTCAACACATCCTCTTAAAGAGGATTCAATACCAATTGGATATTGGACTGCGGCGGCATTCGCGCCTAATCTTTCATGTAAGGAACGAACACACATTTCGAAGTCAGCACCAATAGCGTCTAATTTGTTAACAAAGACGATTCTTGGAACTCCATATTTGCTTCCTTGTCTCCAAACTGTTTCAGTTTGTGGTTCAACGCCGTTTTTGCCATCTAAGACAGTGACAGCGCCATCGAGAACACGGAGAGAACGTTCTACTTCAACAGTGAAGTCGACGTGCCCAGGAGTGTCGATAATATTGATACGGTTACCTTTCCACATAGCGGTGGTAGCCGCTGAGGTAATTGTAATACCTCTTTCTTGTTCTTGGGCCATCCAGTCCATTGTCGCGCTACCTTCGTGGGTTTCGCCAATTTTGTGGATTTTCCCAGTGAAATAAAGAATTCTTTCAGTGGTAGTAGTTTTGCCGGCATCAATATGGGCCATAATCCCAATATTTCGGGTATGAGCTAAGTCAAATTCACGATTTGCCATATTATATTGCCTCCACCATTACCAACGATAATGTGCGTAAGCTTTGTTAGCTTCTGCCATCTTATGGGTATCTTCTCTCTTCTTAACGGAAGCACCAGTGCCGTTAGCGGCATCGATAATTTCGTTAGCGAGACGATCTTCCATGGTTTTTTCATTTCTTAAGCGTGAGTAGTTAACTAACCATCTCAAACCTAATGTGACTTTTCTTTCTGGAGAAACTTCAGTTGGAACTTGGTAGTTAGCGCCACCCATTCTCTTCATTTTAAGTTCAACTTCAGGCATGATGTTGTTCAACGCTGTTGCGAAGACATCCATGGCTGGTTTTCCAGTTTTGGCTTCGATTTTCTTGAAGGCGGAATAGAGAATGTTTTGAGCGGTTCCCTTTTTACCATCAAGCATAATCTTGTTAATTAAACGTGTTACTAATTTTGAATTGTAAATTGGATCTGGTAACACATCACGTTTTACAGGATTTCCTTTACGCATAATGATATCCTCCTCCCTTAGTCATTGCCCTTTGGCTTCTTTGTGCCGTATAAAGAACGACCTTGACGTCTCTTCTCAATACCTGCACAGTCAAGTGTTCCACGAACGATGTGGTATCTAACACCTGGTAAATCTTTCACACGGCCACCACGAATCATGACGGTGCTGTGTTCTTGTAAGTTGTGTCCTTCACCACCGATATAGGCGGTAACTTCATAACCGTTTGATAATCTAACACGAGCGTATTTACGTAACGCAGAGTTAGGTTTCTTAGGAGTCATGGTACCAACACGGGTGCAAACACCACGTTTTTGGCTAGCGGCTTGGTTGGTTTCTTTTTTCTTTAAAGAGTTGAATCTTTGACCAAGTGCTGGAGCTTTGGATTTCCATGTCTTGTTTTGACGGCCAGAACGAACTAATTGGTTAATTGTTGGCATATATACTTGCTCCTTTTCTTAACAATTTCATGTGTTCACAGTACCGGGTGTATCAAGGTCTTTTCATTAAAAATGACCTTAAACCGGTCTTTGAACACGCTCATATATAATATGGAAAATAAAAATAAGTTGCAAGGGAAAAATTATATTTTTTTTAATTATTTTTGATACGCCTGGTTAGGTTGTATCTCATAGAGAAGTATTATCTCTTTGCAAAGGTTTGATTTTTTCTATTTCATCCCACATTTTTTCTTTTAGTTCTCTAAGATCCAAATCCGTTTGAATGTTATAAAAGAAAAGATCAGACATCCCAAAATACCTTGCTAAACGGACAGATGTATCCACTGTTACTTTTCTTCTATCATGCAAGATGTCTTGAATGCGGGAAACAGGAACCCCTATTCCTTTTGCCAATTTATATGCAGATAGATGAAGTGGTTTCATAAATTCTTCTATTAAAAACTCTGACATTTTTGGTGTTGGTATTCTTTCTTCCATTGCTATTTCCTCCTAGTGATATTCTTCAATTCCTACTTCAATAAAATTAGACCAGTTGTCTATTGGGATAAAACATATTCTCCATTGTTTGTTAATTCTTATTGAATATGTTCCTTCCCTATTACCAGATAAAGATTCCAATCGATTTCCATTATTAACTGATAAATCTGTAATTTTGTTACACCGGTGGATAGACAATAATTTAAAAAAGGCTCTTTTTTGAATATCGGCTGGTAATTTAGTGGAAAAAGACTGATTAAATACTTTTTCAGTTTCCTTATCTTTAAAACTAACTATCATTAATATACCTCCTTAGCGTGTATATGTCAAACGGGTATAATATTCCAGAAAAATCCCCTCATAATCTATTCGCGTTTTTTAGAAAAAAGTTCCGCACAAATATAAAAATCCCTTTAAAAAGGGATTATTTTTTTCAGATTTTTATTTGATTTTAGATTTTACTAAAAGTAACTACTGTTTCATTAAGAGTAAGCTTACTAACCTTAAAGGTCACCCCAATTTCACTAGATAGTTCTTTAAAAGTATCGATTCCAAAGGTCGCACCATATTTAAATAAGGTTTTATTAGACGCGCCCATACCATCTTTAAAAGTATTAAGACCACTACTTTCTAAGAGGTGACAGAATGGTTCATCGTTCGCGTTGCTAACATTGTTATCACGATAAAAATTGATAACATAATTACCCGCTGGAGGAGTTTGATCGACTGTGCATGTCGGAGTGACATTTCTAATCACATCTGACTTAAAATATGCCAGTCTTGCATCGATTTCGTGTACTAAAACGCCATATTGATTTGGATATGTAAATACTTGTTGATTACCCTCTTTATCGTTATAAACATAGCTTGGATAATTGCTCATATCGTTTAATCCAGCTGGGGTAAAGAATGACACTAATAGATATCTATCGTATGGAGTGCCGTTATAACTACCTCGTGGAATTAAAATAAAATCTCCACTATCGGTGAATGATTTTAAGGTGATAGATTTTTGATTATCATCACCCATATCTAAAACTTGTGGGGAAGTCCAATTTAGTAAATATTTACTAACTGGTGAATGGTCTCCGAGATTGTAGTCCATCATATCCATAAATCCCGTTGGTTGATATGAAGTATTTCCATTATCGGAATAGTAGTCTAATAGACCTAACAAATGGCCAGTTTCATGAATATATGTCGTTGCATCAACTTTATAGTCAGTTAAAACGTTCTCACCCAAAAAATCAAATGACGCCCAAGAATAGACCGAGACTGGAAGAGGTGAGGACTTTTGATAATGGGATGTAAATGCCCATAACAACGTATTATCAGCGTGTTCTTTCACATAAGGATAGTCATAAACGATAAAAACACTATCAATCACACCGCTTTCATTAGAAATATATTCGTTAATCTTTTCTTCACTTAAAGCGTTAATAACGTTATAAACCACATTATCGGTGAAATCTTCTGGTTTACTTTTAGCTATTGAGGCGGCTTGTTGACCAGTGTAATCAATCTTTGACCAGTCTAAAACCTCGCCTTTTAGGCGTAAATGGCCGTATGAGGACTGATTATAGTAAGAGGCGACAGATTGATAGGAAGTGACACTTGGATCGCCAAAAAAGGCATTTTCGATTAATGTTTTCTTTTTAGTTTGCAATTCTTGATTATTGTTCACACTACTATCAGAGAAATAGACAGGAATCACTAATAGTTTTTGTTCAATGACTTGAGCGGGGTCACTGTTATTGGAAAGCATGGAATAGTTCTTTATATCAAAAGCGTGACTGACATCATTTAATGATGAAAAAGATGTAACACCAGTTTTTACCACCACTCCTAATTTATCTTCTACTTCTAAAGTAGGAATAGTTTTAATTATTTCTTTCGGGGATTCTAGCGGTTGATATTCTTTATATTCTAAAGGAATCTCTTTTTGACAAGCGGTTAAAAGAGAAATTAATAAACCAAAAATAAGAATCGTGTTTTTCTTCATATTTCTTAGTCATTTTATCACGCATTGAAGAAGAGAGTAATTGATATTAAGGAATATAATATTTATTCGGTGGATTATCAAAAAGCGCGGAAAATGAGCTAAGCAATTCTTCTTCGTCCATATCATTATGAAAATAATCTACAAAATATCTTTTTGCTTCTCCATCTGAAACATAATCTTCAATATTTTTGTAATCATAGCCAATCTCATAATTATTTTTATGGAATTTAACTAACTCGTCTAATTTAATTTTCCCTTCTTTAACTGGAAACATTCGAAACCCCTTTGGATTAATTAATATGCCTTCATTAATGTTGGTCTTTTTATTTTTATAATAAATATCTCGATTTGTATTATAAAAAGAGTTTACTTCTGAAACGTTAACATAAAAATAATCATAACTGGTTAAAAAATTGTTTAATCTATTAACTCTAATGTACTTTTTGCTAAGTAAGCCAAACATATTTCCATAACAAGTATCATCTAAAGTGATATATAAATCAATATTGGTCAATGAGCGATTAATTTTTTGACCGTTAGAAGATGCATATTCTATTGAATCACCAATATCATCACGCGAACATAACACCATATTGTTTTCACTGTTACAATATGCCATTTCATCCAAATAATCTAAAATACCAAAAGGAATATCTGTAACCTGTCCAGGATTCTTATTAAGCTCAACTGTCGTTGGTTTAAAAGAATAAATGCTTTTGTCAATGCTTTTAAAATTCACTTTGTAAAGGCAAGCAAAATCTATTGTGCTTGTTGGTTTCCAATAAATAACTTCACTTAAAAAGGCTGGATTGGTGTCATAAACTCCATCTTCAAATTTATTTTGTAAAGAACAAGAAGCACAACAAAAAGAACAAATAGATAAACAAATGTAGACTTTTTTTGTTACTTTTTTCATAATTACCTTTATTAGATTTTAATATGCAAAAAACCAAACAACAATAGTACCAACGCATAAAATACGTTGTACTGACTAGACCCTATAAGGGCTATTACTCCACAGACCCTTAAGGGTCATATGTGGACTGACAACCGTGATT
>CAJOLV010000028.1 GCA_905235515.1 uncultured Bacilli bacterium | reverse complement strand
CCAAAGTTTTCTGAAATCATCTTTCTTGAAGTTTTCATTCAAGCCTCCATCTTCAACTTTTGGCTGATGAGCATTATCGACCATATCATCAAATTGTTTCTTGTCGAAAACGCCTTGCAAATGCTTATGAATAAATTCAGAATAGGGCTGTAAATGTTCAGGAAGCTTTTCAAGTTTCCCCGAAGCCGTATCTTCTCTATATTTCTCAGTAATATGCCCTGCTCTATCTATATAATTATTGTTTGTACAGTAATCATAAATCGCTAAAGACTCACGCAACGTAAGTTCGTGCTTTTCATATTTGCCATCAGGTAGTCTATAAGCCACTTCTTTTTTATGGAAAAATTCTTCTGTAACTTCTGTTGGTCTATCATAAAGAACTTCTTTTATTTGCTTCTGTAATTCACTAACAAAAGTTGCATAGCTTTCATTGGCAATTACCGTTAAACAATTTATATTATGGAAATCCCTACCGCAAGTCACGAAATCCATACGGTTACCTTCTTTGTCAACACATATTCTCATGCCTCTACCGACTTCCTGTCGTTTTCTGATAGTACTCTTTGCATGTTTCAAAGTGCAAATCTGAAAAACATTAGGATTATCCCAGCCCTCACTTAAAGCCGAATGAGAGAAAATAAAACGTACAGGCTCTTCAAAACTTAATAGTCTTTCTTTATTTTTTAAAATCAAATCATAAGCTGAAATATCATCGCTAGATTCAGCTCCACGACTGATTATAGAATCTATCTTGTGCCCTTTCTTATCTATACTGAAATAGCCTTTATGGGTTTTTGAGACTTCAATACTATTTAAATATTCCATATATTCAGGTTCAAAAAGATCTCTGCTTTCATTTAGAACATTATTATATTCTTCTTCAAAAATAATGCCATACTCACCGTTAATCTCATTGTCGTTTTCATCATATTTTCTATATTTGGCAACTTCATCAATGAAAAAGAGAGAAAGCACTTTTATTCCCTTTTTAAACAACTTCTTTTCCATTTCAAAATGGGAACGAATAGTCTCTCTAATCTGTATTCTTCGCATATTCGCTTCTGTAGCGTCACAAACAGCTTCACCAAGTTTTAATTCTTTGCCATTTGTAAAAATCAAAACATTTCTGATTGCGTCAATTTCTCTTACAATAAGCCCTTTATATTGTTCTAGCCCAGAAGTTGCAAATAAATCATCGTTAGCATTAATACTTCTTGTTTCACGCTTGATTCCGTTAGTATGCTTAACTTCCAGATTCAATCTCGCAACAGGGGGTTTATTTTTACTAACCTTTATTTCTTCTAGAAACAAATAAGCACCAATTCCAGGAAGATTCTTAACTTCAAAACCTTTAACCTTAATTTTCTTGACCAATTTTTGATTGTAGGCTTCTAAGGCATCTAACACATAAATAGGATTATGCACTTCTTTATGAGTTGCAGAATAATTCAGAATAAAAAGTGGTCTGAAATTCCTCAAAGCTTCTTGAGTAGCTTTACCGCCCATTTTTTGAGGCTCGTCCATTATAAGAATAGGTCTGTTAGCACGAATAACATCTATAGGTCTACGAGAATTGAAATAGTCCTGTTCCCCATAAATAATTCTGTTAGCCTTATTTTTACCGCCTTTTCCTGAACTGTCTTCTTTTATACTAGTATTGAACGCTTGAATATTAATAATCATTATATTAATACCGTTATCAGTGCTGAAACGTTCTATGTCATTTAAATTTTTGCTGTTGTAGACAAAAACTTTTGCCTTTTTCCCATAATGATTAAAAAAATGGTCTTCTGTCTGTTCAAGCGACTTTTTTACACCTTCTCTAATAGCGATTGAGGGAACAACTATAATAAATTTTGTCCAACCATAAACTCTGTTAAGTTCAAAGATAGTCTTAGTATAAACATATGTCTTGCCTGTGCCTGTGTCCATTTCAATATCAAGAGAACAGTTGCAGGTAAACTGCTGTTCAATAACCTCTCTGCCTACAAGCTCACCCGAAACCTTAATGTTATTCAAATTTTGAATATTGTTGATATTTTCTTTTAAATTATTGGCTATTAGCCTGACTTCGGCATTAGAAACACCTATAATATCTTCGATATCATCAAACAAACCCTTATTTTCAGGCTTTATCAAGCCTTTATCCATAGTATAAAATGTTGATTCATCTTCTATTTTAGGCTGACCTTCAAAAACACTGACAACGGCTTCAACGGCGTGAGTTTGATATGGTTGAATTTTAAACTTGAATTTCATTGTTATCTAACCTCAAAGAACCTTTAACTCTGTATCAGGACTTTCAAATCTGAAAATCTGTTCTAAATTAGATAATAAAGAGTCATTAGGGAAACCGCTATCTCTGAATATTGCGTGATAAGGCTTCATTTTTGCTATCTTTTTTATTACTTCCTCGTTAAGGTTTTCTTCAAAACAAGCTACAATATAGTTTTTATTCACTTTGAAAACTTTTTTGTCAAAAACGCTTACTTCTTCTATTTTTGCATCGTAGTCTGCACCTGCTATTTCAGGCATTGCCTGGAAAAGCAAATCTAATTGGTTTCTGTCTTCTTTTATGTTGCTTGTGTAAGAAAGCAAATCGTCTTTTTTCAAGTCTCTTGGGCGGTAAAATACATCTTTCATGTTGCTGGAATCTAAACGCAATACTCTGAAACCAACGTCGATATTATCTAGTATTGTTTGTTTAAATATTTCTTTATCACTTAATTCATTTATTTTTTCTTCAAACTCTTCAACTTTTTCAAGATTAGGAGATAAAGAACTTTTCTCATCTTTTATTTTTTCATTTAAGTGTTTTATTTCATTACTTATATTAGAAATTTCAAGTCTTAAATCATCTTTAACTTTTATTCCAGCTCTGCGTATGCGTTCTTTACCAATCTCTGTGATATAATGTGGTTTATTTAATTTATCTAATAATTTAATAGCACATTTACAAGGATTAACAGCATCTTTTTGAGCTTGTGACAAAGATTCATCAATATCTTCTGGAATTTGAACCATTATAAATTTACGTTTTCCATCATCTTTTGCATTTGATTGAAAAATTGAATGAGCTGTTGTTGATGAACCTGAAAAGAAATCAAGAACTGTGTCATTTGGTTCTGTAAATCTTAAAATAAAATCTAATAACATTTTAGTAGGCTTAGGTGAACTAAAAGGAGATTCAGTCAAATTAAACAAATTCATTAACTCAAGTGAAGCAGAAGCTTGAGTTCCAAAATTACAAGTAGTTTGTGGAGCTTCAACACTTCTAATCTTTTTAATTTGGACTTTACCAGTTGAATTTAAAAAGAATTCAGTTATTTTTTGCCCATTCGAATCAACTAGAGTTTCCCTATCTCCATAAAAATATTGTTTCATTTGATTTGCTTGTGTATAACCAGCTTCAACAACAACATCTTCAACTAATTTATGATTTTTAGCAATCATTCTTCCTTCAACAATATTTATCGATATAGTATCTCCAATCTTTCCAACTAAAATAGTATCATCAGGAGCCTCAAATCTTGTTCCTTTTGGAAAAGTAAATTTTGAAGCAGGATGTCTCCCAGATATTTTTTTTACAGCAGCTGCAACAAATTCTTCGTTATTTAACGAATGAGGACACTTAATTTCTTTGATATGTTTGGCAAAAACTAATATATATTCATGATAGACTTTATAAATACCAGCTTGAGCACTAACATTTTTATCCCAAATTAAAGTGGCAATATGATTATTATGACCAAATATTTCATCACATAATAGTTTTAAACTACTTATTTCTTTATCATTAATGGAAATAAAAATTACCCCATCATCAGAAAGCAGGTTTCTTGCTTTTATTAATCTCGGATACATCATAGAAAGCCAATCAGAATGGAAACGCCCGTTAGACTCCATATTTTTTACTAAGCGATTGCCTTCATCGTCTCTTTCACCATTATCTTCTAAATATTCTTGTTTGGAGGTATCGAACTTATCTTTATAAATAAAGTCGTTACCTGTGTTATAAGGAGGGTCTATATAAATCATCTTGATTTTACCAGCGTATTTTGTTTCTAGAATCTTTAATACTTCAAGATTGTCGCCCTCTATATAAAGATTTTCAGTATTATTAAAACAAGCATCATCAATGGGATTTTCACCTTTTACTGGTCTAAGAGTGTTCTTAGTAGGTTTACCAGCTAAGAGCATAGCTTCATGCTTACCTGGCCAGGTAAATTGATAGCGTTCTTTAGGTCCTTCAACCACCTCATTAGAGATAAGCTGCTGCAAAACGTCTTTGTCTATGGCAGGTTTTATTACGCCGTCTACTTCAACCTCTGTCACTGCTTCAGGAAAGAGTTCCTTAAGCTTTTTGAAGTTTTCTTCTGCCATGTTTGGCGTTTGCATTTTTAGTCTATCCACTTTGATGCTCCTATGTATGTTTAAATTTTTTTGTATGCTGTGTAAGTCAGCATTGGGTACAGTTTAACTTTCGCAGAAGCAGAGAACTAAACAATCCTCATATCTCTTACCTCTTACCTCTTTTCTCTCTTATCATAAACGAGCCGTAAGGCTCGTAGACTCTCTTCTAGCTCCATCAGCTTCTTATGTAATTCAAACTTTCTATTTGGCTGTCGCTCCCTTCTTATTGCAGAATCAAGTTTTGTAATCTCATTCTGCAAGCCTTTACGCTTGTTTTGCAGGTCAAGCTGATGATCAAGGTCAGATTTGGAGATAACTTCGGTATAATTTCTAAAATCAAGTTCGTTCTTCACTAAAGGCTCCACTTGAGGGCTGCCGTCAAGGATGGCGGCGTGCAAGTGAGCCACAGGATGTGGGCGAGTCGCTGAGCTGTCAGCTTTAGCTGACTGAGGGGTGAATGAATTAGAGTAATCCAATGTTTTTTTGCTAAGACCAAGATTTTCTCTAGTTAAGTCACCCTTTCGGTCTGCTAATGCAGACCACTTCCCCTCAAGGGGAAGCTTTAGAGCATCTTCTACTTTAGAGGCTTTAGGACAATCATCCCTATCACAACCAACACCAATCACACCGCTCTCTTCTAAAGCTATTTGCTCTACAAAACTCAACCAGACTTCATTAACAGAATTACCTCTCAAAACAAGGTTTAATTCTTCATAAGGTTTCCATTGTCCTATGTAAAGCTGTTTATAATAGACAGCCAGCTTTGCATATTTATCAAAACGCAGTAAAAATACCAATTTATGGCTATTTTGCTTTGCTATTACTTCAATAAGCTTAGGGTCGAAATCATGCTTTTTTAGCTCAATTTGAAGCAAGAGCACTTCGGTGATAGGCTTTTCTATTGATTCATCATGCGAAGAAGAACCAAGAATAGCTATGTCTGGTCGTTTTAAAGCTTCCCCTTGAGGGGAAGTGGCTTGCTTGCGAGCCGAAAGGGTGACCGAACCAGAGGAAACCTTGTTTAGCAACAGCGTATTAGAAACGCCTGTGCCATCATCGTCATTGCGAGCAGTCGTAGACTGCGTGACAATCCAGTCCTCTGATGGTGGTTGCTCCTTTAAAGAATGCTTTACTTTGAATTCCGTCACCCCTCCGTCACTACGTGACACCTCCCCTCTAGTGGAGGCTTTAGGACAATCTACCTCATCTACATCTTCTCTAAAGTTGAGTACCGACTTCGAAAACTTATTCAAAATTCTTATATGAATAATATCTGAAATCAGATTCTTTTTAAGATTAGGTGATAAATCCAAATGTTCTATGAATTTATCTTTGGGCAAAATTCTGTTTACAGCAGTGGTTGATGGGAACTCAATCATTCTTCACCACCATAAAACAAATAAGCTCAAATTCATCTAACCCCTTGATGGTATCGTTTAAAAAGCTAGTTTCATCATCACCAAAGAATGAATCAACATCAGATTCCTCTTTAACTTGAATCATTGAAATAACTGCTTGTTTCAGCAGTTCAGAATATTTATCCATCTTTCTGCCATCATTGGTTTCATCGTTAAACCCATGACAAAGCTCATAATCAGGTTTTGCTTTCCCTTTAGCCAAAGCACGCATTTCATCTAAAATTCGCTTTGGAGCAAGATAATTTTCTATAACTTCTCCATCATCGCCTATATAAATCATATAGAACGGGTGCAAGCGGTTTCTGTGCTTAATGTTAATACCTTCGTTACGGTTTCTTAAAACAAAGATAACGCCAGGCTTTTCACCTTTAACAACTGCGTTTATTCCAAAAGGCAGAGTTTCAGGATTAGGGTGCGTCTTAATATAACTAAGCAAATCAATTCTGAAATCATTAAGCCCTAAATCCATTATTGAAAGGCTTTCGCTCATATCTTCAAAATCAACGACTTCATTCTGCAAACGTTCAAGCTGTTTTCGACGATAAGCCAAATCGCCTTTTTCATTAGTTATATAGTCATCATCGCCTGTAGCCGTAAGAACGCTAATTTTCATACGGCTTTCAACCTTGCCTTTAAGATTAATGTATTCATCTAGAGTTATATCAGGCCAGAAATTCACTAGCTGAATCTTTTCGTTGATACTGCCTATTCTGTCGATTCTGCCAAAACGCTGAATGATGCGGACAGGATTCCAGTGAATGTCGTAATTTATGCAATAATCACAATCTTGGAGATTTTGACCTTCTGAAATGCAATCTGTGGCGATGAGAATATCAATATTATTATTGTTTTTTGGCATTACAACAGCCTTTTCTTTGGAAATAGGCGAGAATAGAGTAAGAACTTCATTCATATCTTTTGAGACAGCTTTTATTGTGCATTGTACAGAATCTCCGCTTATGCAGGCTGTTTCAATGTTAAATTCTTCCTTAGCCCAATTTTTTAAGTTCTCATAAAGGTATTCAGCAGTATCTTTGAAAGCTGTAAAAATGAGTATTTTGTGATTGTTGCTATTAATAGGATTATTAACTTTTTGTGTAATAAGATTACGAAGTTCAGAAAGTTTCGAATCATGGACTGAATCAATAACAGCTATTTTATTATTTATTTCATGTAAAACTTCTATGTCTTCTTTTAGCAGGTTATTCCAGCGGAGATAATCCATATCAGCTATTTCGATTTTCATTTTCTTGCCAAAGACGAAGTTTTCTTGTTCTTGGTCGTCTTGAGAGAGGTCGGCGGCGTAATCAATGTTTGGAATAAAAGTATCATAGTGAGCCAAGTCTGTTTGGTTAGCTATTTTTTTAGAGGTAAGAGATGGTTGTTCCATTGAAGAATGTTTTACTTCGTATTCCGTCACCCCTCCGTCACAACGTGACACCTCCCCTCTAGTGGAGGCTTTAGAACAATTCGCCACATCACTATGTTCTACATTACAACGATCATACCTATCATTTGGTGTAGTCAATACCCTTAACTCTTGCCTCTTATCTCTTATCTCTCTGTTTTTGCTTGCTACAAACCTTTCAATCAACTCAAGGGCGTTATTAATGTTAGCCATTATACGACTGACGGTCAGCCTAAACGAATGAACAGAGCTTTCCATACGCTTTAAGAGATTGGTTGATATTAGGTTTCTAAGACCAATTTCACGAATTTCTAATGTAAGATTTTTTAAATCCTTTTGATATTTAGCTCTTTTAGTAGGAAGTAAAAATACAGATGGCGTATAAATAGCTAAATGAAGTCTCATAAGCAAATCGTAAATTTCTTTATAATTTGTTGAATCTTCAATATCTGTTAGTTTTGGCTGTAAACTAATGGGCTTCAATCTATCAGGGAAACGCCCAATAGAGTTCATATCATAATAGCGTTGAATATGCTTTCTGGAACGTGCAATAGTTACAGCGTCAAGCAGTTCAAAAAAGTCGAAATCAAGTTTTTCTAGTAGCTTTTCTGTAGTACGTTCGTTGGGGTCTTCTTCCTTACACCAAGCATTATATACTCTTTGAGCCTGGCTAAAAATCTGCTCAATACCGACTTTAGTGTTTGCGCTTTGTCGCAGTTTAGAATCTATGATTTCAGTTTTTCCTTCATAGGCTAAAGCAAGCTGATTTTTCAAATCAGTAAACCTATTATTAACAGGTGTAGCCGAAAGCATTAAAACCTTTGTCTTTACGCCAGCTCTGATAACCTTGTTCAGCAAAGCTGTATAGCGATTGAATTTAGGTTTATCATCATCTTCTTCAATTTCATCTAAGGAACCGCCATTCCTAAAATTATGGCTTTCATCAATAACCACCAAATCATAATTACCCCAGTTAATTCTATCTAGGGGCAGTCCAGTAGCACTTGAGCCTTTTTCCCTTAATAAATCAGTATGAAAAAGCACATCGTAACGCAAGCGGTCTTTAACAAGAGGATTGGTAGTGAGATTGCCTCTGAAATTTATCCAATTATCTTTAAGCTTTTTGGGGCAAAGCACAAGAACGCTCTTATTACGGTTTTCATAATATTTTATGACTCCAAGAGCAGTAAAAGTCTTACCCAAACCGACGCTATCAGCAAGAATACAGCCATTATAAGTTTCAAGTTTGTTAATGACAGCAAGTGCAGCATCTTTTTGGAAATCATACATCTTGTTCCAGATTTTA
>CAJOLV010000027.1 GCA_905235515.1 uncultured Bacilli bacterium | reverse complement strand
GGTAAAGTGGATTTGAACAACTGGTATGTTTGGTTTAAGAACAATTGTCCTCTTAACGGTCCTTTATATGACGACTTTAGGTTTGCTGACCTCGGTACTGGCGATGTCATGTTCACCATTCAAATCAACTGCTGTTGGAACAAAAGCATTTATGCAGTGTATGGAAGAACCCCTGATGGCGAAGGTCACTGGGATGAACCATTATTTGATTGCGACACTAGAAAAGAACTTATCAATTGGTTAAATGAACGTTGGTGAAAATTTAAACAATTGTGGCGGGAAACCACTGTTTTTGTTTGTGGGAGTTTTTATATGTATAGAATCACTTAAGTGATATAATTAACATAATTGGTGGCCAATATGAAAAAAGAGACAATAGAACGTATTAGAAAATTTTCAGAAGATAGAGATTGGGATCAATTTCATTCTCCTGCTAACTTAGCTAAATCAATTAGCATTGAGGCTAATGAACTTTTAGAATGCTTCCAATGGTCCGATGATAGCTATGATATTAATGAAGTAAAAGAAGAATTAGCGGACGTCCTTGTTTACTGTAGAAATATGCTCGATAAACTTGGCTTGGATGAAGATGAAATAGTTAATGCTAAGATGGAACAAAACGAAAAGAAGTATCCAGTAGAAAAAGCGAAAGGCAAAGCTGATAAATATAACAAGTTATGATTATTTACGAAAACACTAAAAGAAATTTTAATCAAGCTGTTCTCAATAATGAGATCGCCTTTTATATTGAACAAGAATTCGCTAGACATGGTTTAGACCATAATAACTATAAAGAAACTCGTTCATGGATGAATTCTCTTAACTTTATGAGAAATGTTTTAGATACTCCAGACATTCCTAATGATGTTAAGGTCGCTATCGAATATAGGATTCCTCAAACATGCATGAGAGTTGACTTCATGATTACCGGTGTTGGTCCTTCTGGAAACGACAACATTGTAATAGTAGAACTTAAGCAATGGGGTAAAGTTAAAAAGACAGATAACGTTTTAGATCATACAGTTTATTCAGATTTGGAAGGTGGCAAGTGGACTCCACACCCTTCTTATCAAGCCTACTCTTACAAGAGAAGCATTGAGAATTATTGTAGTGAAGTTAATGATGACCATATTGATTTAATTCCGTGTGCATATTGCCATAATTTAGGAGAAGAGTATCGCTCTGATATCGAAGATGATATTTATGAAGAATGGATTAAAGAAGCTCCTTTATTCCTTCAAAGAGATGTTCTTAAATTAAGAGCGTTTATTAAACAATACATAAATGCAGCCGCAAAAGATGGCCAACTCTTATACAAAATTGACCACGGTAAGATAAAACCTCAAAAAGCACTTCAAGATGCCTTGTATTCGATGCTAAAAGGCAATCAAGAGTTCATGCTATTAGATGATCAAATCGTGGCCTATGATAGGTGTAATCAAATAATAGAGATGTCTTTAGCGGATCATCGTAAAAGAACGATTATTATACAAGGTGGTCCAGGCACTGGAAAATCAGTGTTGGCCATTAATCTTTTGGTTAATACAGTGAAGAATTACAAGGAATTTGGTGTGTACGTCACCAAGAATGCCGCTCCTAAAACTTGTTATCAAAGAATCTTGGCTTCACAAGATAGTAGAAGAGAGATTGATATTAAAACTTTATTTCCTTCAGCTCATGCGATTCCTAGGTTTCCAAGAAACAAGATAACGGTTGGATTATTTGATGAAGCGCATAGGCTTCAAGTTAAACCTTACATGTATCCTGGGGCTCATATGATCCGTGATTGTATTAATGCTTCATTAGTTTCTATCTTCTTCATCGATGAAACCCAAAGAATTACAGTTAATGATATCGGTAGTGTCGATGCAATTAGAGAAATAGCGGAAGAATATGATAGTGAAATATTTGATGGAGAAGAACTTAAATTACATGCTCAATTCAGATGTAATGGTTCGGATTCATATATTGCATTTATAAACAGCCTCTTACAAATCGAAAGAAACGCGAACAATACATTTGATGGCGATTTTAAGATTAAAGTCTTTGATAACCCATGTGAAATGCGTGATGAGTTAAGAGAATTAAATAAGAAAAATAATAAAGCGAGAATGGTTGCTGGCTATTGTTATGACTGGAACGTTAAATTCCATAGAGGTGACTGGGATATTATGCTCCCATATGGCTTTAATGCTAAATGGAATTTAGAAGACAAATCTATGTGGTGGGCTGTTGATCCTGAATCGTTTGAAGAAGTTGGTTGTATTCATACTTGCCAAGGCCTTGAATTCGATTATGTTGGTGTTTTTATTGGCAAAGACCTTATTTATAAAGATGGAAGAGTACAAACCAATAAATATGCAGTTTCAAAAGATGACAAAACATCTAAGATTAGATTTGCTCCTGATGATTTAGCAGATCAATTAATTAAGAATACATACAAAGTCTTGCTAACTAGAGGACAAAAAGGTTGTTTCATCTTTTGTGAAGATAAACAATTAGCGGATTATATCAAAAAAACGCTTAGGAAGGTTTATAATGACTAAAAATAATTTGTTTGATGTTGTAGATCAAAGAATGTTCTCTGTATTTGCGAGAGCTGATGCAAGGTCTAACTATGACCTTCTTTCTTGTATTTTTGATTTGTTTACTAATCCAGAGCCACGACAAACTATCGCCAGAGAAGAACTTATTGATGATTTCACAGCCTATATTAAAAACAGAGATTTTGAAGCATTTGAAGACGAAGAAGGCAACGATGAAAGCAACAAACCAGCAAGAGAAAAAGCAATATTAAAAATTAACCAATTTAAACGAATCGGATGGTTAGAGCAAGATAACGGAATTGGTTTTGAAATAGAATATAGTTTTTCTGCTAATGGAATTACTATGATGGAAGCTTTCAGAAGCATGATACAAAATGAAAATAGACCACTAGAATATTCAGGATACTTTTATCTTATTAATGGTCTATTATCAGATTTTGATTATTCTGAGGCCAAAGGACGCTTAGAACAAATTTTTGCAAACACAAATAAATTATTCAATTCCCTGCAAGGACTTAATTCCTCAATAAAAAAATATATTGAAAAACTAATCAAACAAAAAGATCTTTCTGCCGAGCAAGCGTTCGATATGGTTTTGAATAAATATCAAAATCAGATTATTTTGACAGTGTTTAACAATTTAAAAGGACGTGATAATCCTAGCAAGTATACTAGCAGAATTCTCGATAAGCTCCGTGATTTAAGAGAAAATAATATGGAGAGTATTGTTAATTCTTATTTGTATAGAGATAGTTCGGAAATCATTGATAAAGATGAGTATAAAAGAATCGAAAATGATTTAGTTGAACAATTTGATAAAACTATCGCGAGATTTGATCATGTTAATGAAATAGTATCTTTAATCGATAAAAGAAATACGAAATTCCATACATCCGCTGTTGCAAAGATTCAGTTTCTTCTTAATACGAGAAATGATATTGAAGGGCTTATAGATAAATCTTTAAAAACATTGGTTGATGTTCTGGATGGCACTGAATTTGATGACCTTTTCAATTTCTTTTCCTCAGATTTATTGGATGATAAATCAACTTATTCTCGTTCATTCAATAAAGAAAAAATTACATCAATTAAATCGGAGATACCGGATATAAATCCAGAAGATATTGAAAGAGCAAAACGTTTGCTTGAAGAACAAGAGACATTCAACAGACAAAATATAGATGAATTTGTTTTAAAATTATTAGATGATAGCAATTCAAAAAGCGCAAAAGAATTAAACATAGTGAACTTTGAAGAATTGATGAAACTAATGATTTGCGAAGCTTTTTCAAGTTATGAAGAAATGTTGTATAGAATAGAAGTTCTTGACGATAATATTGAGATTATGGGTTTTAGAACTAGAAATTTTATAATTTATAGGAAGTGATCTTATGGCAAGTAGAAATCAATTTGTTAAAACGTTTAGTGATACCTATTCATTATTGGGAGAAACAAATCAAGCCGATTTTTCCAGAATCTTCTCTAAATTAATGAATCAAAACTTTATTTTGAAAGAATGTGATGATGATCGAAAAGATTATTTCTTTCTTATGGAAAACAAAGACTTGTTTTCGAACTTCTTTTCCATTGTTGATTATGAATTGATCTATGATTCTTCAAACCATTGTTTCTATCTTAAAACATTAGAAAACAGAAATAGAGTTCGCTTAACAAAGTTTGACACAGCTGTGTTACTTATTTTGAGAAAATTGTTCCATTCAAAAAGAAGAGAAATAACAAGTGATAACAAAGTCTTAATAACATTAGATGAATTGATTGAACAAGTAAGAACCACTCAAATATTCGTTCCTGAAAAAAAGATATCTGCATATTCTGAGACACTTAGAAAATTGCGAACCCATAAGATTGTCGATTATAGTGGCAGCAAAATATTTACAGAAATGAACATTCAAATACTTTCTTCTATTTTGATTGTTGTTCCTCAAGAAAATATTGACGAAGTGCTTACAAGATTGGAAGCGTTAAAAGTAGATAGTGGAGGAGAAGAAAATGAAGACTCTGACGAAGATTAAATTGATAAATTGGCATGGTTTTTATAACGAAACTATCGAAGTTAATGGAAGCGTTTTGATTACAGGTGAAAACGGGACTGGTAAGTCGACACTTTTAGACGCTATTTATTTTGTTTTAACTGGCGGAGAAGAAAATTTTAATTCAGCCGCTAATACTAATAATTCAAGAACTGTTGAAACATATATGAGAGGCAAAACAGGTATTGAGGGCAGCGCGTTTTTAAGAAACGATAAGAATCTTATTTCACACATAGCGCTTGAATATCACGATACTAACAAAAACGAATATTTTATTATGGGTGTTGTTTTAGAAATTCAAGAAGGAAAGACCAACCCAAATAGAAGTTTCTATCACATCCCTAATGCACGCTTATCAGAAGAATATTTTGTAATTGATGGCGAATATCAAAACTATCAAGGTATGAAAAAGCACCACAAAGATTTAATTATTAATGAATTAAATAAAAATGGTAAAAAAGGAATTAGAAGAGACATTTATCAAATTCTTGAGATGGATAATTCTAATGATAGGTATTATCAGTTACTTCCAAAAGCCATAGCTTTTAAACCAATTGGCGAACACGGCAAAGATGTTAATGATTTTGTCTATGAATTTCTAATGCCTGAAAAAAATGCCGATTTGGAAGATATCAGAGCAACTATTAATTCATATAATGAGATTAGAGAACAGTTAAAACAAGAAAAACTCAAAAGAGATGCGCTAAAACTTATCGCCGATTTAGGTGATAAATACGAAATGTTGCTTAAGGAAAAATACTGTCTTGAAACAATGAAACGCTTGTCTGATTTAAATAAACAAGAAGAAGAAATTGATAAGTGCGAAAAAGACAAGACGAAAAACATAGAATCATTTAAAGTTCTCGAAAGCAAAAAGACGATTTACGAAACCCAAAGAGATAGCCTTAATGAAAAACTATTGCAAATAAGTAATAGTGAAGAATATCAAGCTCTTCTATCACTTCAAAAAGAATTAAATGAATTGGAAAAAGAATTGAAAAATGCAGAGAAGAATAAGGTTGCGTTCAATAGAGATATAATGGCAGAAGTTAATGAAGTTGCAAACTATATTGGTGCTAATATCAACTTAGGTAAATATGTAAAGAGTGAAGATTATGCATCTTTTAAGGCTGATTTAGATTCATATGGCAGATTCGTAGAAGAAACCAAGAAAAAGGTTATTCGCGAGTCGATTAGGATTGAACAAGACCGTTTACGTTTGTCCGAAAAGAAAAGCAAACTTGTAAGCAAAAAAACTAATCTCGAAAAGGGTGTATTTCAATATGATTCGGAAATCACTACTCTAATGAATGCAATTCGTGAGGAAGGACTCAAAAAATACAACAAAGATATCTCTGTTTGCCCATTGTGTGAATTGATAGAAATTAAAGAAGAATTTGAACGTCATAGAAACGCAATAGAAGGATATTTATCTGACCATAGATTTGACTTGTTTGTTCCGGAACAATATCTTGACTTTGCTCTAAGCATTTATACTGACCAAAAAGAAAAGAAAAACATTCACAGCGTTGGATTAATAAATACATCACTAATTCCAAATGTTGATGTAGATAATAAATCACTAGCTTTTATGTTAAAAACAAACAATACTAAGGCACAAAAATATATTAATTATCTGCTTGGCAATGTTATATTTATTGACAAAAAATATATTGTGAAGAACGTTGAATCGTCTGTTGACGAAAGCGTTTTTATTTATTCGAATTATTCTTACAAACAACAAAATCCGAAAGCTTTTAATGAACCATTTATTGGAATTAATTCCATTAAAGTTCAATTGAATATGGTGAAGAAACAATTGGAAGAAATTGACTCAGGACTTGATTCATTAAAAACTAGCGAAGACGCTAACAACGTTTTAAACAACAAGGTTGGAAAAAGCAAATACCTATTATTGTCCCAAACCGGAAATGTTTGGGAGGCCTTCAATTCCGTTGAAACCAAATACACTTTAAAGAAGAAAGAATACGATGCGGTTGATTCCAACCAAGGGTTGACACACGATTTAAGCGTGATTCAAAAGCAATTACAAGAAGCCAAAGAAGCATTGGACGGATGTGGACAAGAAAACAATAAATTAGTTGAGGAATTAACGAATATAAAAAATAGAAAAGAAAATGCAGAAGCCAGGATAGCAGAGCTAAATATCTCCTTAGAAGAGTATAATTCCGATGCTCTTAAAAAGGACATGATTGATAAATATGTTTCAGAGCATAAAATGTCATCTATTGAAATAGACAAAGCTCTTACGATCAACACAAAAGATACTGATGAAAAAAAGAATATGTTGGTATCAAGCATGGGTCAATATATAAAAGACTTCAATTTTGATGCTGTTGCAAATCCAGATTCCCTGCCATATTTCTACCAAGAACTTAATATAATTGTCTCTAGAAATCTTGCTACATATGAAAGCAGGCTAGAAGACGTTCAAAAACAAGCAACACTAATCTTCCAAAATTCATACATTGAAGAGATTAGGGAAAATATAAGACATGAGAAGGCAAACATTGAGATGTTAAATAAAGTTCTCAAAGAAAGACCTTTCGGAAGCGATGAAGAAGTCTATCAATTTGTTATTTCAAAGAGTAAAGACGATAGATTTGGACAATATTATGATATTTTCACATCAAATCAAAATTTTAATAGTACAAATCTTTTTGTTGAGACCTTAAGCGATAAAAATGCAAGTTTAATGCAAGAATTGTTTGAGAGATTGACCAGCAACAGTAAAGATATTAATCAAGAAAAATTGGTTCGTGAATACACGGATTATCGTAAATTCATGAGCTATGATATAAGAATTACTAATAAAAACGGCAAAGACTCATATTTCAGCAAGATTTATAAAGAGAAGAGCGGTGGTGAAACTCAAACGCCTTTCTATGTAGTCATCGCTGCTTCTTTTGATCAAATAGTAAAAGGTGGATATAAAACTAGGAGCCCTGGTTGTTTGGTAATGTTTGACGAGGCTTTTAATAATATGGATGAGTCAAGAATTGAATCCATGATGCAATATTTTAATAAACTATCCATACAACCAATCATTGCTGTTCCAACAGCAAGAGCTAAATCTATAGTTAAATATGTTGGAACGTCGGTTATTTTGGTTAAGAGTAATGGAAGAATTATAAATATAGGATGGGATAATGGCAGACTTTCAAGCGATAATAATTAATCGATTGCTAACGCTTTATGAAAAAAGAAAACAATCTTGGAAAAGCGATACAAAAAGTAGGGTTGTTCGTTTAATAGTGGAAAAAGAACCGTTATTTAAAAATTATGCTCATAGCTCCCAGTCGTATCTCTTCAGAGATGATGTGGAAAAAGATGTAGCTGCTCTTGAAGATGCAGAGCTTATAATTGTTACCAAAGACAAAAATACAGGACTATTGAAAAATATTGATTTAAATCTCAAAACTATCGATAAAGCATATGACTTTGTGAAAAGAACTTCTCTTAATGATACTTTAGAAAACGAAAAGAGAATTGTTGAGGCGCTGCTTGAAGATAACAAAGAGTTTGTTGTTTTAAAAGGCTTTTTGGAGTCCATTTTTAATTTGATCATCAATCACAAAAGCAGAGACAGATATTATAAAAGTATCGACGAGCTTACTCTGACAGTCCAAATCATTAGTTCAATAATCAAACAAGATGAAGATATTTTTTTACGTGTTTTTTCAAAGAAAAAATTTAATGATTCGAAATTGGTCGAAAAAAAAGAAGCAAAAATAATGCAAATCTTCAACGAATTTGGAGATAAAACCTATGAATCTTTCTCTGATTTACTTGAAGATCATAATATTGTTAAGAATAAAGGAAGCGCTGTTGCGAAACAAGGTTTGCTTTTTAAAATAAACAACCAAACTATCGATTTAGATCTATTAGGAGAAGAATTCTATTTCTCCATAGAGATGTTGCTCAAAATGAGAATAGAAGCAGTGAGAAAAACAAAAGTCATAACTGTTGAGAATCTTACTACATTTTATTCATTTAAAGACAACGATGCCGTCATTTTATATTTAGGCGGATTTCACAATAGTGCCAAGCGAGAATTAATAAGAAAAATATATAATTTTAATCCTAATTTAGTTTTTTATCATTTCGGTGATATTGATTGTGGCGGCATTGAAATACTTCTCGATTTAAGAAACAAAACAGGAATTGATTTTAAACCACTTCTAATGGGAATAGAACAATTGGAGAAGTATAAAACAGAGTGCCAACCATTAACGAAAAACGATAGAAAAAGACTTAAAAATTTGCTTACGACGAATTCTGCAGCTGAGTTCCGAGATACGATATATTTCATGCTAGAGCATAACATCAAATTGGAACAAGAATCTATTGAATAGGGATGATATTATATGGAACCAAGATTAAGAAAAACACCAGGACGAACTTATTATGAATCTTCAATTGAGGATTTTGTTTCTTTAAAACACCCAAGAGATATCATTGAGTTTTTAACTGAAAGTGATGAATCTACTGATGAATACGAATTATATCTTCAAAAAGAAGCATGGTATAACCAAGTAAGAATTCTGCAAAAGTATTTAAAAGACAAAAAAGGATTTATCATTTTTGAATATGCTCTTTCTAGAGTGAATATGCGCATCGATGTGGTTTTATTAATGGATGGTGTGGTGTATTCTCTTGAATTTAAAAATAACGAAATTGAATTTAAAGACGATGATATTAATCAAGCCGATGGCTATGGTTACGCTTTAAAGAACTTTTATGAAGCAAATAGAGATAAATATATTGTGCCTATTCTTATTGCAACCAAGGCTCCTGATAGCGAATGCTCAGAAGGATCTGATTTAGGCATAGATAAGTTATTTACTTTATTTAAAACAAATACCACTAAGATGGAGCAATACATTGATCTCATTAGAAGCAAATATGGTTCTGAAGTAATTTATACTGAGGAAGATTTTGAAAACTGGATTAAATCACCATTTAAGCCAAATCCCACCATTATTCAAAGCGCTAGATCAATTTACATGAATAACCAAGTTGATGAATTCTTCAAATTTGATGCTGGTGAAGAAAACTTAAAAGTTACCGAAAGAACTGTTGAGAACATAGTTAAAGAAGCCGAAGAAAATAAGATAAAAATCATTTGCTTTGTTAGTGGTGTTCCTGGAGCCGGCAAAACTCTTGTTGGCCTAGATTTAGCAGGCAAAACAAGAAACGAAAGCAATGGTGATAT
>CAJOLV010000026.1 GCA_905235515.1 uncultured Bacilli bacterium | reverse complement strand
TCCATCTCCTACACCAGCTGAGATTTGCGAACGAGAGGAAGAGCAAAGAAGAGTTGATGAATTTAAGAGGACACTAACACCCACTCAATTAAGAAGGCTTGAGATGCTAGAAGAAGGGATGAGTGAAAGGGATATCGCTAAGGCTGAGGGCGCGTGTTTGAAGACTATTCAAGAGACGATCGAACAAATAATGCGCAAGTTTATCAAATTCTTTGGGTTCGACCCCCGTCAAAAGAACTGATTTTTCTCCATATAGCGAAGGAGGAACAGCTCATGAATGACATTGAAAAGAAGCGAATAGTCGAATTAAAGGCGGAAGGAAAGAGCATCCGAGATATTTCTTCTTTGCTGAACATCCCTAGAAGCACAATCGGAACTTATATAAAAAATCTTGAGACAGTGTCTTATTGCAAATGCTGCGGGAAATCTATAGCAATCAAGAAAGGGCATAGATCTCGTGCATTCTGTTCAGATAGCTGCAGATACAAATTTTGGCGTTCCACTAATAACAGCAAGAATAAAACAACTAATTACGTGGTTGAGTGCTTATGCTGCCAAAAAAAGTTTTATTCATATAGAAGTCTTAAAAGGAAGTTCTGCTCCAGAGCTTGCTATGACTCTTATAGAAAAGGCGGTGGTGGCGATGAAGCAGAATGAGATCGATTACCTAAACGCCATCACGCAAGCCAAGTCCATGCTTTCAAAGGGATTAATCAGTTGGGAAGAGTACCTGAAAATCGAAGACAGAATGGTAAAAAAATATAATTTGGAAAAGACCAGTTTATATCGCGCAAATGACTTGATAAATTCCTCTTTTAGAGTGATTACTATGATACGAAAGGAGGAGTAAAAAATGGCAGAAATTAAGATTATATCGAAAGAAAAGCAAATGCCAAAAGTAGTGAAGGTTGCTGCTTATGCAAGAGTCTCTAGCGATAAGGATGCGATGCTTCACTCATTATCAAGTCAGGTCAGTTATTTCAGCAAAATGATCCAGTCACATGATTCCTGGAAATATGTAGGTGTTTATTCAGACGAAGGCATGACTGGAACGAAGATTGAAAGAGATGGCTTTTCTAAAATGATTCAAGATGCTAAAGCTGGAAAGATTGACATCATCGTTACGAAATCGTTATCGAGGTTTGCTAGAAACACCGTTGATTGTCTAAAAACCATTAGGGAAATGAAAGCAATCAATGTTGATATCTTCTTTGAAGAGCAAAACATCCACACGCTCTCAGCCAATGGCGAGTTTTTGATTTCCTTGCTTGCAGGATATGCGCAGGAGGAATCAAGGCAATGCAGCGAGAACACCTTATGGAGAGTCAGGAAGAACTTCAAGGAAGGAAAGCCATATGGTGGATCAAGCATGCTTGGCTACAAGCTGGTAAAAGGAAAATTCATAGTGGTTCCAGAAGAAGCCGATCTAGTAAGAAGAATATACGCTTTGTATCTTGCGGGTAATGGATTTTGCAAGATTGCCCGAATCCTAACCGATGATGGCATTAAGTCATATACTGGAGGAACTTGGAGCAAAACGACCATTGGCGAGATTATCTCAAACGTGACCTACACGGGGAATCTGCATCTTCAAAAGACATTTAGAGAAAACCACATAACAAAAAGATGCATAAGAAATAAAGGTGAAAAACCTATCTATGTTGTCGAAGGAAACCACGAGCCAATCATAAGCCAAGAGATATTCGATAAGGCGCAGGAGCTAAGAAAGCAAAAGGCAGCAATGGGCAGAGGCGAAAAAAGAAAAGGCCCAGCATACCCATTTACGGGAATCATCTTCTGCGGCGAATGCGGACATGCATTCAAGCACAAGGTTACCAAATACTATGAAAGCTGGTGCTGTTTAAGATATGACGAATTAGGCAAAGCCTATTGCGCCTCAAAGAAGATTCGAGACGATGTCTTGAAGAAAGCCTGTGCCGAAGCTTTGAATATTGAATCATTCGATGAGATTTCTTTCAAAGAAAAAATTGAAAGAATCGATGCGTTCAACGGGAATAGACTGCTCTTTCATTTTAGGGATGGAACCGCAAAAGAAGTCACTTGGCAGAGCCCATCAAGAAAAGACAGCTGGACCGATGAGATGAAGCAAAAAGCGAAGGAAAGGAGCTTGAATTATGGCAAACGTTAGAATCATACCTAGCAAGATAAACCCCTTAACCAAACTGCCCAACAACTCACTCCACAAAAGAAGGGTTGCAGCATATGCACGCGTTTCCACAGAACAGGAAGAACAAGCCAACTCATATGAGGCGCAGGTCGATTATTACAAGAGCTTCATCGCTAACAGGCCAGAATGGACGCTCGTTGATATTTATACGGACAAAGGAATCTCGGGAACCAACCTGAAGCATAGGGACGGATTCAATAAGATGATTGCCGATGCAAGGGCTGGGCTCATCGATTTGATAGTTACTAAGTCGGTATCCCGTTTTGCAAGAAACACCTTAGATACCATAAGCCTTACGAGAGAATTGAAAGCAAAAGGAGTTGAGATTTTCTTCGAAGAGCAAAATGTCTACACTTTCGATTCAAATGGCGAGCTGATGCTTACCATCCTTGCTTCGATGGCCCAAGAGGAATCCAGAAACATATCCGAAAACGTCAAATGGGGTAAGAAAAAGAAAGCGGTCGACGGTTATTCACAAGTCGGCTACAGCAATTTCTTGGGGTATGACAAACACGAAAACGCCAAAATAGGGCTCAAGGTGAATGAGGAAGAGGCGGTCATCGTCAGATTCATTTATAGAGAATTCCTAAAAGGAAAATCGGTGAACACCATATGCAGAATGCTTGAGGAAAAAGGAATAAAAACTCCAGGGCATAAGGATCATTGGCGAACAACAACGGTCGCATCGATTCTCAAGAACGAGAAATACAAAGGCGATTGCGAGATGCAGAAAACCTACGTCAAGAACTTCTTAGACCACGTCTCAGTGAAGAACAACGGCGAGCTTGAGAAAATATACGTTGAGGACCATCACGAACCTATCGTGTCAAAAGACCACTGGCTTATGGCCCAGCTTGAATTTGAAAGAAGAGGAGCATTGGCTCAAGGCTATAACAGCAGTAACGAGTTTTCTTGCAAGCTCATCTGCGGAGACTGTGGTTCCTATTATGGAGCAAAGGTCCTTCATTCGACTGACAAATATCGTTCAGTAAAATACCGATGCAACAGAAAGTACAATCACGAACATGTGTGCCAGACTCCTTTTGTAACAGAGGAAGAGGTAAAGTCAAAGTTCATACTTGCTTATAATGAGTTCATCGGTGATAGGAAACAGCTCATAGAAGATTGCAAGGAGATGATTCAGGTTCTGGATAACACTGCTGAGTTAGAAGATAAGCTTGCAGCGCTTAACCAAAAAGCAGAGGACATAATCGTCCTTGTCAAGAACCTGATTGAGCAGAACAGTACCGAGGCTTTGGATCAAGATGAGTTCCAAAAGAAATACGATTCCTACGATTTGGAGCACAAAAAGATAATCGCTGAGATTGAAGAGGTGGGGCATCAGATAGAAAAGAAAAAGGCTCAGGCAAAATACCTACAAGCGTTCATTGATGACTTAAACAACAGGCCTAATGTTCTGGAAGCTTATGATGAGGATATCTGGAGTTATCTTATAGACAAAGCCATCGTCAACAGAGACAGAAGCATTACCTTCCAATTCAGGAACGGAAAAGAAATAAAAATATTTTAGTAAAAAATCCCAGCTTTTGCGTATTATATAAATGAGGAGTCGCGAATCCTCCCAAATGCTCCTAAGTCATGGTGGGGCCGAGTTTAGCGTCGTGCCTATGGCTCGTTAAAAGATAGCGCACATTCGGCTGTGGAAACGGCAGAGGTTAATTGCTTCCCGACCTTAAATGGGAGGCTTTTTTCATATAAAAATTCAGAATCAACCAAACGTAGAGTTGGGAAAACAAAACAGCAAAACCTTAAAAAATCCACTCTACGAAGAGTATTGTGCCGTTTGATTGACAAAAAATCGAACTTATAGTAGAATTTATGTGTACTTAGGAGGTGCGATTATGTCAACAATTGGCGATAGAATTAAATTAAAAAGAAAAGAACTTGGTCTAACACAATCTGAATTAGGCGCAAAAATTAATGTAACTGATAGAGCTGTTAGTAAATGGGAACAAAATGAAGGAAATCCAGATATGTCCTTGATTGCTGATCTTGCCAATGTATTAGGTGTTACTCTTGATTATTTAATATTAGGTAAAGAGCCTGAAGAAAAAATAATTATCAAAACACCTAAAGAAATGCTTATTGAAACAGATGATCCTGCATATTTAGAGAAAGTTAATGATCTCACTTTTTCTGACTTATATAAAAATCAATTGGTTAATGTATTTACCTTCCTTGTTGATAGCGGAAAGATTAATTATTATTACGGTGGAAGACGTCGTTCAAATGACTTTATAACAGAAATACTTTATCTATGTCTAATTTCAAATAAATTAGATAAATTATCAGTCTTTGAATTCAATGATATCGGATTTGCTGATAATAACGAATGGACAAAAGAAATGATTGATGCTTTTGTTAATGATGAAAGGGTGTCAGATGAAACTAAAAAATATGTATTGACCACTCATTGTAGAACTTTAAAAGGCCGTAGCACATCTGATGGAATGAATAATGAAACTAGACATAGATATGGTAATTGGCAAGATATGTATCCTAAATTTTTAGATGCATTTGCTGCTGCGAAAAAATGGGAATGGGTTAAATACATTCTTGATGTAGCAGAAGCAATCAACGAACCAGCTATGGCCGAATATAATGAAAGAAAAAATATTCGTTATGGAGATGGCAACAATTATCATATTAAATTCAACACTCCTAGAGAAACATATCAAACTGAAAAATATGTTCAAGTAATGGCTATTAATGGCTCAACATTACAATGTTTACTCGATGAAAAGCAATATGATTTACTAGATCGAGCAAATGCTATAAATAAGTTAATTGGTAAAACAACTATAGATAAGAGAACTATTGATTTACAAAAAATGAAAACATCAAGCGATGTCTCTCTAAAAGAAAGATTAGTCTTTGAATTTACTAATAACTATATCCTTAATTATAATGGACTATTAAATTCAGATACTGTTACAGTCAAAGGCCCTTCACAAGAGGAAGACAAAGAAGGATTTTTAGAGTGTTTGTTAAAACAATATAAGGATTTATATAAAGAAATAATTTTAGAAAATCCAACTAGCCTAATCGAATTAGCTTATCGTTGCGTTGCTGAAGAGAAACTAAATAAATTGTTCCAAATTGCCGTCGATTATGAGATTAAAGATTTAATTAGTGTGTTAATGGAAGGAAATATTGAAAACATCCTTCAAAAGGCGAGAGATGTATTCACTTATACTGAAACAAAAGTTACTGAAGACTATAACGGATATTCACGTCGTCAACAAATGAATTATTTTATGAACGGCAAATGGGTAAAAGCTGGAGATATCAAATATACATTCGGTTTGGTAAAAGTTGAAGATTCTTCTAAAATCCCTACAAACGTAAAGGATGCTATTAAGTATTTTAATAAAGTTAAAGAACAAAGGTTTAAAGAATGGGTTGAAAACGTAGAAGGCAAAATCACTCATATTAGAGTTGCTAAAGAAAATGAAGAAGAATATGAAAGATTAAGAAAAGAAATAACTTCTGAATTTTTAATAGGACAAATTGCTAAAGGAAATGATGAAGTTGCAACTATTAAACTATGCGTAAGACTTGAGTCTATATTAAAGCATAAATATGGTTATTCTGGTGACCTATATACAATGCTTGACTCATTCTTCAATGGCCCTTTAAAACAAGTAGAAACATATAAACCTTGGGATGATGAAGATAATAGCTATGATTCCCAAATGAAAGAGTATTATAGGCAAACTGAACTTAATGAATTGCACGAAAAATGGACAGGCTATTTAAGTAAATTAAGAATGAAGAGAAATAATCTGGTTCATGCCGAGAAGAGTAGTATTGATTTTACTACTGAAGATTTAAAGCAATGCATTAATATCGTTGAAGAAATTGACAAATAGGAGGCCCATTATGAATAAATATGAAGAATTAGTTTTTAATAATAGTAAAAGCGTCGGATATTGCATTAGCGTAGTTGGAAACGAAAAAAACTATAGTGCTGTAATTGATATAGAGAAAAAAGAACTTGTCCTAAAGCAAGAGGAAGATATAAATCTTACTAAGTATCAATTTGTAGTAATAAGCGATCCTAAGGGAAGCGGCATTGCCAATGTAGAATGTCAGATTAATAAAAAATGGGTTGAATCAATATTAGTTAACAACAATAAAAAGAAAGGACTTTCTTCACCAGATTATTATCAAAGGCCTTTAGAACGTGGATTTGATTTATATGTTGTTAATTTAGATTTCAACGAAAAAGCAACAAAGATTAGAATTACATATAAAAATGGAATTGTTGAACCAATCGAATTAAAGATAAATTATGTTGAAGCAGATAAGGATAGATATTATCAAAAAGTTGCTGCACAAAACAGAAGTGACTTGTTAGCCAAAATGTCAGTTAGCTGTAAGACAGGCGATTCTTTGGTTAATGTTTTTTGGCAAAACGCAACTAAGGATGTAAAGAAAATTCTATTTGAGTTGTTCTTAGATAATCAACAGCTAATAATGAAAAGCGAAATGGATTCTGACACGATGTTTAAATCGGTTCAAGGATTAGCTTATGGTAAATACTATTTTAGATTGAGCCAATTCAATGAAAAAGGTGATCTTATTGTTGCCACAGATTTAATAACATTTACTTTAACTGCACCAAATTATGGTGGTAGGCATACGGTAGTGATCTAAACAAATATACGCTCATGTGGAAATATGTGGGCGTTTTCTTTTGCTTTATTGGGTGTCCAGGTGTCCGAACTTTTTTGTGGGTGTCCGAAATTGTATTAAATGTTATGTTTCTAGACATTAAAGAACAATAGGTTTGATACCGTTTGGTGTTAAACCTTTTTTCTTTGCTTAAATTCATAAAATGGCTTAATATAGTCAATTTTAAAGTTAATAATAATGTTTTTAATATTTCTTTATATTAATTAGCTAGTCTTTTATTAATAAGGAGAAAGTTGTACTCGGACATTTTTCTTGTATTAGAGACATTTTTCTAGGTATTTGGGACATTTTTCCTATACTCGGACATTTTTCTAGATTTTGATTTATAAAAAAAGCCATAAATGCTATACATTAATTAAGTGTATTATTTTGTAGGAGGAAGTCTTGTTATGTCGTATAAAAAGAACATTAATGGAAAATTAGCACTTGGATATGGATCAAAGTATCAATTACTTAGAATGCTTGGTTGGCATAGAAATGATTTTAATTCTATAGTTGCTAAAACACTAAATATAGATGAAAATATCAATTGGCTTGATTTTGAATATAATGGGCCTTGTGACGATGAACTTCTTAATCTTGATTTTATTGTGCCATTAAAAAGCAAATGGAAGGAGTATTGGAAATGTGGTAATGGCGGATTGAATTGGGATGCCGTGGGGCTTACATGTGATGGAACATATATTTTTGTTGAGGCAAAGACTCATTTAACAGAACTAAATACAGCCGCAGGTGGAAGCCAAAAGAGTATCGAACACAATAAGATGCGAATCAACGATTTTATAGAAAAATATGGCATTAATTCATCTGCAGAAAAATGGATTGAAAATCATTATCAATTAGCTAATAGACTAGTAATTACAGATTTTATGAATTCGAATGGTTATAAGGCAAAGCTCGTATATGTATTATTTGAAAATGGATTTGAGTATAATGCATCAAAAGATGACTCTGCATCAAAAGAAGAGTGGATCAAAGTAATTGATAGCGAATTAACTGAAATTGGTTTGAAGAATACTCCTGCAGAAAAAATATTTAATTAAATATCTTTTATATGATCAAGATAAAGTATTCGCGGTATCTGAAAATTATGGAAATCTAATACTCGTTAAAGAATTTGAAGATTTCGCGAAAGTTTATAATCTTGGTGTAATTATGTGTGGTGGTTATCATCCAGAAGGTAAAGGGACTGTCGAAAATTATGTGAAGATTGTTAAAAATAATTTTTTAGATGGAAGAATATATTCAGGTATTGATTCACTTAATTCAGCTTGCCTTGAGTGGCTTGATAATACTGAGAATAATCATATCCTAACTAAAAAAGGTGTTACACCACATACATTATTTATCGAAGAAGCTAAATATTTAAAAAAGATTCAACCTAAACTTCTAAATCAAGATAGTATCTACTATAGAGTTTATGGTAACTACATCAAATTTAGATATTCTAAATATGAAGTACCTGTAGGCTTTAATGATATGGAAGTGAAAGCTGAATCTGATGGAATTAATGTCATAATACGTGATAAAGACAATGATGAAATAATAGCCATTCATCCTCTTTCAACTAAAAAAGATGAAAGAATGACATTGGATAATAAATATGACGAAGATGGAGTTGGTGAATATTTAGTAAAAAGAGAATTTAAAGATGATGTTAATGCTATTAAATTTTTAAAAGAGATAGAAACTAATGCTAATAGGTATTATAAGAAAGCAACGATAAAAATAAAAAGCTTGATGCGATATTATTCTAAAGAAGAATTATCTGATTGCTTTAAGTTTTGTGCTATGAATAATAGATATTCGCTTTTAGAATTCCTAGCTTACCTTATTTATAAATATGGTGAGGAAAGAGGGTTATCATCTATTGGTAAATCCAATTTCTATTATTATTTAAAAAGAGCTAAAGCATTAAAGGAGGAATTAGATGGTAAATAGAGAAGAATTAAGACTACTTTGTAAAAGATTGAATCTTCATCATTTATCTAAGATTGAAACATTTGATTTAGAAATAAAAGATAAACTTGATTATGTTAAATATCTTTTAGAATACGAGCTTCATGAAAGAGAAAAGAAAGTTAAAAAACAAAACAGGCTTTCTAGTCACTTACCTGATGTAAAAGAAATTGAATTTCAAGGTATTGATAAATGGAATATTGAAGATGCATTAAAATTTAATTGGTTAAAAGAAAATAGAAATCTTTTACTGATAGGTAAATGTGGTAAAGGTAAAACCACAGTTGCAGCTAAAATAGGATATGCTGCTATAGATAACGGATATAAAGCTTATTATCTAAAAATTGATGAATACTTAAATATCTTAAAAAATAAGGAAGGACAAAAAGAAAAACTAGCATATGCTAGGATGAAAGATGCAGATCTAATTATATTAGATGAACTTATGTATCTACCAATAGAGGTAGATGATATCTTACTTCTTTATAGAAGTATTATGAATTTAAGTGAATCAAGAAGTTTTATATTCATTACTAATAGAAGATTAGAAGAATGGGTAAATAATACTTCAGATTTACATGTGATGGAAACATTCAAAGATAGAATAATGAATAGATCCAAACAAATAATATTTAAATAGAATCTATCTGCATATTTTTTATTTTAGTTTGCATATAAAGCATAAAATAATATGCAAACCATCTTAGCCAAATGGCTAAAACCAAATTTGAAAATAACGTAAAGCAAATAAGCTTTGCGAGAAAATATAGCTTAAAATACCTTAATCTAGGGTAAGTTTCTCGCAAAATGCGAAAAAATTTAACCTAGTTTTAGTATTTTTAGAATAGTACCCCCTAGGGGACCTGTAATCTCACCAGGTAAAATACCAGGTACCGAGCGTGGGGTTTCGTGTGAATTTTTTTGAGTTCAAACGGTGGGAATCAATTGAAGAAACTTTAAAATGTGATATTTATTTCGCAGATCCTTACTGTGCATGGCAAAAAGGAAGCAACGAAAATTCGAATGGATTATTA
>CAJOLV010000025.1 GCA_905235515.1 uncultured Bacilli bacterium | reverse complement strand
AAGGAAGAAAAAGGTTTCTTAACAGTTAATCTGTTAAGTCTAAAACGTAAATTAAAAGGGGCTAAGTCACCTTATAGGTTTCTTAACAGCCCCTTTTTTCTTAAACTGGTCGGAACGAGCAGATTCGAACTGCCGACCCCTTCCACCCCAAGGAAGTGCGCTACCAAGCTGCGCTACGTCCCGACATACTCAGTAAGTATAGTATAGAATTCCCTCTAATAAAATACACTAATAAGTGTTATAATATTTTATAACATTATGGAAAAGAAAATTGTTGTTAAAGGTGCAAGAGAGAATAATTTAAAGAACATTAGTGTCGAAATGCCTAAGGAATCTTTAATTGTTTTTTCTGGTTTATCTGGTTCTGGTAAATCTACTTTAGCTTTTGACACTATCTTTGCCGAAGGCCAAAGAAGATATATGGAGTCGCTATCTAGTTACGCTAGACAATTTTTAGGTAATTATGATAAGCCAGATGTTGACTCTATTGATGGATTATCACCAAGCATCGCGATTGATCAAAAGAGTGTTTCTCATAATCCTCGTAGTACTGTCGGAACAGTTACAGAAATATATGATTATTTAAGATTATTATTCGGCCGTATTGGTGTTCCATATTGTCCAAATCATAATATTCCGATTATTTCTTTCTCTGTCACGATGATGACAGATATGGTGATGAATTATCCAGAAGGCACAAAGGTACAATTATTATCACCAGTCGTTCACGCAGAAAAAGGTACACATAAAGAAACTTTAGATAAAATTAGAGCCAATGGCTTTACTCGTTTAAGAGTGGACGGCGAACTCACTACAATTGATGAAGTTAAAGAATTAGAAAAGAATAAAAAACACACGATTGATTTAGTGGTAGACCGTATCGTTGTTAAACCAGATAATCGTAGTCGTGTCTTTGAATCAATTGAAACCGCTCTTGATTGGAGCCATGGTTTATTAATTATTCACACTGATTTTGAAGAAAAAGTGCTCTCTGATAAACATACATGTCCAGAATGTGGCTTCTCCGTTCCTAAATTAGAACCACGTTTATTCTCTTTTAACTCTCCTTTAGGATTCTGTCCTGATTGCCGTGGCTTAGGAATTAAAAGAGAGGCTGATGAAAGATTGATTGTTCCTGACCCAACTTTGTCAATCACCGAAGGTGCGATTAAATATTACGCCAATACGGTTGGGACACAAAATCTTGAATGGCAAGAATTTAAACTTTTATGTGAGTTATATAAGATTCCAATTAGTAAACCATATAATGAAATCGATTCAGAAAAGAAAAAAATATTGTTATATGGTTCACCAGATATTCATAAATATGCTTTAAAATCTTCTAGTGGTAATGTCACTAACCATATCGGCTATATTGAAGGTATTAAAACCAAATTAGAAAGACTATATGCCTCTACTACAAGTGATTGGGCGAGAGATTGGTATGGTTCTTTCATGCGCGATAGAGAATGCACAACTTGTCATGGGGCGAGATTAAGGCCAGAAGCTTTATGTGTGAAGATTGATGGTAAAAATATTTATGAAGTAGTGTGTCTACAAATCCATCAATTAAGAGATTGGGTAAAACAATTACCACAAAAACTCAGCAAAACTCATTTAGATATCGCAAATTTAGTCTTAAGAGAAATTGATAATAGAACAACATTCTTATGCGATGTCGGTTTAGATTATTTAACTTTAAGTCGTATGGCGATGACTCTTAGCGGTGGAGAATCGCAACGTATTAGATTAGCCACCCAAATTGGTTCTAAATTATCAGGTGTTTTATATGTTTTAGATGAACCATCTATTGGTTTACATCAAAAAGATAGTGAAGCTCTTATCGCGACGATGAGAAAGATGAGAGATTTGGGCAACACTCTTATCGTTGTTGAACACGACGAAGAAACAATTAGATCTGCTGATTTTGTTGTTGATATTGGCCCTGGTGCAGGTGTCCATGGTGGTGAAGTAGTAGCCACAGGAACAGCTGAAGAAATTGCTAAATGTCCAAATAGTATTACTGGTCAATATCTCTCTGGAGAAAAATATATCCCTATCCCAAAGGAAAGGAAGAAAGGGAATGGCAAATTCATCTCTATTAAAGGAGCGAGATGCAATAATTTAAAGAAAGTTAATGTCGACATTCCTTTAGGATGCTTTGTTGCGATTACTGGTGTTTCCGGTTCTGGCAAATCTAGTTTAGTTAATCAAACATTATTACAACATTTAAAACAGCACTTCTCTAAGGAGGAGACATTTGCGGGTGAAGTGAGTTCAATTTCTGGATTTGAACATTTAGATAAAGTAGTGGATGTTTCCCAAGAACCGATTGGCAGAACCCCACGTAGTAACCCCGCTACATATGTCAAATTATTCGATGATATTAGAGATTTATTCTCCGAAACAGTCGAAGCTAAAGCCAGAGGATTTGATAAAGGGAGATTTTCCTTTAATGTTCCAGGCGGGAGATGTGAAGAATGCCAAGGCGCAGGTGTCACACGTATACCGATGAATTTCTTACCAGATGTTTATGTTAAATGTGAGTCTTGTGATGGGAAACGTTATAACGAAGAAACCTTACAAGTCGCATATAAGGGTAAAACAATCTATGATGTTTTAGAAATGACTGTTGAAGATGCCTTACATTTCTTTGAAAATCGTCCATCTATTAAAAAGAAGATACAAGTTTTATATGATGTCGGCTTAGGCTATATTAAATTAGGTCAGCCAGCAACCACATTAAGTGGTGGTGAGGCCCAAAGAATTAAATTAGCCTTTGAATTACAAAAGAAACCAACTGGGAAAACCTTATATATTCTCGATGAACCGACAACTGGTTTACATAGCGATGACGTCTCTAGATTATTAAAAGTCTTACAACGTATCGTTGATAGTGGTAATACAGTCTTGGTCATTGAACATAATCTCGATGTTATTAAAGTTGCTGATTATATCATCGATTTAGGTCCTGGTGGTGGTGATAAAGGTGGCACAGTAGTGGCCACTGGCACTCCAGAAAAGATTTCCACTAATGAGAAATCATTCACTGGGCAATATTTAAAGAAGGTCTTATTAAAGGAGCATTATCGTTAATATGGGAATAGCCTTATTTATATTATCTTCAGTTGTGATGGTAGCGAGTTTAGTCTATTCCATCATTAACACTCGTGAAGTAAAAAATAACACGATTACTAAAATTAATTTTCCAGCCTATTTTAAGAAAAATGGCATCGTCGGAGCATTTTTTTCCGTTTCCTTTATGGCGATGTTTTTATCTATTTATCTTTGGGCGAAGATTACTCCTATGCCAGGAGAATTTATCCAAACTGTCTTAGGTGGCATCCTCTTTAGTGGTTTAGGCTATATATCTTTACATACATTTATTCTTCATTATTACGGCAAAAAGATTCCAGAAGACATTAATAAGAAATTGTTTATTGCTTTAGCAATATCCTTCCCGTTAGCCCTTTTCTTTGTCTTTATTTTATCTAATGGCTTCGCTAATTATATGAACTTAGAACAACCATTAGTTAGCGGCATCAGTTTTACTGATGGTTGGGTTACTCCTTGGACTGGTAAAACTAGCATTGCATTTTACGCAATATGTATTATTTCTGGTGCTTTCTATACATATATGTACGCTGATCATAAATTTTATATTGAATATGGAAAACACGGCATTTTAGAAAGCACATTCTTAGTGGCTTTCCCAGCTGGAATTATCGGCGCTAGATTATTCTATGTCATCGGTTTATGGGATGAATTTAAAGGCACTGGCTTTATTAATATGATTGATATGAGAGATGGCGGGTTAACAATCCTCGGTGGTGCGATTACTGGTATTGTCATTGGTGTCGCATGGTTCTTATGGAGAAATAAACAATATTCTATTTGGGTCGCGGTTGATATTATCGTTCCTGCTATTTTAATCGCGCAAGCTGCTGGTAGGTGGGGCAACTTTTTCAATTGCGAAGTCTATGGTCAAGTCTCTGATGGTAAATACTGGTGGTGGTTACCAAAGATTGTTTATAACAATATGCATTATTCCACCCTTTATTCTTTAAGAAATGACCCACTACCAATTGGACAAATCTATGTCCCATTATTCTTTATTGAATGTTTAACTAATTTATTAGGTTTCTTTGTTTTAGCCCATGTCTTTGGCAAAGCTTTAAGAAAATATACTGAATTAGGTGACTTAGCCTTTGGCTATATTGTTTGGTATGGTTTAACTAGAGTGTTTATGGAACCGATTAGAGATTCCGCTTATAAGATGAACTTCTGGAGTTGGTTCTGGTCCTTTGCTTTTGTGGTGATTGGTACTTTATTAATCGTCACCAATCACATCGTAAGATATATTATCCGCAAGAAAAAAGGCGAATTTCATGCGAAGAAAAATGCTTTTAATGTCGGTATTATTACTACCTTAGCGATAGTAGCAGTTTCCTTAGGTTTAATGATTCCAGGCATTTTAACGATGGTAAATAATACATTCGAAAATACTGAGCCTATCTTTAACCAATTTAATATTGGCTTAACATTATTTGTTTTAGGCATTTCGGTTTTCTTATATTTAGGTATATCTATTCCAATCTTAGTGGAAGGAGCAAAGAATCTTCAAAATGATAAAATACGACCTGATCTTGCTTGATTTAGATGGCACGATTGCTGATACAGATGAAATGATAGTGCAGACTCTTTATGAGATGTACGATCTTTACGCTGGTGGTAAACGTGCCCCAAGAGAGAAGATTGTTTATTTCTCTGGTCCACCTATTAGAGTGAATTTAGCAAAAGAATTCCCAGATCAAGATCTTGAATTTATGTTTAATGAATTTGTGAGAATATCTTGGGATTATTATCAAAAAGTTGTCAAACCATTCCCTCATGCGGTGGAAGTGTTTACTAATTTAAGAAATAAAGGTGTCAAAATTGGTATAGTAACCGGTAAAGCTAGACGTCAAACATTACATTGCCTTGATGTAATTGGCTTTTCTTCGATCACTGACTTTGTTGTAGCGTGCGATGATATTGCAACTACTAAACCAGACCCAGAGGGAATTAATAAGGGTGTTGAGCACTTTGGTATCAAAGATAAGAAGAAAGTACTATATATAGGGGATAACCTCGCTGATTATCAAGCTGCAAGAAACGCAGGAGTAGACATCGCTATGGTCAAATGGGTTCCACGAGTAATCAAAGAACCAATTGAGCCAGATTATTGGTTAAATGATTTTAATGAATTGGAGGGCATGATTAGTGAATAAAGTTTATGATTCAATTATTATTGGTGCGGGTCCATGTGGAATGCGTATCGCATTAGAATTTAAGAAAAAAGATGTCGATTTCTTAATCCTTGAACCTGGCACACCAGGAGGTAAAGTGAATGTCGCTCCAAGAGTGGATAACTATCCAGGATTTAAAGAAATTCCTGGTCCAGATTTAGCGGTCGCTTTATTTATGCGCTTAATGGACGCTGGTATCGAATTAGTTCCCGAACAAGTTCTTAGTTTAACTAAGAAAGATAATTTTATTATTAAAACTGACTACAATACATATGAAGCAAAGACTGTTGTTATTTGTAGTGGCACAAAAGAGAAGAAAATTGGTTTAGAAAAAGAAGATGAATTATTTGGTCATGGTCTTTCCTATTGTGCGTTATGTGATGGTCATTTCTTTAAAGGACAAGATGTCATCGTTATCGGTGGCGGTAATTCTGCTTTAAAAGAAGCAATTCATTTAACACATGTCGCTAAAAAAGTATATTTAATCCATCGTAGAAATGAATTTAGAGGCAGCGTCAAATTAGTGGATGAATTAAGAAATAGCTCAAATGTCGAAATATTAACTCCTTATGTTCCATCTAAATTACTTGGTGAAGATAAAGTTACAGGTATTGAAATCGCGCATCGCGAAACTGGCGAAAAGAAAATCATTGAATTACAAGGCATTTTCCCAGCAGTGGGGCAAATCCCAAATACCCAATTTGTCGATATTCCCTGTGTTTTAGATGATTATAAAAATGTTCCAGTGACAATGAAGACTATGGAAACAAGTTGTGAAAATCTTTTTGCTGGTGGCGATGTTCTCCCAAGAGATATCCGTCAAATCTATTTAGCGGAACACGATGGTATTGTCATCGCTAAAAATATTTGTGAAAGATTAGGCAAATAAAATGAATAAATTAATTCTATTAACTGGGCCATCTGGATCAGGATTATCAAGTGCGAAATATGTTTTTGAAGAGACAGGTTTTTATATTGTTGAAAATCCACCAAAAACAGTAATTAATGATTTATTAAAATCATTTGAAGGTCTCAGTGATAGAATTCATAATTTCTGCTTAATTGTAAATATTGCAGAAGCTAGACTTTGTCTAGATATTATTAAAAAGAACAAAAACTTTAAATGCAAAACCATTCTTTTAATGGCAAACAAACAAGAGCTATTAAAAAGGTATGCTTTAACTAGACACGCTCACACGAGAAGTGTAATGGAAAAAATCTCATTAGAAGAAGCGATTGATTTAGATATCAAAGACGCTAATGAATTATATCCTGATGTTGATGCAACTTTAGATACATCTTCATTATCCGTTAAATTATTAAGAAGATTTGTGGAAGAATTCCTTTCTTATGGCAAATCTAATCGTGGAATGAATGTCAATTTCGTTTCCTTTGGCTTAAAAAATGGCACCCCATTAGGCTTAGATATGGTTCTCGATGTTAGAAGTATTCCCAATCCATATTGGGTTGATGAATTAAAAGAATTAACCGGTTACGATCAAAAGGTCATTGATTACATGAATCAATTCCCACAAACAAAGACGTTATTAAATAGAATTACTACTTTCTTATCCAGTCAATTAAGTGAAGTTCAAGCGGGTGGTAGGGCTACTTATAATATTGGTATTGCTTGTAGTGGTGGACAACATCGTTCCACATATGTTGCTAAATATTTAGCGGATTATTTTGCTGATTCCTATCACACTCACGCTATACATAGGGATACCGCAAATTTAAACGAAAGAGATTAATATGGCAAAAGAAGGCATTTCCTTTACACAAGTTGTCAAAGAAGAGTTAGTGAATAACTCCTATGAATCAAGCGATCGCTTAAGAGCGCTTCTTTCTGCTTATATAAGAATTAATGCAACAATCTCTTTTTCAAATAAGAAAACTCACCTAATTCTTAAGAGTGAAAATGGTAAAACCGCAAAATTCATTTATACAACTATTAATTCTATATATGGAGCGACCGCTCATATGTCATATATGGATAAAGGAAATACTAAAAAAACTTATTACATCATTGATATTGATGAAGCAAGTGAAGCTATTGTAGAAGATTTAGATATTTCCTTTTTAGAAGGAAAAATTAGTAAAAACATCGTTAAAAATGACGATACAATTTCCGGTTATTTAGCCGGTGCCTTTTTAGCGTCTGGTAGTGTTAACTCTCCAACAACTAGTAATTATCATTTAGAAATTAGTCTCACCAGTGAAAACTATGCGAAATGGTTATCGAAATTATTTGGTAAATATAAGAATAGTAATATTGAACCAAAGGTCACAAAACGTAGAGAACAATATATTGTTTATTTTAAAAAGAGCGATCAAATCGCTAATTTCTTAATTATGATTGGTGCAGTTTCTGCTTGTATGGAATTTGAAAATATTCGCGTTGATAGAGACTTCGCCAATAGCGCCAATAGGTTAGCAAATTCCGACATGGCAAATATGCGTAAAACCATTACTGCTGGCAAAAGACAACAAGAAGAAATTAGGCTCATTGATGAAAAATTAGGAATTAAAAATATTCCTAACCTTAAGGAAAGAGAACTGGCTTATCTCAGGTTAGAAAATGAGTCGTGGTCCCTTCAAGAATTAGCGGGGCTTTTGAGTGAAAAACTTGGCAAAACTGTCACTAAAAGTAACATAAATCACCTCTTTATTGCGTTACATGATTTATACACGAGGTTAAACAAATGAATACCAATATTGAGTTAGGAATGAGAGTGAGATATCTCAGAGAACAAAAGAAGATGACTCTTGAAGACCTCGCGTTTGAATCAAATGTTAATAGGAATTATCTCTCTGATTTAGAAAGAGGCAATCGCAATCCAACGGTTAAAATCTTAGCCCGTATTGCTGAGGCTCTTGAAGTGACACTCGAAGAACTATTTAAAGGAATTAGGACTTATTAGAGTCCTCTTTTCTTTTATAAGGAAAAACAAACCTATATCATTTATGTTGCAAAAAAATAAAAATATAGTTTATACTATATAACGCAAATAAAGGAGGACATTACTACATGTCAGTTAAAGTTGCAATTAACGGCTTTGGAAGAATTGGCCGTTTAGCATTCAGACAAATGTTTGGTGCAGAAGGTTACGAAATTGTCGCGATTAACGATTTGACCTCACCAAAGATGTTGGCTAACTTATTAAAATACGACACCGCACAAGGTGGCTATGCTGGATTCATCGGTGAAAATAGACACTCCGTTTCCAGTAAAGAACCAGTCTTAGCAGAAGACGGAAAAACAGTTTTAGAACCAGGTTCAATTACCGTTGATGGTAAAGAAATCACCATCTTCGCAATGCCAAAAGCAGATGATCTCCCATGGGGAAAATTAGGCGTTGATGTCGTCTTAGAATGTACAGGTTTCTATGTGACCAAAGAAAAATCAATGGCGCACATCAGAGCTGGTGCAAAGAAAGTCGTCATTTCCGCTCCAGCTGGTAAAGATTTACCAACCATCGTCTATGGCGTTAACGAGAAGACATTAAAACCAGAAGATCAAGTTATCTCTGCTGCTTCTTGTACAACAAACTGCTTAGCCCCAATGGCCAAAGCATTAAATGATTTAGCTCCAATTAAATCCGGTATCATGAGCACAATTCATGCTTACACTGGTGACCAAATGATTCTTGATGGTCCACACAGAAAAGGTGATTTACGTAGAGCACGTGCTGGCGCTGCCAACATCGTTCCAAACTCCACAGGTGCTGCTAAAGCTATCGGCTTAGTCATCCCAGAACTCAATGGTAAACTCATTGGTTCCGCACAACGTGTCCCAGTCCCAACTGGTTCCACAACAATTTTAACTGCTGTTTGTGAATACAAAGGCGAATTAACACCAGAAGTTATCAATGCCGCTATGAAAGCTGCTGCTAGTGAATCCTATGGTTACAATGAAGACCAAATCGTTAGCAGTGATGTCATCGGTATGAGATATGGTTCCTTATTCGATGCTACCCAAACAATGGTTAGCAAAATCGCTGAAGGTTTATTCGAAGTCCAAGTCGTTTCTTGGTACGATAACGAAAATTCCTACACCAGCCAAATGGTCAGAACCATCAAATACTTTGCTGAATTAGCATAAGTTAGTGGTGTCGATCATCTAAATTAAATGAAATTGGCACCTGTGTTAATGCATGGGTGCCATTTTATACAAAAAATAGGAGATTTAGCTATGTTAACTGTTAAAGAATTAAACGTTCAGGGGAAACGTGTTGTTGTAAGAGTTGACTTCAACGTCCCAATTAAAGAAGGCGTCATTAGAGATGATAACCGTGTCGTTGCCGCTCTTCCAACTATTAAAGAATTACTTTCCAAAGGCGCAAAAGTCATCCTTTTAAGCCATTTAGGTAAAGTGAAACACAAATTAAAAGAAGAAGATCCAGCTAAGTTTGAAAAACAACTTAAAGATGGTAACCTTGCTCCAGTCGCTGTTCGCTTGGGCGAATTACTCGGACAAGAAGTCTTATTCTCATCCGTTACACGTGGCGAAGAATTAGAACAAAAAATCGCTGCTTTAAAAGATGGCCAAGCTTTATTAGTCCAAAACACCCGTTATGAAAAAGGTGAAGAAGGATTTGCTAAAGAAGAAGGTGAAGGCAAAGGCCACGATTTAGCCAAATACTGGGCCAGCTTTGCTGATGCTTATGTGATGGATGCTTTTGGCTCCGCTCATAGAGCCCATGCTTCAACATATGGTATTCCAGAAGCCTTAAAAGCAGAAGGCAAACCAGTTGCAGTTGGTTACTTAGTAGAAAAAGAAGTTGCTAACTTAACAAGATGTGTTGATGTGAAAAAAGAAGATAGACCATATGTCGCTATTTTAGGTGGTCTTAAAGTTTCTGATAAGATTAAAGTCATCGAATCTTTATTAAAGAAATGTGACAAAATCCTCATCGGTGGTGCGATGGCTTATACATTTGCTCGTGCTTTAGGTAAAGGCACAGGTGAATCACCAGTTGAATTAGACCAACTCGACTATGCAAGTAATTGTTTATTAAAAGCCAATGGCAAAATTGTCTTACCAGTCGACTCTGTCATCGGTGATAACTTCGATCCTGCCAGCAGAACAACCACACAAGTTGTTGATTCTGATGTCCCAGAAGGATTCCAAGGTTTAGATATCGGTCCAAAGACCAGAGAATTATTCGCTAAAGAAATTAGCAAAGCTAAAATGATTTTCTGGAATGGTCCAATGGGTGTCTTTGAACAAGAAGAATTCCAAAAAGGCACAATTGCTGTTTGTGAAGCAATCGTGGGCTTAGAAGGCAAAGCATTTACCGTTTGTGGTGGTGGCGACTCCGCTGCTGCTGTCAAACAATTTGGCTATAAGGATAAATTCTCCCATGTTTCAACCGGCGGCGGAGCTTCCTTAGAAATGATTGAAAATGATGGCCACTTACCAGGCATCGATGTATTGAGATAGTTATATGAGAAGAAAATTATTATTAGGCAACTGGAAGATGAACAAATTATCTTCCGAAGCAAAAGAATTTGCCGTTCAAAGTAAACCACTCGTGGCGTTAGCCCAAAAAAACAACATCGATTTAGGTGTTGCCCCAACATATTTATCCTTAGCCACCGTTAAAGAAAACGCGGATAAAGGTATGATTGTTGCGGCTCAAAACGTGCATTTTAAAGAATCCGGTGCTTATACTGGTGAAGTTTCTATCCCAATGTTAAAAGAATTTGGCATTGATTGGGTCTTAATCGGTCACTCTGAAAGAAGAGGATACGATAATGAAACTAATGAAAAGTGCAACCTCAAGATCAAAGCTTTAATTGAAAATGGAATGGTCCCAGTTTATTGCTGTGGTGAATCATTATCAACATTTGAAGCCGGCCAAACCAAAGAATTCGTTGAACAACAAATTAGAGTTGGCCTGGCTGATTTAACAAAAGAACAAGTCAAAGACTTGGTCGTTGCTTATGAACCAATTTGGTCCATTGGTACAGGTAAAAATGCCTCTGTCGAAATCGCCCAAGATATTTGTGGTTTTGTCAGAAGCATCTTAAGAGATATGTTTGGTGAAGTTGCTGAAAAGATTAGAATTCTCTATGGTGGCTCTGTCAAACCAGAAAACATCAAAGCCTACTTATCATGCCCAGATGTTGATGGTGCATTAGTTGGTGGTGCGAGCTTAAAGATTGATTCTTACGAGGGATTATTAAAGAACATTTTATAAGGAGGTTAGTTAATGGCTGCTTTCACATATGATGTGACTGACAAAAGGTCAGTTAATTCGTTAGTAGGTCGTGTTTACGGCTATATGTTTATTGGTCTACTACTTACCGCTGCAATCGCATTTGGTATTGGTATGCTATTTAATCTCATGATTTTTGGCACATTAAACACCGCGAATATCGATTACTCTGATATAAATACCAATTTAAGTGCCGCTGGCGCTACTGCTCTATTAGCGACATTAATTATTTCTGGCATTGGCGTTATTGCCATGTCGATTGTTGTTAATATTGTCTTTGTGAGAGGTAGACACTCCGTTTTAGTTCCGGCCTTAATCTATTGCATTTTGATGGGGTTATTACTCTCATCATTAGTCGTCTTTGTGCCTTGGGAAATCTTAGGCATTACATTCGCCATTACAGCGGGAATGTTTGGTATCATGTTCCTTATCTCCTATTTATCTAAGGGTTCATTAAACTTCTATTAAACTTCTTAGGGGTAGCGGGAATGGGATTATTCATCGGCGCTATGCTCCTCTCTTTAATCGGTTGGATCTTTATGCTTACCGGCGCCTTAGGAGCCTATCTCCACTTATATTGGATTGTCTCCTTATTATCATTCGCTGCGATGATGCTCATTACCATTTGGGATATGTGGCGCATCAAAGTGATGGCGGAAAACGGTTCAATGAACGATAACCTCGCCTTATATTGCGCTTTTATGCTCTATGTTGACTTCATCTATTTGTTCATGAGAGTGCTAAGATTTGTTCTCTATTTTGCTAATAGAAGAAATTAAGGCTACATCTTAAATAAAATAAACCTAGAATCTACCTTCTAGGTTTTTTCTTTACATTACATTTTTATCTATGATAGTATTAATTTCCCATAGGGGGTTGAAAAAATGAAGAAAAAATTACTTATTGCATTAGCGTGTTCATCATTATTACTCAGTGGATGTTCTTTTGAATTTCCAAGTTTTAATGGTGGGGATAATGACCAAAACAATCAACAACAAGAAACAATTAAAGTTTCCAGTGTCACTATTGAAAATAAACCAAATAAACTCATCTACGCAGTTAATGAAGATATTGATTTAACTGGATTGGTTTTAAAAGTGAATTATGAAGACACAACCGCACAATTAGTAACCTATTCTTCTTCTATTAAATCTATCTCCTTACATCCTCAAGCAAGTGGAGAAAAATACACATCTAGCACAGGTATCAAAAACGTTAACATTACATATCAAGAAAATAACCAAACATTCTTCCTCTCATACCAAATCACTGTCGGTGGTGGAATTGTTCCCGCGACTCAATATACAGTTAGTTTTGATGGTAATGGTGGATCTGGCACAATGTCACCACTAACCATTGATAAAGGCACAAATTATGTTCTTCCAGAATGTGGTTTCACCGCTCCAACTGGCAAAGAATTTAAAAACTGGTCAATTAATAACTTTAGTTATAATCCAGGAACTTCTATCACAGTTGTGAGTGATATTATCGTTAAAGCAATTTGGAAGGATACAGTGGTTCCAATTACTCAATATACAATTAGCTTTGACAAAAATGGTGGAACTGGTACGATGACCGCCGTTAAAGTTAATGTGGGATCAACATATACATTACCAAGTTGTTCTTTTACCGCTCCTAGCGGACAAGAATTTAAAGCCTGGCAAATCGGCACTAATACGACTGAAAGAGCAGTTGGCTATCAATTCACTGTCACAAGTGACACAGTTGTTAAAGCAATTTGGAAGACAATTCCAGTTGAAGCCGAATGGACAGTCATGCTCTATTTATGTGGTAATGATTTAGAAAGCGGTAAGACCAATAATCAATATAATGGCTTAGCTACAGAAGATATTGCTGAAATCTTAAGTGTCACTGGACAACCAAGCGATGTTAATTTCATTATTCAAACTGGCGGTGCCTCTCACTGGTCTAGAAATGATATCCCCACAAATAGAATTGGTAGATATTATGTAGAAAATAGACAATTAAAGAAAGATGCCACTGATAGCACATTAACTAATGTTTCTATGGGTGATTCATCAACATTTCAATCATTCCTAGAATGGGGATTAACTAATTACCCTGCTAAAAAGACTGGTGTCATCCTTTGGAACCATGGTGGCGCTCTTGATGGTGTTTGCTATGATGAAAACCATACAGACTACAATGGATATGAAGACAGTTTGACTGATGATGAAGTTATTTCTGCATTAAGCGGTGCCTTCAATAAAGTTGGTAGAACTGAAAAATTAGAATTCATTGGCTATGATGCTTGTTTAATGCAAGTTCAAGATATTGCTGAATTTAATTCCCAATACTTCAACTACATGGTTGGTTCCGAAGAAAGTGAAGCCGGTGAAGGTTGGGAATACAACACATGGGTCGATGACTTATACGCTAAAAAAGACACCACAGTTATCTTAAAAGCAATATGTGATGGTTTTGTTGATTCATTTGAAAGAATGTATGGAAGCCGATATGATAATGACCAAACTCAATCATATTTGGATTTATCCAAAATGGCGGATTATAAGACAGCTTTTGAGAATTTAGCAAGCCAGATTAAAACAATCTACAATCAAAAATCTGCAAATAGAACAGCATTCACTAATATGATGAAACAAGTTAAATGTTACGCTGACACATATTGTGATGAAGAAGATTATGAATTTTATACCAGCGAATATGGTTATCCAACATCTTGGTTTGATTATGTCGGTGATGGTTACTACTTATTACATGGCTATCATCTATATGGTACATTTGATGTCTATGATTTCTTAACTAAGTTATCTTCAGATAACACTTACAAAACATTAGCGTCAAGTGCATCAAATGTTAAAACAGCATTTAACTCACTCGTTAAATATAATCGCGCGGGAGATGAGGCTGGAGAATCACATGGCCTAGCTCTTGTTTGTCCGATGAATAATTACACCGACTATAATAGTTCATACACTCATTTCACAACTTGGAGAAGCTTAGTCGGTTAATAATGATAACGGAGACTAATTCTCCGTTTTCTTTTATAGATGAAAATGTATTATAATAAACAACAAAGTTGAGGTTGACTCTATGAAAAAATCAATTTTAAGAAAATACGCAAAATTAACCGCAAAAGTTGGGGCAAATGTGCAAAAAGGACAAGACGTTGTGATTTATGCCAATGTTGATCAAGAGCTCCTTGTCAGTTATATCGTTGAAGAATGTTATCGCTTAGGAGCGAGAAAGGTCATGGTAGAGTGGGGTAGTGACATTGTCACTAGACTAGTCTATAAGAAAGAGACTATTAAAGTATTATCAGAAGTTACTCCATGGGTTATTGAAAAGCAAAAATATTATTGCAAAGAATTACCAGCAATGATTTATGTCGATAGCGATGATCCAGATGGCTTAAAAGGCGTTAGTCAAAAGAAGTTAGCGGAAGTCGCAAAAAATCGTTATCCAATCTTAAAACCTTATAGAGACGAAAGAGATAATAAATATCAATGGACTATCATAGGCGCGCCTAGTAAGGCGTGGGCGAAGAAAGTATTCCCAGAATTACCAGCTGGTAAAGCGATGGAAAAATTATGGGAAGCCATTTTATACACTTCAAGAGTGACAGATGACCCAATTAAAGCGTGGGATGAACACAATAAAGATTTAGAGAAGAGAACAAAGTTCTTAAATTCTTTGAATTTAGATTATCTCCATTATCAATCTTCTAATGGCACAGATTTTAAAGTTTGGCTAAGTGAAAATGTCCTTTGGGAAGCTGGTGGAGAAAAGACTTTAGGAAGCAATATCTTCTTTAATCCTAATATTCCAACAGAAGAATGTTTTACCTCTCCAATTAAAGGAAAAGCAGAAGGTAAAGTAGTGGCCACTAAGCCATTATCTTATCAAGGACAATTAATTGATAATTTCTCAATTGTTTTTAAAGATGGTAAAGCAGTCGAAGTTCACGCCGAAAAGAATGAAGCGTTATTAAAAGAAATGATTGCGATGGATGAAGGTGCAGCTTATTTAGGCGAATGCGCTCTCGTGCCTTATGATTCTCCTATTAATAATTTAGGTATTTTATTCTTTAATACTTTATATGATGAAAACTGCTGTTGCCATTTAGCGTTAGGCATGGGTTTCACTAATTTAGTGAAAAATTATCAAAACTATACTAATGAACAATTACACGAAATGGGTATTAACGATAGTGCAATTCATGTTGATTTCATGATCGGCTCAAAAGACTTAAATATTACAGGCTATACAAAAGATGGGAAAGCAGTGCCAATATTTAAAAATGGCAATTGGGCATTCTAATTTATAAAAAATAAAATAAGGTAGTTTTTTGGAGCTTAAATGCTCCTTTTTGTTATTGAATTAACCACAAATTATCCATTTAAAAAAGTAGTGATTTAAACAAGTAAAAAATCAGCAAATTTGTTGATTTTTTAAATCCTCTAAAACAAATAAAAATAAGTAGATTAATGTATATATTATTTATATATGTTTGTGCGCGCGCATTATGCGCAGGCGCGAACTTTTGCTTTTTAGAAAAAAAGTAAAAAAAGTGAAAAAAAGTGGTTGACACATAAATATGCGTAGTGGTAAGATAAACAAGCATGCTGCAAGGGAGACCTTGATATATTACGTAGTAATAGAGCATGTACTGATCTTTGAAAACTAAACAGATGTACAAACACAAAACGTCAATTTAATTAAGTTAATTTTTTTATTAACACAACAAACCAGATAATAATTTTGAACTAGAATAAAACTTTGAGAGTTTGATCCTGGCTCAGGATGAACGCTGGCGGCGTGCCTAATACATGCAAGTCGAACGGGGGCACTTGTGCCCTAGTGGCGAACGGGTGAGTAACACGTAGGTAACCTGCCCTTAAGCTTGGGATACCCAGAGGAAACTTTGGCTAATACCGGATAACAACAGATGAGGCATCTCAACTGTTTGAAAGGCCCTTTGGGTCACTTAAGGATGGACCTGCGGCGCATTAGCTAGTTGGTGAGATAACAGCCCACCAAGGCGAGGATGCGTAGCCGAACTGAGAGGTTGATCGGCCACATTGGAACTGAGACACGGTCCAAACTCCTACGGGAGGCAGCAGTAAGGAGTTTTCGGCAATGGGGGAAACCCTGACCGAGCAACGCCGCGTGAGTGATGACGGCCCTATGGGTTGTAAAGCTCTTTTATAAGGGACGAATGATAGTGGTAGGAAATGATCGCTATTTGACGGTACCTTTTGAATAAGCCACGGCTAACTACGTGCCAGCAGCCGCGGTAATACGTAGGTGGCAAGCGTTATCCGGAATTATTGGGCGTAAAGAGTGAGCAGGCGGCAGTTTAAGTCTGAGGTTAAAGCGTGGGGCTCAACCCCATAAAGCCTTGGAAACTGAACAGCTAGAGTACGGGAGAAGTGAAGGGAACTCCATGTGTAGCGGTGAAATGCGTAGATATATGGAAGAACACCAGTGGCGAAGGCGCTTCACTAGCCCGAAACTGACGCTCAGTCACGAAAGCGTGGGTAGCAAATAGGATTAGATACCCTAGTAGTCCACGCTGTAAACGATGATAACTAAATATTGCCGCGAGGCAGTGTTGAAGCTAACGCATTAAGTTATCCGCCTGGGGAGTACGGTCGCAAGACTGAAACTTAAAGGAATTGACGGGGACCCGCACAAGCAGTGGAGCATGTGGTTTAATTCGACGCAACGCGAAGAACCTTACCAGGGCTTGACATGTCTACTACTACCTTCTAAGAGATTAGAAGAGACTACTGACACAGGTGGTGCATGGTTGTCGTCAGCTCGTGTCGTGAGATGTTGGGTTAAGTCCCGCAACGAGCGCAACCCTTTTCCTTTGTTACCATCATTAAGTTGGGGACTCAAAGGATACTGCCGATGTAAGTCGGAGGAAGGTGGGGATGACGTCAAATCATCATGCCCTTTATGTCCTGGGCGACACACGTGCTACAATGGCCGGTACAAAGAGACGCAAACCCGCGAGGGGGAGCAAATCCCACAAAGCCGGTCTCAGTTCGGATTGGAGTCTGCAACTCGACTCCATGAAGCTGGAATTGCTAGTAATCGCGAATCAGCCATGTCGCGGTGAATACGTTCCCGGGTCTTGTACACACCGCCCGTCAAACCATGAGAGCTGGTAATACTCGAAGTCGTTATCCTAACCGCAAGGAGGGAGACGCCTAAGGTAGGACTGGTGATTGGGGTTAAGTCGTAACAAGGTATCCCTACGGGAACGTGGGGATGGATCACCTCCTTTCTATGGAGAAAG
>CAJOLV010000024.1 GCA_905235515.1 uncultured Bacilli bacterium | reverse complement strand
AGCTAATTTAAAAGTTGTCTTTTGCTGTCTTTGGGGATTAAAGTTGCCGCCATTAAAGGTGGCACTTTTCATCTAGGGGTGTTAATTAACGACGTTTACCTTTCTCTGACAGAAATTTGCTCAGAAAAAGGGTACTGTATGACATTGGTGGATCTAAGGGGACTCGGACCCCCGACCTCCTCGTTGCGAACGAGGCGCTCTCCCAGCTGAGCTATAGACCCATCGCCACATAATAATAAAGTTATTTATATAAAAAATCAATTTTTAATAATAGAAATATCTATTAACCTTTCTTCATCAGTTCCGCCAGCGTGGTGACCTTTAAATGTATCAATATGTGAAAGCTCTTTAGAAGCAATCATTCCGTATTCTCTTTTAGAGATTGCGACAAAATCCCCAAAAGTATCATAGACTCCATGAGCGGGTTTTCCTTCCCCGAATAATTTCATGTCAATGACTTCTTGTTTGGCTAAAAGCTCAAAATATTCACCATAATATTTGTTAAATAACTCAGCAAAAGTGGCTTGTTTTCCTTCTTTTACAAAAAATGAAGGAGTTCTTTTTTCTAATGTTAATGGCTTATCTAGAAGTGAATATATGTCTTCTTTTTCACATATATCAAAATATTTAACATTCACGTGACCGTGGTCTGCTAAAAAGATAAATAGAGTATCTGGGTTTTTCTTAAAAGCTTTTTGTAAGAATCTTTGAGCTTTGTGAACTTGATATTTGACTCTTACACTATCAATACCATCTTCATGCATTTCTCGATCTGGAGAGTCCCAATAAAAATAAGCGAAACATTTTTCATTTTCTTTAAGGAAATTAGATAGTTTTCTAACTCCTTCAGTTAATAAGTGTTTTGGTCCGTTATCTTGAATTGGGTATCTTAAAAACTCTTTAGCGTTAGTGCCCTTCTCATTAATTAAATCAACGATTCTTTTTGTTGGAAAATATCGATCAGAAATGTGTGGTTCGCCTTCCTTGATTAATAATTCACCGGTATTAAAATCTATGCTTCTAAAAAGAATAACGTTCCTATCATAATCTTTAATATATTCAGTCCACGCTAACCAGCCAGTTTCAATTGGATACTTACCAGTTAGGAATGATGTAGTTGCCGCTGAAGTAGTTGGTGGATAGGTAGAATTAATTGTCTTAACATAATTTCTCCTTAAAAAGGAGTTTTCTTTCAGATGTTTTCTAACAATGTTTTGTCCCATGCCATCAAAAAGCACTGCAACAACTTTTTTACAACCCTTTAATAATTCGTCGACTTCCGGAATTGTCTCATGAAAAGGTTCCACCCCAAAATGTTTGAGAATGGAATTAGATAAATTAATAAGAGAATTATGATTATAGACTTTCATTATTCGCTATCTTTGTTTTCAATTAATTCTTTGTCATTAACACTAATGGCGTCAAACCTGTCGGTAATGCGTGTGACACGAGTATCAAGTTTTTCTCTTGTTTTAGAAACTGTATCAAGCTGTCTAGAGAATGTCCCCCACTCTTCAGAGAATAATTCAAATTGTTTTCCTAATCCTTTAAGGTTTTTGTTAATTTCTTCTAAGTTCTTAGATCTCTCAACTTCAATTCTTACCATATTAATCGTCACTAAAATAGCAGGTAATGTGCTTGGTGAAGTAAGAATGACTCTTTGGTCTCTGGCATATTCCACTACTGAATCAAGGTTATGGTGGATAAAAGCAAACACCCCATCATTAGGGATGAACATCAATGCTTCAGGAGCAGTTTTACCAGAAATAATATATTTGTCTTTTATAGCAGTAATGTGTTTTTTTACCGCAAAACCGAACTCTTTTGTTAATTTTTCGCGTTCTTCATCATTGTCTGCTTCTAATAATCTAGAGTAATCTTGGAATGGGAATTTGGAGTCAATACAAATCATTTTATTTGGCTCTGGCATGAACACGACAGCGTCTGCTCTAACGTCATCTCCATCCTTCCCTTTTCTAATTGTGTATTGTTCTTCATAGCATCCGGTCGCGCCACCAAAGACATTATTTAAAACCATATTCAATTGGAATTCGCCATATTTACCACGTGTCTGGTTGCCTTCTAAAACTTGTTTAAGAGAAACAACATCTCCGGATAACTTTTCAATATTTCTTTGGGCGGTATCAATGGCTTGCAATCTTTCACGCACTTGCGCCATAGTTTCGGTTGTGCCCTTAAAACCTTCTGCTAATTTTTCATCAACTTTTTTATTGATTTCAATAAGTTTGTCATCAATTTGTTTATTGAGAGCATCAAATCTTTTAGCTAGTGATTCAGTTATTCCGTTTTGGAACCTTTCTAACTTTTGGTTATTGGTCTCATTTAAATTAATTGATTGATTGCTCAATTTGGTCATTTCTTTAGATACCGCTAATTCAATATCACCTTTAATTTGTGGGGCGAGTAAATCTAATTGTTTTTGAATAGCACCGATTTCTTTTAAGTCAATCTCTACTGGTGGCTGTTGAGCTTTATTTCTTTTGACAGTGAGCAAAATAAGGACGATAACCGCCACAAGAGCTAATGATGAAACAATAATACTAGCAATTTCCATACGAATTTAATGCACCTCTAACCTATTAAGTGAGTGAATTAATCATAGCACATTTATCAAAGATAATAAGAGATAAACTTTTCTTATTTTCAAAAGATTTTTTTCCTATTACAATAATCGCACATGAAGAACAATAAAAGAGTGATTGCAGTCATTGATTTAAAAGCTTTTTACTCCTTTGTTGAGTGTATTGACAGAGGTTTAGACGCTTGGAAAGTACCACTTGTGGTGGCCGATAAAGATAGAGGCAAAAACACAATTGTTCTTTCGGTATCCCCATATCTAAAGAGTAAAGGTGTTCCTTCTAGATTAAGAATCAAAGATTTGCCACATGGATATGACTACATATACGCCGTGCCAAGAATGGAAAGATATATTGAGAAATCTAGCGAAGTAGTTAGTATTATGGGTGAATATGTTAGTTTTGAGGATATCTTTGTTTATTCAATTGATGAAGCGTTCTTAGATTTAACTACCTATATTAATTACTACAATAAAACTCCTCTACAGATTGTAGAGATGATAATTAAAGGGATAAAAGATAAAACTGGTTTGCAGGCCACTGGTGGTATTGGTGACAATTTCTTTTTGGCTAAAGTTGCGTTGGATATATATGCCAAACACGCAAGAAACGGCATAGCAACCATTTGGAAGCAAGATGTTCCTAGCAAACTGTGGCCAATCACACCCCTTAGTAAGGTGTGGGGTATTGGCCAAAGAACTGAAATTAAGTTAAATGCTCTAGGCATAAATTCATTAGGTGATCTAGCACATTGCAATTTAAGCTTTCTACAATCTCAATTTGGTGTAATGGGCGAGCAATTATACAATCACGCAAACGGTAATGATGAGGCAGATATGCATGAAAAATATGTACCAAAATCAACCAGTTTATCTTTAGGGCAAGTTCTCTTTAAAGATTACAATAAAGACAATGTTAAATTAGTATTAAGAGAGATGTGTGATGATTTATCATCAAGGTTGCGTAATGAAGGAAAAATGACACAACTTGTTTCTATATATATTGGCTATTCAAAAGCGGAGATGGGTGGCTTTTCTAGACAAATGTCATTATTATCTCCAACCAATGAAACAGATGTGTTATATAAATCTTTATTAGAAATATTTAACAAACATATAGAAGATAAACCAATACGCAGGGTGGGAATTAATTTTGGTAAACTTACCACATCACATAATCAACAGTTAAATATATTTGATAATTCAGAGGACCAAATCGCTAGTCAGGAATTACAAATGACAATGGATAAGATTCAGAACAAATATGGAAAAAACATTTTGTTTAGAGCATCGGCGTTATCTAGTGACAGCACCGCAATTGAGAGGCACAATCAGATTGGAGGCCATCGCAAATGAGTGACAGAGGAATAAAAAAGTGGTCGCCATATAAGACTTTAAGTGAGCAAGATTTCAATATGTCTAAGCAAAAAGAGCAAGAACAAAAAATTGAAAAACCAACAATTAGTGCCGAATTTGCCGAGGAAATTAACGAAATCTTAGTAAATTACCACGGAGAAGAACTGACAATTAATTATTATCGAAACGGTAGAATTATTGAGATTATTGATCGCATTAAAAAAATTGATACTTTTGAGAAAAAACTTGTTCTTTATTCAAGAAAGATAATAATGTTAAGAGAGATAGTTTCTATTATTAAAAACGATGGAGGAGAAGAATTATGAAAAAATTAACTGAAAAATTTAGTTGGTTACAATTGATATTCGGATTAGTTTTAGTTGCTTTAGGCGTTTTAACAATTATATTAGCCGCGAATGGAGAAGAAGGCAGTGACTTTGACAAAACAATTTGTATTGTTTGGGCGGTTGTTTTATTTGTTATCGCAGCACTTATTATTGCATTTGATATCATTGGTTTTACTGATAAAGCTGATTTTGGCAGTTTGTTAATATCAGGTTTATTCATTGGCGTTGGTATCTTTGTGATAGCTAATCAAGAGATTATCAGAAAAGTAATCGCTACTTTATTGCCATATATTCTCATCTCCATTGGTGGTGTTTTATTGTTGAAAACAATAATTCTCGCTATTAAACGTATCAATTTTAAGGCATGGATTCTTCCATTTATCTTAGGCGTTGCCTTTGTTGCAAGTGGCGTTGTCTTCCTATGTGTCAGCGATATGTTAAAGGTCATCTATATCGTTATTGGTGTTTTATTCATCGTATTAGGCGCTGTTGAAATGATTGGTTTCGTAACAGTGAGAGTAAATAAGAGAGCAGCTCAAAAAGGTAATCTTCCTGATAAAGTTAGAAGCAAGAAACGTAAGGGGAAAGAGGAAGAACCAGAAGTTCAACCAGAACAAGAAATCATTGAAGTTGAACCAGAACCAAAACAAATTGAAACTGAAGAAGATATCAAACTTATTGAATAGCAAAAAGAGAGTTCACAATGAGCTCTCTTTTTTACTTAATGATTGCTATTAAGCAATCTCAATCATAATAGTGATAAGGAAGAAGATAATCGCACAGACTAATGTGAGGATTGAAACTACTTTTTCAGCGCCTCTTTCCTTGGTCTTGACAAAGACGTTAAGTCCACCACCAGTAATAGCACCAGAGGCACCTTCTGATTTACCACCTTGCAATAAGCAAAGAATGATAATGAAGATGGAGAATACTAACAAGATCCAGTCATACCATTGAAGCATAATTCTTTTTCCTTTCTTTTAGGATTGCCCTACTATCTTAAACAAATAACAATTTATTTTCAATAATGTTTTGATAATTTTATCAATATAAATCGGATTTTAATTCGAGAATGATGTCTCTAAGTTCTGCTGCTCTTTCAAAATCAAACTCTTTAGCAGCTTGTTTCATTTGTTTTTCTAAATCTTTAATGCGGTTATTGATTTCAGTTCTTGAACCCTTCTTAGTGAAATTAAGTGTGTCCTCTAATTCATTTTCATAATTATGAATTGGTGCTTTGATTTCTTTTTTAATTGTTCTTGGAATAATACCATTCTCTTGGTTGTATGCATCTTGAATTTCACGTCTACGTTTAGTTTCGTTAATAGCGTTATTCATAGAATCAGTCATTCTATCCGCGTACATAATAACTAAACCATGTTCATTTCTAGCTGCACGACCAACAACTTGAATTAACGAACGAGTACTTCTGAGAAAACCTTCTTTATCTGCGTCTAAGATACAAATTAGAGACACTTCTGGTATGTCTAGGCCTTCTCTCAATAGGTTAATTCCAACAAGAACATCATATTTGCCTTTTCTCAGTTGATAAATTACTTCAGTTCTCTCTAAAGTTTTAGTTTCGTGATGCAAATAAACAACCTTGATCCCTCTTTCTTTTAAATACGCAGTTAAATCTTCTGCCATTTTAACAGTTAGAGTGACAATCATTGTTCTTTCGTTTTGATCAACTCTCTTTTTGATCTCATAAATTAAGTCATCAATTTGACCTTGCGTTGGTCTCACTTCAATTTTTGGATCAAGAAGTCCTGTTGGACGAATGATTTGTTCAACAACTGGACCGTCGGTTTTTGCTAATTCATAATCACCTGGTGTAGCACTTGTGCATAAAACTACTGGCATTTTGCGCTCAAATTCATCGAAATTGAGTGGTCTATTATCTAATGCTGATGGTAATCTAAAGCCATATTCAACAAGCGTTTCTTTTCTCGATCTATCGCCAAAATACATGCCTCTTATTTGTGGGAAAGAGACGTGTGATTCATCCACTATCATTAGAAAGTCTTGTGGAAAATAATCAATTAAACACCATGGCCTTTCACCTGGTTTTCTTTTATCAATATGTCTAGAGTAGTTTTCAATACCAGGACACATTCCAAACTCTAGCATACTCTCCATATCTTGTCTGGTTCTATTCTCTAAACGCTCAGCTTCAAGGAGTTTTCCTTCTGACTTGAAGTACGCAAGTCTTTCTTCTAATTCCACACTAATAGTAGAGCACGCTTCCTTGATTCTTTCCCTTGTAGAGGCATGGTCATATGCTGGGAAAATAGGATAATTTTTAAATGAGCGTTTTACTTCTCCTGTCATGAGATCAATTTCAATGATTTTTTCTATTTCGTCACCGAAAGTATCGATGCGAATTACTGAATTAGATTCCATATTAGCTGGAACTATCTCAATGATGTCGCCTCTCACTCTAAATGTTCCTGGTGCAGCATCAAGATTGTTTCTTTTATATTGCGCATCCACTAATTTTTTAAAGAATTCTTGTCTATTAATCTCTTCGCCAACTCTAATATTGAAAACTAAGTTCCTATATTCATCAGGATCAGTTAAACCATATATAGAAGCAACCGACGCAACAATAATTGTGTCCTTTCTTTCTAAGATTGAATTAATTGCGGATGTTCTCAGCATTTCAATTTCATCATTCATTACTGCATTCTTATCAATGTAAGTGTCAGAAGCAGGAATATATGCTTCAGGTTGATAAAAATCAAAATTAGAAACAAAATATTCCACTCTATTATGTGGAAAGAGTTCTTTAAACTCTGAATATAATTGACCTGCTAAAGTTTTATTGTGAACTAAAACAAGAGTAGGCTTTTGAATTTGTTGAATAATATTGGCCATAGTAAATGTCTTACCGGTGCCTGTCGCGCCCAAAAGAACTTGAAAACGTTTGCCTTCTTCAATTCCTTTGACCAGTTTATCAATAGCTTGAGGTTGGTCTCCGGTGGGTTTGTAATTAGAAATTAATTCAAATGGATGCGAATTATCTAACATTATTCTTTGCCTCCATTTGCAAATAGGCATATAAGAATCCATCAATATCGCCATTCATCACTCCATAGACATCGCTAGTTTCATATTCGGTTCTATTGTCTTTAACGAGTGTGTATGGACAAAATACGTAGGAACGAATCTGGGAACCCCATTCGATATTTTTCTTTTCACCAACAATAGCGTTAAGCTTGTTTTGACGTTTTTCTAATTCAAGCAAATATAATTTACCTTTTAACATACTCATTGCTGTTTCTTTGTTTAATAATTGGCTTCTTTCAATTTGACAAGAAACCACAATACCAGTTGGTAAATGAGTAATTCTTACAGCGGTTTCAACTTTGTTGACGTTTTGTCCACCAGCACCACCACTACGATATGTATCAATTTTTAATTCTGAGTCTGGAATTTGAATATCAATGTTGTCATTTTTAAATTCAGGAACAACATTCACAGATGCAAAAGATGTATGTCTTCTCTTGTTAGCGTCAAAAGGAGATATTCTTACTAATCTATGAACACCTTTTTCTCCTTTTAGTAAGCCATAAGCATTTTTACCAGATACTTTTATAGTTACAGATTTAATTCCTGCTTCTTCACCGGGTTCCAATGAGATAAGACCAATTTTAAATTTATGGGCTTCAGCATAAAGCACATACATACGATAAAGCATATCCGCCCAGTCTTGCGCTTCTGTACCACCAGCACCTGGATGTATTTCTAAAATAGCGTTCAGGTTATCAAATTCACCGGTAAACAAAATCTTTAATTGAAAGTCTTTTGTATCTTTACTCAGCTCATTCACAGACTCTTCAATTTGACCTAATAATTCTTCATCACCAAGATCAAGTAATTCGTTCAAATCTTGACAATTGGTGGCGATTTTGCGGTATTTTTCGACAATTTCCTTTAAATAATTGAGTCTAGAAATCACTCTTAAAGATTCTTTGGAATCACTCCAAAAATCTGGTTGCTCGCTTTTATTTTGTAGTTCTGAAATTTCTTTTTCGTAACCATCGAGGTCAAAGAGAAGACCCGAGTTGACGGATTATCTCGCCAACAGCACAAAGTTCTTGTCTAAGAGAAACGATGTCTTTCATTTATTTGTCTTCCTTTTTCTCACCATCAACAGCTTCTGGATTTTGTTCTGGCGCTGGTTGTTCAGCTGGTGCAGGGTCTTCAGCTGGCTTTGGATCGACTTTCACATTCATTAAGTTTAAAACTGCATCAACAGATGCTAAATTCAAACATTCTTTAAACATAGAATAGCCTTCATTAACATAATCCTGTAATGGATTAACGTTTGCATAACTTCTTAAGTGAATGGCTTCACGTAATCTTGCCATCGCGTCAATATGTTTAGTCCAGTTTTGGTCAATACAATGTAAGATTAGAGTTCTTTCAACTCTTTGAGCGAGTTCTTCTGGCCATTCTGCTCTGCGTTCATGATATCTATCAAGTAAAACTTGACCTAAATCTGGTCCACAATCTTCGACTAAAGATTCATCATAAAGATTTTTCTTAATTGAACCAGCAGGTAAAAATCTTGGCTCAACTTGTTTAGCAAGTAAATCACCTGACACTAGTTGTTCATTTGATCCAACTGGCACAGCTTTTTCGGATAAAAAGATACCTGTTGTTTCGAAAACTTCATCAATGATATCTTTGATATCAGCACCTTCAATAATCTTATCACGTTTGTTATAAACAATTTGTCTTTGCTTTGCTAAGACATCATCATAATCTAATAAGTTTTTACGAGTATCAAAGTTTTGACCTTCGATTCTCTTTTGAGCACCTGTAATAACATTAGAAACCATCTTCATCTCTAATGCCTCATCACCATAATTCTTTTGAATGAAATCGCGAAGCTTGTCGGCAGAGAATCTCACTAAAAGTGTGTCATCAAAAGAGACATAGAATCTAGAGAATCCTGGGTCACCTTGACGTCCACTACGACCACGTAATTGGTTATCAATACGTCTTGATTCATGACGTTCTGTGCCAAAAACACACAAGCCACCTAAAGCTCTCACTTCATCGTTAATCTTAATGTCAGTACCACGGCCCGCCATATTGGTTGCCAAGGTAATGTGGCCTTTTTCACCAGCGTGTGCGATAATTTCCGCTTCACGTGCGTGATTCTTTGCGTTCAACATTTCATGTGGAAGCCCAGCTTCATTTAATAACTTAGAAATTTCTTCGGATGATTCGACTGAAACAGTACCAATCAAGATTGGTTGACCTTTTTCATGTCTTTCTTTAACTTCCTTAATTAAGGCAGCAAGCTTTGGACCTTTATGAGCATAGACATAGTCTAAAGCATCAATTCTAATAACTGGCCTATTGGTTGGAATAACCACAACACGCATGTTATAAATCTTACGGAATTCTTCTTCCTCTGTTTTCGCGGTACCTGTCATACCAGCCATCTTTTTAAAGAGACGAAAGAAGTTTTGATATGTGATTGTAGCCATAGTAACGGTTTCCATTTTGATTTCCACGTTTTCTTTTGCTTGAACAGCTTGATGCAAACCATCACTCCATTCACGACCTGGTAAAACACGGCCTGTAAATTGGTCAATGATTTGAACTTGTCCTTCAGCATCGACTAAATAGTCGACATCTCTAAACATAATGTAGTTCGCTCGAAGAGCGTTATGAATTCTATGGACTAAATCAGCATATTCTGGATCATATAAATTCTTAATGCCGAACATTCTCTCGGCTTTTAAGTTCCCGTCATCAGTTAAATTAACTGTTTTCTCTTTAACATCGACAGAATAGTCTTTGTCTTTTCTAAGAGATTTTACAAATCTATCTGCGACTGTATATTGGGAAGCAGAAGTTCTAGCACCACCAGAAATAATTAATGGGGTTCTAGATTCATCAATTAAAATTGAGTCAGCTTCATCGATTAAGCAGAAGTTTAATCCACGTAAAACTCTACGTGACATTTCTGTTGCCATGTTATCTCTTAAATAGTCGAAACCTAACTCAGAGTTGGTTGTATATGTGATATCACATAAATGTGCTTCTTTCTTTTCAGAAGTTGTTTTTGCTCTTAAGTTAACACCTACAGTGAGACCTAAGAATCTATAAATTTGACCCATCCATTCAGCGTCACGTTGTGATAAGTATTCATTAACTGTAACAACGTGAACACCCTTACCCGCTAATGCGTTTAAATAAACCGCCATTGTAGCAGTTAAGGTTTTACCTTCACCGGTTTTCATTTCGGCGACATCGCCTTCATGTAAAACTAACGAACCAATAATTTGAACTTTGTATGGAAATTCACCAATAGTTCTTCTAGCGGCTTCTCTAGCAACCGCAAAAGCTTCTATTTTAATATCATCTAATGTTTTGCCATCAGCTAATTGAGCTTTAAAGTATTCAGTTTTTGCTCTTAATTCATCATCGCTCAAACCTTTCATGGTTTCTTCTAACGCCATGACTTTATCAGCTTCTTTATCAAATTTTTTAAGTGCTCTTTTATCAAAGAATCCCATAATTTAATACCTTACACAAACACGTTGTGCCTTTCTTTAATAGAAAGAATGATTAACATTCGCTTTTCTATCTTAAACTAAATCGTTTGATTAGTCTATCTAATAAATTTGATAGGCTAACTTAACTATTTCAATTCTCTCTTTGCCATAACAAGAATTTTCATAATCTTAGGTCTCCCTTTTGATAGGAGACTAATCATTGCTTTTAATGTTGAACCCGTGGTCATAACATCATCCACAATAAGAACTTTTTTATTATTGATTTCTGATAATGATGTTACTTGAAGATGGTCAATGATTTCCACTCTTCTCCTTTTAGAATGTTCAGCTTGTTTAAATGGCGTTATTTTATTAACAATATGATAAATAGGAAGGTTAAGAAATTTAAATATTTCTATAACGTGATTAAACTCTCTATTACTATCTTCAACAACATATGATGGAGCAGGAACAACCACATATCCTTTATACATAGTTTTTAATTCATTTTTAAACCTATTAAAGAATATTGGTGATAGTTCAATGTCGCAACAGCCTTTTAGTTGATAAAGTAGTGATTTGATATTGTCATCATATCGATAAATTGCCACCCCATCAACCCCACCTATTCGAAATTTTTGAAAATGTGGGGCAAGCTTGTTTTGGCATTGTTCACAAACACAAGAATCATCATTGTAAATCTCATATAATGAATCTGATTTCAATAATTTAAAGCAGATTTTGCAGTGCTTTATTGGCATTTTGAATATCTCTAATTGATTTGTCCATTTCTTTAGTGTTTTGTTCTGCAAGATATATCACCTCCCCTGTTGGAGCGTCTTTCTTCCTTCCTACTCTTCCGGCAATTTGAACAAGTGAATATGAATCGTAAATATTATGATCTGCATGAAATATAATCACTTGTAGATTTTTAATTGTAACACCCCTTTCTAATACTGCCGTGGTCACAAGATATTTGTATTTACCATTTCTAAAAGCGTTAATCACCTCACTTCGTCTTGAGTGTTTTGAATGAACATAATTTCCTCCTTTAATAAATATTCTTAATAGGTTAAAAGTCCTTTCACACATATCTATTGTTGGAGTGAATATAAATACTGGCTTATTTTGGTTTAAGAAACGTCTTAATTCTTTTACCAATTCATATAGCAATTTGATTCTATTTCCAGTTATTGCTTTAGGAACTGGTAATGGATGTCTGTGAAATCTTACAAATAATTCCAATACATCTCCACCTTCTTTTTTAAATGATTCAACAAACTCATCAGATGGTGTAGCGCTTAATAAAATGTAATTACCCCTTAAAGCCCTTTGGAAAAAGGCTTGTAATACATCATTGCCTTTATAAGGAAAGGCATCAATTTCATCCATGATTATCAGATCAAAATAATGATCATATCTAAACAATTGATGAGCTGTCATACATATTAAGTCTCCTGTTAATACATCATGATGCCCTCCATATAGCAATATCACATTGTTATTAGCAAAGATTTCTTTAAATCTTAAATATAATTCAATCGCAACGTCTCTTCTAGGAACCACAAAAGCAACCTTTAGACCCTTTTTGATTGCATAAGAAATAGTATTAATTACTATTTCAGTTTTGCCAGATCCACACACAGCATATACCAAGCTATCTATTCCCTTCTTATAGTTCTCAACGAGTTTATCTGAAAGTTCTTTTTGTTCAGGAGATAGTTCATAT
>CAJOLV010000023.1 GCA_905235515.1 uncultured Bacilli bacterium | reverse complement strand
AAAATTTTGGGGTCAAGTTGTAACTGGGTGAGAGGGTTGAAGTTCAATCCTCTTATTCTTATATACTTTGTATATAAGATAAAACAAAAAGACACATACATTTTGTACGTGTCTCGACATTCAATCGTGGCGGAGGAAGAGGGATTTGAACCCTCGCACCGAGTTACCAGTCTACGAGCTTTCCAAGCCCGCCCCTTCAGCCTCTTGGGTATTCCTCCAGAATTGCTGCAACGTGTTTTTATTTAGACGTGCGAATAGTATTATAACAAATTAAAAAAAATTGAATAGTGAAAACTTTATTATTTAGTATTTTTTTACTAAAATACTTTTGTATGATTTCCTATAAGATAATTGAAACAGAAAGTGGTCAAACATTAGAAAAATATGTAAGAAAGGTGTTAAATACTGCTCCTTTGTCTTTTGTCTATAAATTATTCCGTAAAAAGGACATTAAAGTAAATGGTCATTGGGAGAAAGAAAAATATCTTTTGAGCACTGGTGATGAAGTAGCGATATATGTTACCGATTCTCAATTAGAAGAGTTTAACAAAAAGAATGAATATCAGCCAAATGATTCAATCAAAGATTGGATTATTTATGAAGATAAAAATATACTCTTAATTAACAAACCACGTGGTGTATTGGTGCAAAAAGATGATCATAACAGTGATAAAGCATTAGATCAATTAGTCATAGAATATCTAATGTTTAAAGGTGAATACGACCCACAAAAAGAACAAGGCTTTAAACCAGGCCCCGCTCATCGTATTGATAGAAATACATCAGGTATTGTGATTTTTGGAAAAAATCATGCTTCACTAGTCTATCTATTTGAATTATTAAAGAATCATGAATTGATTGGTAAACACTACATCTCTTTAGTGTGCGGTGATGTGAAACAAGATGGTGTAGTGGAAGCGCCCTTAAGAAAGAATTATGACCAAAAGAAAGTGGTGGTTGCCTCCGTTAAAGATGGTGGAAAACCATCTAAAACTATTTATCATGTTTTAGAACATTTAAATGGTTATACATTATTAGACCTTACTTTGGTAACTGGAAGAACACATCAGATTCGCGCTCATATGTCATATATAAGGCATCATGTTGTTGGTGATACCAAATACGGAGACTTTAAAGCTAATAATATATTCAAAAAAGAATATGGTTTTGAGAATCAATTCTTACATGCAAGTGAATTACATTTTGAAAAATTAGATAAACCATTAGATTATTTATCAAATAAATCATTTAAGGCAGAAATGCCTTTAGAATATCAAGAACTCATTAATAATTTAAAGGAGAGAGAATAAAAATGGGAACTAAAGAAAACATTAAACGTTGGTTAGAATCTCCGTTAGTAGATGATAAGACCAAAGAAGAAATTAAAAACTTAAATCAAGAAGCTTTAGACGATGCGTTTTTTAAGGATGTTGAATTCGGCACAGCAGGAATGCGTGGTGTTTTAGGACCGGGCACCAATAGATTAAACTACTTTACAGTTAGGAAAGCGACAGTCGGTTTTGCTCAATATTTATTAGAAAAATATGAAAACGCAAAAGAGATGGGAGTGGTAATTTCCCATGATAATCGCCACTTTTCACGTGAATTTACATTACTATCCAGCAAAATTTTAAATGATTTTGGGATTAAAACATATATCTTTGACTCCCTTAGACCTACTCCAGAATTATCCTTCGCTGTCAGATATTGTAAAGCCTGTGGTGGCATTATGATTACCGCCAGCCATAACCCAAAAGAATATAATGGTTATAAGGTTTATGATGAAACTGGTTGCCAACTAGTGCCAGACAAAATCGCTCGACTTGTTGAACTAATTGGTTTATTACCAGATGAACTTCATGTTGAATATCAAGAGGCCCCTATTAAAGGAAAAGAAATTCTTTTAGGAAAAGAAATTGATGAACAATATATTAAAGAAGTGGAAGCAATCGCAATTAATAGAGACTTAGATAAATCTAACTACAAAATTGTTTTTACTCCGAACCACGGCACCTCTCTCATGCCAGCTAGACAAGTTTTTAAAGATTTAGGATATGATGTTTACTATGTAGAAAGTCAATGCACTCCTGACCCAGACTTCTCCGGCACCTTATCACCAAATCCAGAAGACCAAAGAAGTTATATTGAGCCAATTAAACTAGCAGAAAAGATTGGCGCTCAATTAGTGGTAATGACTGATCCGGATGGTGATAGAGTGGGTCTCGCCTATCTTCACTCAGACGGAACTTATCATACCTTTACTGGTAATCAAGCTGCGGCGGTATTAATGAATTACATCTTCTCACAAAAGAAATTAAAAGGCACATTAAGTGATAATGGTGTTATGTATAACACAATTGTAACCTCTCCTTTAGGCAAAAAGATTGCAGAGTCCTACGGGGTGAAATGTGAACAATTCTTAACTGGTTTTAAATTCATTGGCAATAGAATCGATTATTATGATAAACATGGTGGACCAAAATTTGAATTTGGTTATGAAGAATCTTATGGCTGTTTAGTCGCCCCTTTTGCGAGAGACAAAGATGGCACCCAAGCAATACTTATGTATTGTGAAATGGCGTTATTCTATCATTTACTAGGCAAAAGCCTTGATATGGTGTGGGAAGAAATAGGCCAAAAATTTGGTTATCATGAAGATGTTGCTTACTCTATGGAATTTAAAGGCAGCAGCGGGCAAGCTCAAATGGACGCTATCATGGATGAATTACATGCCAATCCACTTCAAGAAGTCGGCAATATGAAAGTTGTGCAAGTTGATGATGTTTTAAAAGGAACAACAACTATTAACGATAAAATAACAAAACTAGATTTACCAAAATCTAATGTAGTAAAACTCTTCTTTAAAGATGGTGGCTTTATCGCAGTGAGACCTTCTGGCACAGAACCAAAAGTTAAATTTTATATCAGTGTTATTGGCAATTCACAAAAAGATGCAGCTGAAAAACCTGCAAAACTTTATCAAGCTTTAAAAAAGGCATTAAAAATATAAAAAGAAGTGGCATAGCCACTTACTTTCCTAATAAACCAATTGCTTTTTGCACTCGTTTTAATGTGACATTAGCGACTTTACTCGCTTTTTCAGCCCCTTCTTTTAAAACTTGTTCATAAGCTTTTGTTTCAATGATTTGCTTATATCTATTTTGGAATGGCTCTAATTCTTCAACAACTGCATCAGCAACAGCCTTTTTAAAATCACCATATCTAGAATTAACAAATTGCTTTTCTGCATCTTCAATGCTCATATCTTTTAAGCAAGCATATATGGTTAATAAGTTAGAGATGCCTGGTTTATTTTCTGGATCAAATTTAACTTCTGAACCTGAATCAGTAACAGCGGACATAATCTTTTTACGAATGACCGCTAAATCGTCTTTTAAGAAAATATCACCTTTTGGATCCGATTTAGACATTTTAACGGTTGGGTCAGATAAAGACATAATTCTTGCCCCGACTTTTCTCACCTCGTATTTAGGTATAACGAGAACATCACCATATCTATTGTTGAATCTATTGACTAAATCACGAGTTAATTCAACATGTTGAATTTGATCTTCTCCCACAGGAACAACATTAGCGTCATATAAAATAATGTCAGACGCCATTAAGACAGGATAAGCGAATAAGCCTAAACCAATAGCACTTTCTTTCATCTTTGCGGATTTGTCTTTGAATTGAGTCATTCTAGACAATTCCCCCATATACAGATAATTTTGCATAATAGCATTTAATTCAGCGTGAGCGCTTACATCCGATTGAAGGAATAGTGTAGCTTTTTTAGGATCTAATCCAGCTGCTAAATAAAAAGCCGCTAGATCGATAGAGTTTTGTCTTAAAACATTTGGTTCAATTGGCAAAGTTAAAGCGTGAAGATCAGCAATGAAATAGAATAAATCACCTTGATTCATTAATTTAGGAAGATTCTTTAACACCGCAATATAATTGCCTAGTGTTAATTGACCAGTTGGCTTGATGCCAGTAAGAATACGATTTGCCATAACTATTACCTCGTTGAATAATAGTGTATAAATAATTAATGGGGATTTCAATTTATAATTGCAAAACCATTATCATCTGTATAAAAATACTGTATACTAATAGCGCTTATGATTAGAATTTACGTTTCGCCTTCTTGTAGTTCATGTCGAAAAGTTCTCAAATGGTTTGATGAACAACAAATTCCTTATGTTCAAAAAAATATTTTTGCTCGTCCTTTAACTGAAGAAGAATTAAAAGATATGCTTATGAAATCGGAAAACGGCACAGAAGACATCATCTCCACTCGTTCAAAAATAGTGAAGGAAAGCGGAATTGATATTGATTCTATGACAGTAAAAGAATTATTAAAGTTCATTCAACAAAATCCAAGTGTGCTGAAAAGACCGATTATTGTCGATGATAGAAAAATTCAAGTAGGATATAACTCAGACGAAATAAGAGTGTTCATTCCTCATATCAGACGACTCGCTGAATGGGCGTGTAAGCACACTGAATGTCCGACCTATAATAATTGTGAATTAGGCAAAACACCCGAAACTAAATCGATTTAAATAACGACTCCATAACGCGTCTAATCTTCGTTGGGTAGTCGTTTTTATATTGAAGACCAAATTGTTCACAAAAATCTAAAATCACTTTTTTTGCGTGAATTTTAGAGACTTTTGATTCAATTTCTAGATTATAATCGGAGATATCGTTATATAGATTGGCATCCAAAACAATAGTGTATTCATTTAATTTTACTTCCGTTCTTCTTGTTCTTAATTCAGTCAAAGTGTGTAGTGTTTTAATATTGATTCCATCTTTGAGTAGTTGTTCTTTAACTTCACCATTTGGAAGACGAGAAAAACGAGTAATTTGAGTGAACAAATAATAGGTTAACACTTGACTATATTCAATATCTCCATCTTTTCCGCCAACTTTATAAGTTAATTCTCTCGTGTTGCTATGAGGGAAACTACGAATTCTAAGCATATTTTTCTTATTGTGAATAGAGAATTTGTCATCATCTAAATACCGATTTTTTTGTTCGGTTATGACAAAATCGGGATATTGTTCTTGAATATATTTTTGTAATTCAAGAAACTGTTTTTTTGTAATTAACACTCTTTCTTCTAGTTCTTTTTCACTCATAGTGGTATCTTGTGATAAAATGATATCACAAACTAAGGATTAAGGTATGAAATTTGCAATATTTACTAAGATTGATAAAGATGTCAGTGATGTTGAAAAATTAGTTAAAGAAGCATGCACTAAATATGGATTATCTTTAGATAATGATAATCCTGACTTTGTTTTTGTCCTTGGTGGTGATGGTACATTTTTAAGAGCGGTTCATCATTATCTAGATAAAAACGAACAAGTAAAATTTATTGGTATTAGATGTGGAACATTAGGTTTCTTTTATCAATTTGAAGTTGGCGACATTGAAAAAGCCGTTGAATTAGTAGCAAAAAATAATTATTTTGATGAATCGCACCGTCTGATTGAATGTAAATTAGGTAATCAAACTATATATTCAGTTAATGAAATTAGATTTGAAAACCCATTTCACACATTAGTGTGCAATGTTAAATTAGATGGACGTGAGCTCGAGACATTCCATGGCAATGGATTATTGGTTTGTAGTGAATTAGGAAGCACAGCCTATAACAAATCAGTTGGTGGTGCGGTTATCTCTCATAACCTTGATTTATTGCAATTAACTGAAATATCCACCATTCAGAATAATATTTATCGTTCTTTAGGTTCCTCAATTGTTTTAAAATCAGAAACTAAAATCACCTTTAGCGGTGACTTTTCTAATGTAGTTATTGGTTACGACCATTTAACTTGCCAACCTGATGGGGCAAAAGAAATTGAGGTTACTGGTTCAAATAAAAAGATTCATATTGTATATAGTAAAGATTATTCATCTATCAACAACCTGAAAAGGAGCTTTATAAAATGATTTTTGTTGGTGCTAGTGGAAATGATCCAAAAAATGATTTTGAAATATTCTTAAAAAATTATGCCTGGGTAATTGCTGTAGCGATTGTTCTCATTATCTTAATCACGATTGCGATTATTTTCCTACTTAATAAGAAAAATAAAAAGCCAGTTAAAGAGATTAGCCAAGCATCTCCAAGCGAATGGCTGGAAGCATTAGGTGGAAAAGATAATGTCATAGATGTTCAATCAACTGGTTCTCGATTGACTGTAAAGCTATTAAACAAAGACTTAGTAAATCGTGATAAGCTTACCGAATTAGGCGTTTCAAGCATCGTGGTGATGAGTGATAAAATCACAATGGTGACAAATCTTGATAATCAAAAAATCATTGAAAACATTAAAAATTCCCAGCAAAACTAGGGAATTTTTTTAAAATTTATTAATCGCTTCTTTAATTTCATCAATTGGGAAGCCAATAACATTTGACCAACTACCGGTGATTTTTTTAATTAATTTAAAGTCGTTATTATCTTGCGCTCCATAGGCACCAGCTTTATCCATTGGAGAGCCAGACTTAATATATTCATCAATTAAAGAATCGCTTAATGCTTCGAAAGTTACCTCACTATCTACAACCTCTTCATATTCTTTATTATCTTTAATTAAATAAAAAGCGGTCAAAACGTGATGAGTTCTTCCTGATAATAGTTTTAATATCCTTTTTGCATCTTTTTTATCAATTGGTTTACCAATAATTTGATTATCAATAACCACAATTGTATCAGCGGATAACACTAAATCATGTGGGTGCTTTTTAGATATATCTAATCCTTTTCTTTTAGCGATATCTTTAACCGCGTCAAAAGGAGACATATTTAAAGAAGATGACTCGTCAATGTGGCTAACTTCCACAACAAAATCATCCGTGATGCTATGCATCAATTGTTGTCTTCTTGGTGATTGACTAGCTAAAATAATCATTAATTTTTATTCATGATGACAGGAATAATCATTGGACGTCTGTTGGTCTTTTTATAGATATATTCACTGGCGATAGTTCTTACTAAAACTTTTAAATCATTGAAGTTAGTTTTAGTTAACAATTTTTCTTTTACAGCTTTTTCTAACACTAAACGACAATCTTCAATGTCTTGTTTGAAGTTTGCGTGAATTGTGCCTAATGAGTAGAAGGTTGGTGGCACTAATAGTTTATTGGTTTTAGCATCAACACTCAATGCAATAGCAAACATACCATCTTCTGTTAAGACACGACGATCCGCCATAACAGTGTCAGCTAAACCATTAATATCTTTACCATCAATATAAACATTACCACTTTCAACTTGATAACCTCTCGTCACTTTGTGACGATGAAGTGTTAAACAGTCACCATTATCTAATACAAATGTATTTTCTGCTGGGATTCCAACAGTTTGCGCTAATTGAGCGTGCAACAAAAGCATGCGGTATTCACCATGCATCGGCATGAAAAATTTAGGCTTAAACATCTTGAGAGCTAATCTAAGCTCTTGCTTCGATGGGTGACCAGAGGAGTGAATATCACTAAGAATAGAATTAGTGACTACATCCGCGCCACATCTCGTTAATAAATTAACCATTCTTGCAATCATTAAACCATTACCCGGAATAGCGGATGAAGAGAAGACGACTGTATCGCCTTGCATGATATGAATATCTTTATGATCACCAGTTGCGATTCTTGATAAAGCAGCAGCAGGTTCACCTTGTGAACCAGTACATAAAATGACAATCTCACTTGGTTTATAAAGTTTAATATCTTGAGTATCAATAATAGAAGCATCTGGCACTTTTATATAACCGAGCTGTCGCGACATTTCGACGACTTTTTCCATTGAACGACCGACAATAGTGATTTTTCTATTATGGACCACTGCAGACTGACAAATCTGTTGAATACGAGAAACGTTAGATGAGAATGTCGAAATAATTACTCTGCCTCGAGCGTTATCAAATATATCATTAATAGAATCATAAACATTCTTTTCACTAGGGGTGTATCCTTCTTGTTCAGCGTTAGTGGAGTCACTTAATAATAAGTCGACGCCTTCTTCACCTAATCTCGCCATTTGATGGAGAGCGATATCTGGTCCGACTGGTGTCAAATCAATCTTGAAATCACCAGTAGTGACGATTCTACCTTCGGTAGTATCAATAACTATACCATAGGAATCAGGAATAGAGTGAGTTACTCTAAAGAAAGAAACATCGAAACCTCCCGCTCTGATAGTGGAGTGTTCATCATAAATAACAATACGTGTTCTTTCTAACAAATGATTTTCTTCTAATCTATTTTTAATTAATCCGGCGGCTAATTGTGGAGCATATATAACAGGAATTGTGACGCTTTGTAAAAGGAAAGGAATACCACCAATATGGTCTTCATGACCATGAGTGATAAATAACGCTTTGATTTTATTACGATTATTCTTTAAGTGAGTAAAGTCAGGAATGATATAATCAATACCAGGGAATTCCACACCAGGAAAACGGACCCCGGCGTCAATGATGATTAATGCCTCATCATTTTCCACACAATACATATTTTTACCGACCTCACCTAATCCGCCTAAAGCATAAATAGATACAGGCAAAGAAAGTCTTTTCTCCATATATAGCCTCCTAAATTATGATATATAGCACGCTTAGAAGTATTATATCATACTTCTTTTTAATTTATAGATAGATTAAATAATTTCTTCGTTTGGAAGAACTTGAGTTGGATTATTTGTGTTGATATGGTCATAGAAAAATTTACCATCTAAATGATCATATTCATGTTGCAAAACAACGGCATCAAAGCCAGTAGCGGTAATAATTACATCTTTATTTGTCAAAGCATCGAACGCCGCTAATTTAATTTTGTAATAGCGGTGCACTAAACCTGGATGTTCTTCATCAACAGACAAACAACCTTCCCCATTTTCTAATGCACATTTTTTAATTGATGTTTCAATAATCTTTGGATTAACTAATTGATATTGAACTATTTCATCTTCGCCTTTTTGATAATAAATAGCGAACATTCTTTTTAATATTCCAATTTGAATCGCAGCGATACCAACACCCGCTCTGACATTATGCTTTTGAGCGTATTCTTCATCTTGCGATTTAATTAAATAATTAAGCATAAAATCTAAAGTATCTCTATCTTCTTTGCTTAAAGGCATCTCTACTGGGAGAGATCTTTTTCTCATGATAGGGTTATTGTCCTTATAAATCTTATACTTCATGCGATTATATTATCACATTGTGATAAATATGATAAGATAATAGTTACTATGAATGAAAAAATCAGTGAACTAACATATAAACTTAAGGAACAATTAAATATCGACCCACGTATCATCGCTTTAAATAAGAGCGAAAAAAGCATGAAAGAAAGCGAAGAAGTTATGGCGCTTTCCTATCGTAAAGACATCGCTTTAGATCGTTATAATGAGATGCTTAAATATTATTCTGACGATAGTGAAGAAGTAGTGAAGGCAAGACAAGATTTAGCGTTAGCTAAAAAAGAATTAGATTCTCATCCATTAGTGAGAGACTATCTATATAAATATCAACAAGTGAGAATCTTATTTGAACAAGTTAATCAAAGCCTATTTTCTTTATTAAATAATGATATGTGTCCAAAGGAGATTAAAAGATGAGAGTAATCGCCGGAACATATCGTCATCGTATTTTAAAATGGCCAGAAGATGTCAAACATATTAGACCTACTAAGGATAGAATAAGAGAAGCTATCTTTGGGGCGTTAGGAGACATTAATGAATTTGTTTGTTTAGATTTATATGCTGGTTCAGGCGCGATGGGTATTGAAGCGATATCTAGAGGCGCGAGCAAAGTTATATTTGTAGATATTAATCCAATCGCATTATCTGTTATAAAAGACAATTTGAAATCATTAGGTATCTCAAATCAAGTCGCAACTGTTTATGCTTTAGAAGATGTTAAAGCGATTCAAAGGTTATCAACGGAAGGATATCAATTCGATTTAATTATTCTCGATCCACCTTATAAAGAAGGCAAATATGAAGAAATCATTAGCTCTTTAAAAGCTAATAACTTATTGAAGGAGCACTCAATTATTGTCACGGAGTGTGACCATGAATTAAAACTCCCTATTGAAGAATTTACAAAAGTTAGGAATTATAAATACGGAGAAATCCGCGTTAATATCTTGTGGAGGTAATTATGAAAGTAGCCATATATCCAGGTAGTTTTGATCCCATCACAAATGGACATTTAGATATTTTAAAAAGAGCCTTAAAGATATTCGATAAAGTTATTGTCCTTGTTGCAGTTAATCCGAATAAGCAATCCCGTTTCTCTGTAACAGAAAGAGTAGCTATGATTAAAGAAAGTGTTGAAGGATTAAATATCGAAGCCGATTCCACGGAGGGATTAACTGTTGAATACGCAAAAAAGCATGGTGCAATTGCTTTAATCAGAGGATTAAGAGCAGTTACTGATTTCGAATATGAATTCCAATTGGCTAGTGCGAACGACTTCATTGATTCATCAATCGATAGTGTTTTCTTAATGAGCAAAAATGATAAGTCGTTCATTAACTCATCGATGATTATGGAACTCCACGAAAAAGGGATCGATGTTTCTGATTTAGTGCCGAAACCGGTATTGAGGAGATTGAAATAAGCAAATAAAAAGAGCCTTAAGGCTCTTTTAATTTATTACATAAATTATTCTAAGACGTAACTATTGTCATCTACGTTATCGAATTGACCGATGTGGTTCCAACAATCCCAAATGGTTCTTGCTAAACCAATGTTTGTTCCAGTGGCACCTTTATCAGCGATATCAAAGACGATTTCAGCAATTTCGAATCCCACTTGCGAATAGCCTTTGTCTAATGTTGCATCAAAATTCTTGTCAAATAAGAATGTTGTTGGAGCAGAGAATGTGGCACTACCAGAGATATCTGTAGAACCAGAGTTAGCAATACCTTCGTAAGAGACAGAAGTATTGTTTGATTTATAAGGATTCTCTAAGGAAGACAATTCAGCAAATTCAGAAGCGAATTCATCATCCATTAATTTCCAGAAGATGTTTTCATCATCATCGTTCTTTTCATCAATGAAAATGGTGTACATTTTGAATTCACCAGCTTCGCTGATAACATTACCTTGTTTATCTTTCACTCTTTGAAAACCAGCTGTGGTGCCCCAGTTTTTCTTAGCGGCTTCCCAGCCTTTATAGATTGTTTCACTACCAGAGTTTTCTTCTTGGACAAATGTCACAAAGAATTTTTCGCCATATTTGCCATAGTCTTTTTGAGCGTTATCGTCAAAAATAAAGGAGAGTAATTTATAAGCATCGCTATCTTTGCCATCGCTTTCGCCATTGGTTAATGACATATAACCATTATTCTTGTAGAAAGAAACAGCGGCATCACCGGATTTGAACCAACCTTGAACCCATTTAGTAATGGAAGGGATGGAGAAGATAATAGCGAAAATGCCACCAACGATTAATAATGGTTGAACCCACGCTGTGTCTCTAATCCAACGACCAATCTTAGCGAAGAATCCACCGATTGCTCTTAATACTTTCATAATAGTTTGCCTCCTATATAACAATATAGCGTTTAATATCTTATCATTATGATTTTTTTTATGCAATAACATATTTATTGTTATAAGGGGACATTTTTACTAGTTTTCACGTTGTTATTGTTTTTAGAGAGTTTAGTTTATAAAATACTATTCGTATCAATTATTGATTATGACCAAAATTAAAAGAATTAGAGAAAAAGTTACAAACTTCTTATACGACCATTATTATTTAAAACAAACTTTGCATCAAACCAAAGGTTTGTTCTTTGCTATTTTGTCTGCTTTTGTCTTTGCTTTTGGTTTTACATCTTTTATTACGCCAGGATCAGATAGCATTTTCTTATTTAAAATCGTTACCGGTGGCATTTCTGGCTTATCCCAAAACATCGCAAAAATCTTTTCAATGGTAGGGATTGAACTATCTGATAATCTCATAGAAGCTTTGGGTTACACCGCTTTTAATATCCCGTTGCTTATCTTTGCATTCTTTAAAATTGGTAAAAGATTCTCAATCATGACTGCAATTAATGTTATGCTCACATCCGCTTTTATTTCTTTGCTACCTAGATGGGGCGTGAGTGGTGCTATTGCCAATCATGCGTTGATATTAAATAATCCAGTCGCCCGCTTGCTCTTTGGCGCAGCTTGTACAGGTATCGCCAGTGGTCTTGCGTTCAAGGGCGAAATTAGTTGTGGTGGAATTGATATTATAACCTACTTCTTCTCGTTAAGAAAATCTACTTCAGTAGGCAAATATTCCATTATCGCTAATGGTATTATTGTTACTTTATATTCCTCTTTGATTATTATTGATGAACCAGCGAACTATCAAACCGCTATCATCTCTTTATTCTATTCAGGATTCTATATCTTAATCGCTAATCTAGTTATTGACTCTATTAATTTAAGGAATAAAAAGATTCAAATTCAGTTTATTTCAAAGAATGAAAATCTCTCTAAAGCATTAATGAGTCACTTCCCACATGGTGCTACAATTCAAAAAGCGCAAGGTGCCTATACTCATACAGATATGCAAATTGTCTGGATGGTGGTCTCTTCTTTTGAGCTCAAGAGTGCTGTTGAATTAGCGAGAAGAGTTGATCCGCATGTCTTTATTTCTGTTACTTCTTTAGTGCAAGTTTATGGCAATTTCTATATCAGACCAATTGACTAAAAAACGATGAATTGAAAAGAAAAAGCGGTCAAAATGAACCGCTTTTTTGATTGAATATCAAGTTATTTAAGAATGATTCTGTGGAAGACTTAGACTTTTTTGCCTTTTTTAACTTTAATTCCTTCTAGCAAACTATCTTTAGAAATAACAAGATTTGGATCGCTAACTTTTTCACCATTAACTGATAATCCACCTTGTTCCACTAAACGTCTTCCTTCACCTTTGGATGTGGTTAATCCAGCTTGAACAAGTAAATTCAATAAGAGTTCTCCTTCATTAGGAACATTATCTAATTCAGTAGTTGGCATATTCTCATCGTTACCTTGACCAGAAAAGAGTGCTTTAGCGGCTTCTTTAGCTTTGTTAGCCTCTTGTTCACCGTGCACCATCTTAGTTAATTCAAAGGCTAATAATTCTTTTAATTCATTAATTCTTGAATTATCCCACTTTTCCATTTCTTTAATTTGTTCAATTGAAATGAATGTGAGAAGTTTTAAGCATTTAATTACATCAGCGTCATTGACATTTCTCCAATATTGGAAGAATTCAAATGGTGATGTCTTATTTGCATCAAGCCAAACTGCGCCTGAAGCGGTCTTACCCATCTTATTGCCTTCGCTATTAAGGAGTAATGTAATGGTTAAAGCATATGCGTCTTTACCGGTTTTCTTTCTAATTAATTCAGTGCCCGCTAACATATTAGACCATTGATCATCGCCACCAAATTGCATATTGACACCATAGGTTTGATGGAGGTGATAGAAGTCATAAGCTTGCATAATCATATAGTTAAATTCTAAGAAAGACAAACCTCTTTCCATTCTTTGTTTATAGCATTCTGCTGTTAACATTTTGTTAACAGAAAAACACGCACCGACATCTCTTAATAGTTCAATATAGTTGAGACCTCTAATCCAATCAGCGTTATTGACTAACATAGCTTTGCCTTCGCCAAATTCAATGAATCGTGACATTTGTTTTTTAAAACATTCAACGTTGTGGTCAATATCTTCAATGGTTAAGACTTTTCTCAAATCGCTTCTGCCGCTCGGGTCACCAATCATTCCGGTTCCGCCACCAACTAAAGCGATTGGGCGATTACCAGCTTGTTGTAGCCTTTTCATTAAAACTAGAGTCATAAAATGACCGACATGTAAAGAGCCAGCAGTAGGATCAAAACCAATATAAAAGATAGCTTTTCCAGAATTCACTAGTTCACGTATTTCTGCTTCATCAGTGACTTGAGCAATTAATCCTCTTTCTTGCAATTCTTCATAAATTCCCATAATTTACCTCCAGAGAAATAAAAAATCCTCATCTTGAGGACGATGTTATCGTGGTACCACCTCATTTTGGATAAATCTCACAACCTATCCCTTAGTGTGTGCTATTGCACAACGTTCTCTGTATCGGGAGAACCCGTCTATCCCTACTGTATTTCAAGAAGCAGCTCCAGAATGTATTCAATTATATCTATCCATATCCTCGCACCAACCGGATACTCTCTTGAGGAATCAATATAATCTACTTGTTTCCTTCTTCGCCTTATAAAAACAATATCATTGATTTATTTAAGATAAAACAATAAAACACAAAAAATGCAATAAAAGTTACTATTCCTTTTAATGAGGATGTTATGACTATGGTAAACAAGGATGTCCTAGAAAATGTCCTTGATGAAGAAAAGGTTATTAATTTTATTAAAAATAAACCTACATGTACTAGGGATGACATGGCGTACAAATAATAATAAAAAGTTCTAATAGAATTAAAAGAGTTGGTAGAGATAAAGGTGGCCACTGGGAAGTAGTGGACTAATTTATCTATATTTTATTGGAGTATTGTTAAAAATAATCATGAAATAAGAAAAAACACATACACAATGTATGTGTGTTCAATCGTGATGGCGGAGAGGAAGGGATTCGAACCCTTGCGAGGCTTGCACCTCCTAGCGGTTTTCGAAACCGCCCCCTTCAACCACTTGGGTACTTCTCCGCGTTGATAAGTATTATATCATAACCATAGGTAATTTTATTAAAAAAATATTGGGGAAATTTTGACTTTTATATAGTCAAACATAATTTAATAAATTATAATAGTCAGGTATGGATTGGTGGAATTTTACTGACAGTCAATTTATCGTCTTCTTTGTCATCGTGATAATTATACTTTCTTTACTATTGGTGTTTATCATTTCTTTTTCCATTAACCAAGGCATTCATTATAAATATTTGAAGAAAATCGAAGAGGAATCTAATTCCACTCGCGTTTATATAATTAATATCAAAAGAAATACAGTTACTTATTTCAATCGTTCTCATATGAGTGAAAAGCACACTATGGATTTAATGGGTTTCTATTCCCACTTCCATCCAAATGATAACGAGAAGGTGAAAAACTGGATTCTTTCTATCTCTATTGATCCAAAAACAGTGGAGCAATATCTCGAAGTTGATGTCCTTGAAGACAAGAACAAAACTACTTATTATTCAATCTTAAAACTCCTTAAATACAATCGTGAACAAGGTCTCATCCATTTAGAGAGTCACTTGCTTAGATACATCACACCTAATAACTCTGTGAACAAATCCAAGAACAAAAGAAGTGTTCCTACTGGTATGGTAAAGAGAAGTGTAATTGAAAACATGGTTATTCATAACCGTTCTTTAAGAGGCTTTACTTTTGCAATTAGATTTTTCTACATAAGACAAAAAGTCTTATCTAACGATAAGATTGAACGTTACATGGTTGTGACATTAAAGAATGAAATATACCCATTTGCCTCTAGCCCTAAGGCTCCTAGACAAATCTTGGATATCGCTGATAACGAAGTTATTGTCTTTGATTTAAGAATTGGTTCTCGCGATGAAGCAATGTCGTTTGCCTCTTCAATTGAACATGCTTTAAGAAAGACCATTGAAGTAAATGGCTTTGCCGGTTCAGTAAACTTCGCTATTGGTATTATTGAAAACGCTCAATATTATCAAGACTTTGATTCTATTGTTAACAAAGCTCAAGAGGCCTGTATGACCGCTCAGCAAAATGGTCAAAGCATCCTCTTATATCAAAAGAGTGTTAACCAAATGCTTGAACTCAATAAGTATTCTGAAGAAGTTGATAACTTAATGAGACCAGGCAATCTCCGTTTCTTATATCGACCTATTATCGATGTACAAAGAAAGAGAGTTCTTGGTTATTTCTCCTATGTTAAAGGCTATAACACCCCGTTCTCTTCGTTCTCAGAAATGAGCAAATACGCTGCAAAAGTGGGCAAAAATAGAGAATTATTTGGTCGAGTAGCAAAAACTGTTATCCCGAAATTTGATAGCGAAAGAACATCTGAATCATTTAGATTGTTCTTCCACGCCTCCTTAGTGGATATCGATCACATGTTTGAAATCTTACCGCAAATATGCACCAATCCAAAATTTAGATTAGTTCTCTTGTTTGAAGAAAAAGAGATTAATGAAAATGGTAACCAATTAGAAATAATTGATACGATGATGAAAAAGTTCCATGGATTGCAATATGAAGTTGCCCTTCTTATGAAAGATAGAAACTTATTGCTCGCTCCAGACTTCTATAACAACTTTGATTACTTCGTCGCTGGTGCTTCGATGATTGGTGAAATTAAAAAAGATAATCGTATTAGATTATCAATCCATACTCTAATTGAACAATTATTGAAATACAATAAACCAATTATTGCAACAGACTTAGATGGTTGGCAAGCCATCGAATTAATTATCAAATCCGGAATCACTATTGTTTCCTCTGATAGTATCTCTCCATCAAATGATATGTTATTACCTATCGACAAAAAGAAGATGGAAAAACTTATTCAGATGGATGATAGCTTCCATTAATAGAAAGAAGGAATTGCATTTATGGCAGATATTAAAAATAACGCGATTACAAGACAAGAAGATGATTTTGCACAATGGTACACTGATGTGTGCCGCAAGGCAGAATTAATGGATTATAGCTCCGTTAAAGGTTTTATCATTTATCGCCCATATGGCTATGCGATTTGGGAAAACATTCAACATTATTTAGACAAACGTTTTAAAGAAACAGGCCATGAAAATGTTTATATGCCAATGGTTATTTCTACTTCATTATTACAAAAAGAAAAAGACCATATTGAAGGATTTGCCCCTGAATGTTTAGTGGCCACAATCGGTGGTGGGCAACCAATTGAAGATCCATTAATTATTCGACCAACATCAGAAACTTTATTCTGTGAACATTATCAAAAAATCGTCTCCTCTTATAGAGACTTACCAAAACTCTACAATCAATGGTGTTCTGTTGTGAGATGGGAAAAGACTACTCGTCCATTCTTAAGAGGCAGTGAATTCTTGTGGCAAGAAGGTCATACACTTCACGAAACTGAAGAAGAAGCAAGAACTGAAACATTAAAAATGTTAGAAGTCTATGATGATTGTGGTAGAGATTTGTTGGCTATTCCTTTTGTTAAAGGAAGAAAAACAGATAAAGAAAAATTTGCCGGTGCGATGGAAACTTATTCTATTGAAGCTTTAATGCCAGATGGTAAAGGTTTGCAAAGTGGCACAACTCATTATTTTGGCACAGGATTTGCCAAAGCATTTGGTATCCAATTCCAAGGGAGAGATGGTAAATTAACTAATCCTCATCAAACATCATGGGGTGTTTCCACTCGTTTAATCGGTGCGATTATTATGGTTCATGGCGATGATAATGGTTTAGTCTTGCCACCTTATGTCGCTCCAATTCAAGTTGTTGTGATTCCTATCGCTCAACAAAAACCAGGTGTCATTCCTGCTGCCAGAGAGCTCTATAAAGATATTCAAGAAGCTGGCTATCGAGTAAAGATTGATGAATCTGATAAGACACCAGGTTGGAAGTTCGCGGAATATGAAATGAAAGGCATTCCACTTAGAGTGGAAATCGGTCCTCGTGATATTGAAAATGGTAATGTCACAATTGTTAAGAGAAATACTGGTGAAAAGATTACCGTTAAAAGAGAAGAAATGGTCTCTAAGATTAATGAATTGATTCCACAAATCCACAAAGAAATGTATGAAAGAGCCTATCGTTATCTCTTAGAACACACTACAGAAATTCATAATATCGATGAATTAAATGCTGCTTTAGATAAAGGCGGCTATGCCAAAGCGATGTGGTGCGGTGAACAAACTTGCGAAGATAAAGTGAAAGAATTAACAACCGCAACAGCAAGATGCTTACCATTTAACCAAATTGCCATTGATGATAAATGTCCAATCTGCGGCAAAAAAGCAAAGAAAGTAATTCTCTTTGCAAAAGCATATTAAAACATATATAA
>CAJOLV010000022.1 GCA_905235515.1 uncultured Bacilli bacterium | reverse complement strand
AACGCTTAGTTTTCAAGACAAAAAAGCCCCGCTAATCACATTATGCGTGTACGCGAGACTTATTTTTTCGAAGAGTTGCAATTAATTATTTAATTAACAGGAAAAATAAACTTTATAAAATAAAAGGCATGTCTTCACAACATGCCTATATTAATTAATAAGGATTTAATTATTCAGTCATGATTTGAATAAAACTATCAATTGTTGTAGGAGCAACACCAATAGAGAGTAAATAACTATAAGCCTTTTCTTGTAAATTTGTTCCTGGTAATGGATTGAGATAAAAATCATATCCTGCAAAGGCTTTATAGTTACAATAACCGCCAATTTCTGACATATTCGTGAACAAATAATCGTGATAAATATCAGTGGTTTTCATATCTAATAATCTTTCCATAAGATAAGCTAGCGCACCAGTTCTATCCTTACCCTGTGTGCAATGGAAAGCGACTGGGTAATTATCAGCATCTCCTAACACTTCAAACATATGTTTGATGCTTTCTTTATTAGCAATATCTTTAGCGGTAGATGTATGAGCAATAACTGCACTTCCATCATAATACATTGGGCAATTAACATAGTTAACAGATATCCCTAAAGGAGATGATTTAATACCACCAATTTCATCGACTCCACTACTATCTTTTTCAGTTTTTCTTAAATCAATATCAGTTTTGATTTTTAATTGTTCGGTAGCGGTTTTAATACCAACATCAGTAATTGTCATTTGCGGATTAGCAGCATTGCTTTCATTCATCTTAGCAGTGCGATAAATCATTCCTTGTTTAATGGTTTTACCACCGTTAGTGACATAACCGCCAATATCTCTAGCGTTATTCACTCCATCAATATAAAGATTTCTTGGCCCACCACTTTTAATAGAAAATGTGCCAACTTCACTGGTGTGTTCGACACTGCTATAGTGAGCGGTGACTGTCCAATAATATTGAGTACCAGTTTTGCAATTATATAAATCAAATTCTTTCTTTTTACAATCGAACGACCAAGCATCTGTCATATCTTCTTTTTCGGAAACTTTTACTGTATAAGATTTCGCTCTTGTAACTTTCCAAGATAATTTAACTGGATTTGGTTTTTCTTTAGATTCTTCGCCCATTCCGTATTGGAGAAGACTCTTTTCCATTTGTTGATCTTCCCAAAATGCTTTTTGTTCATCAGTGTGAATATCAACTTCTCCTGGTTCATTTAATATAAAAGTGACACTTTTTGGGTTACATCCACCTAAAGAGATTGGTAATAACAAAGTTAAAGTGAAGAATAATGCTTTATTTTTCATAACTATTTCCTCAAAAATGATTATAACAAAAAAGACCCAGAGTTCAACACTCTGAGTCTAATTTAATTAAATAAATTTAATTATGCAACTGTGTAGAAGTGTAATGGATATTGGCCACCAGCTGTTTCGTAGTTACTCATATCTTCTTTAAGATATGTTAGTGCAGAAACGGAAAGATGTTGTTGTGTGGCACCATATGAACCGATGTAGTTTGTGCCATTCTTACTTTCAGTTGTGCATCCAGTGACTTCACATGTGATTGTTTTGAATGTTGAATTGTATTCAAATGCAGTTTCTGCTGTTGCTTCGTAGAGGAAGTTAACGTTACCACCGTCAGCTTTAATGTTGACATATTTCACAGTGGTTTCATCAATATAAACTTTAAGGTTGTATTTGTTTGTTTGACCTTCGATAGCGACTAATTCAAAGTCGACAGCATCATCAGTATCATTTGATGTTGCAGCTCTAAAGGAATTCATTTCACCATTAAGGAAGTATTTAGCTTCTAAACTTGTGTGATTGATTCCTGCTTTATACTTTGTGCCAGCAACTGGTGTATCAATTTGTGTAATTGTCTTGCTTGGGGCAATAACATTAATATGATAGGTGCCTTTAACAGTTTCACTATTTGCGGCTAAAGCAAAGATATCAACTTCACCAATTGCGAGACCTTTGACAATGCCTTCATCATTAACTGTAGCGACTGTTTCATCACTAGAAGACCATGTAACTGCTGGTTTTGCAGTATTTGGCATAACTGTGAAGTCTAATTGTAATTGTTGATTGACTTCGATTTCGTTTTTATCACCTTCAGCTTCGATTAAAACGCTTGTTGGAGCAGCCCATTGTGGATCAGTTGTCTTTGTCCAAGAAGATCCTTCAACGGCAACTAAACGGCAAGAACCACTTGATGTAGCAGCGGCTAACGCGACTAAGTCATAAGTTGCGCCCAGCACAAATGATTTGTGAGCATCATCTAATAAAGCTTCTCTTACATCTGCTGGTAAGTATTTTTCCACTCTGAGTGTGACATCAACTTCACCAACTTTGCCATTCAAATCTTGGTTGTCAGATGTATTAGCGGCATTGAATGTGTAATCTTTTCCAGCAACAAAATTAACTTTTAATAAAGCACCAGCTGCTTTAGCGTTACCAAAATCTTCTGCGGTAGAAGCAGCGATTGGAGTAACTGTTTCACCTTTATCGGCTAATTTAGTTAAAGAGGCAGCTTCATCATATTTTTTTGATGTTTTGGTTTCGCCAACGTCATAGGCTGTTAATTGGATTGAATCAGAATAAGCGCTGGATTGTGCATAAATTTCAACATAAGAACCTAATTTGTGTTCTTCAAGTTTGGTTTGTCCACCATTGTTGTCTTGATCAGAATTGAAGTTATAGCAATATAAGAATTTGCCACCGCGGTATAAAGCTAACGTACTACCAGAATTAGCAGCAACTGTACCTCTGACTTTGTAGTATTGGCCAGGTGTGCCTGCTTTAACTTGATCAAATGTAGATTCACCTTCCACTAAATCTTCTTCCCAGATTTCTTTGGCTTTTGGTTCATCTTCTGGTTCTTCACCATGGATTGAACATCCAGCTAAAGCAAGAGAAAAAGTTAGGAATGGTAATAGAAATAATTTTTTATTCATTATGTTTCCTCCTAATTTCTATCAGTAATATTATTACACATTTTTTTAACTATTCTAACTGATTTTTCATTTTTTAAATTAATATAAAAAATAAAAGTGGCCAACCTTTTTTAGATTGACCACATTTATAGGTTAATTTTAAATTAAGCGTTTAATTCGTAACATTGCAATGAGGTTTTGTTACCAACCATCATTGCGCCTAATTCATCTTTGCTATTAGTAGCAGTAATGACACCTGTGAAGTTAAATGTTTTGTTACTAGTTTTGGCTTCAATTATGAAGTTTCTAATTGCTTCTTGTTGGCCTTCACCAATATGGTAATTAAGTCCAGTATTAATGGTCTTATTTTCAGCATTTGCTAATCTGATAACCCAGTGTTCACCTGGTTTTAACTTATTAATTGTACTAACTGTGTCATATAAGTGGAGATCTTGAACCTTAACCAAATCACCTGTATCGCTTTCTTTGAGTTTATTAAAGGTTTCATATGTTTCTTCTCTATATGTTGGAGCGGCAATTTTCGCTTTTTCAGTATCGCTAGTGACTAGGTTAATCATACTTGGTTTAACTTCAAATAAACCGTTATATGGAGAAACTTGACCATAAACCGCAATAATATCGCCTTCTTTAATCTTGGCTGGGCTATTTGCATCATCATAGAAAGAGGCTTGTAAGCAACCAGCATAGAGTAAGATACCACGGCTTCCATCAGTGATGACAACACCACGGAAGATTTCTTCATATTTCCAATCATAAGCAGCGGTCACACGACCAGTTGTATAAACATAATCACCACTATTGATTTTGGTTTCTTTATCTGAGGAATCATAAGCGACTTTAATTTCACCAATTGTGCCAGATTTAACAATCTTAGACAAAGCGTTAAAGTTTTGTTTTTTCACTTCTTTACCGACTTGTTCGCTTGATGGTGTTAAACCTTCTGGAGCGACAAAGCCTTCCGCGTATCCTTTAAATGTCATTTTTGCACCGAGTGTGTATGCGGCTCCACCTAATGAGGCTGCAGTTGGATAATTTTCAGCAGTAATTGCACTACTAGGCACCATTTGTGCTGTTAAAACATTGCCAGCTTCATTTAAAGATAAATATGGAGTGTCATAGTTTTCTTTTGCCGTCAATGTGTATGAGATTGTGTAATTTAAGCCAAATTGATCACCATCCCATAATTTTTGATTAATTTCTGTAATTAATGTGTTTTCGCCTGGGTTCACACCTTCGTAAGCAAATTTAGCGTAAGCAACGCCAATTTCACTCATGGCTTGGAGACCTAAAGCATTAACAACTTCTTCTTCACTTCTTGTTTCTACGTATTTATCACCACCACAACCGGTAAGAGCTGGAACAGCAAGAAGGAAGATAAATGGTAAAAATTTCAATTTTTTCATAATTAATCCTCCGTTGGTAATGTAATAGAGATATCGTCCTTATTACATAATTTTAATTGATAATATCCGTTATATGGATCATCTTCATTAGAAGCAAAATAGTTGATACAAGCTTCGACAGAGTCAACCGTGGCATCTCTTAATTCAGACCAATCTTCAATTTTTGCTTCTGTTTTTGGATTAATAACCCAAACATCGCTTGGAACACGAATGGAAATTTCGTTTTCGTTAGCATCTACCGCATTGAAAGTAAATGCGCCAGATGGTTTTTGTGTGGTTTTATCAGTTTCGGTATAACCACCAGTGATGGTGAGATTACTAACTTTTACAACCTTATTAATCGCCGCGCGATTGGTGAGGTTATCGACGGTTTCGTTTCTAATTTCAAATGGATTATTTTTGGAGATGAGTTTCATATCATCTTCACCAGCATCGAAGAAACTGCCGTTATAAGCAACGTCAGTGAGTTGTGGATTACCATTATAAACGGTATAAATACCGACAAATCTCACGCGATTGCCAACAGTTCTCATTGGTGAATATGTTTTATAACCTGCGAAAACGAACAATCCATATTCTTTGCCTTCTGCGTTGGTGTCGATGATAAAGCAATCATATTGACCACTTAATTTACAAACAACACCTTCGACAGCAATTTTTGCCCCATTCCAGCTTGTTTCAATACCATCTTCTTCATAGGTTTCGGATAATTCCTCTAAAGAGGTTTCCACGGCTGGACCAACATAATAGAGTGGGTCTTTAGTGCTCTCAGGGGAATAAAGATGCAATTTCTTTTGTTGAGCTTGTAAGTCGGCGTCAATAAAGAATTGACTTAATGGAGAATCTTTCATGCCTTTGCCAAAGGAGAATCCTTCTTGGACTAACCAAAGGTTTAAGCATTTTAATTCAGCAATCGGAGCGTTTTCTTTTTCAGAAATCCACACCAAACCTTTAAATCTACTACCAGTGCTATCGACTTGAGCAACTTGACCGATTTGTGGAATATCAGAAGTTAAGACAATTGTTTTGGCGGATTCTAGTTTTTCTTTTGTAAAATTGGAAGCGGCTTTACCCCACTTTTCAATTTGACCAGTAGATTCTGGAGTATCAACACCAATATATCTCACTTTTACTAAACGATGAGCGTCTTCAATTTGATTAAAGTGAGTGGTATCGCCATCAATACATTTTTTTAATTCAACAGCGCCGATACCATTATCTAAGAAGTTTCTATTATCGTAAGTTGTAACATTATAATCACTCAGTTTACATTGAGAGACATAGTCAATTTTGCCACAACTTGCTAATAATGGAGCAGCACCAACGGCGAGAATAATTGGAAGGAATATATTTTTAATTTTTAACATAGTTAATCCTCCTTATTTTGCCGCATCAGTAGCGGTTTTATAAGCTTTTGCGAACGCTTCGTTAGCAGATAATCTCAATTGGTCGTTATACATGCTAGCGAAAATTGTTTCAACTGCATCACGAGCAGTGGCGGATCCGTTATAAACAGCTGAGGTGAAATAACGACCTTTAATTGTTGATGTGGCGTAACTTGTCTTAGCTTGTAAAGAATCACCTGCTAAATATTCTTGATAATCAGTATTTTCATATGCAGAATTACGAACCGGCTCATAACCAGTAGAAGCACTGTAAGCAGCAGTGTTTTGGGCTCTTACGATAAATTTGTAGAAATTCCAAGCTGCTTCTTTAACTTCTTTAGATCCTTTTTTAAAGAAACAAATACTTGGACCTTGGGAAACATATTTACCATTTCCATCCATTGTTGGCGCTGGAGCGACAGCAACTTCGAAGTTATTACTTGTTTGATAGGATGTACCACCAGTAGAACCAATGGACATCACAATCTTACTTTCAGTGAAATATGTTGAAGTATAGGCGTTATTTGGTAAACAACCTTTAGTTTTAAACAAACCTTCATCCATATAGCCTACTAATTCAGTGGCCATAGCTTTGGCTTGGTCGTTATTAAATACGACATGGTCAGATGGCTGAGAAATATTCTCGTTGGTGGTATATGGGATGCCTCTTTGCTCGCACATAGTGATAAACAAGTTAGCGTCACTATCATATCCTAATGGGAATTCAATACCACCATATTTAGCAGGGTTAGATGGGATAATAACATCTTTAATTTGACGACATAACGCCCACATTTCTGTCCAAGTTGTTGGGACAGTTAAATTGTTTTCATTAAAGAATGTCTTGTTATAGAAGAGAACTTCTGTGGATTTGGCATAAGGAACAGAATACATACCATCTTGTTGATATTCTAGGCCCTCTTTCCAATATGATTCTAAGAAATCGCTTTCCAAGCCATCTTCTTCGTTGAATTTTAAATTTTCATCTTTTAAATAATCTTCAATGTTTACAACAGCGTTGCTGGCCATATAGTCAGCAACATTATCTGGGTAACAGAAAGCCATAGTAGGCATTGTTCCAGCTGGAATTGCACTATTGAGTTTGTCATAAAGCGCGCTATAGTCACCAGCTTGGTTATGGTCGATTTTCACATCTGGATAAAGTTCATTAAATTTAGCAATCATTCTATCTAATAAAGCACGATTTGCTGAACCCATTGTGTGCCAAAATGTGACATGGATTTTGCCATCAGAGCATCCGGCTAAGCCTGCAACACCCATAGAAAGCAATAACGCAGAGACAAGACCTGTGATTTTTTTCATGGTTTTATCCTCCTATTGGATAGCAAATGCCGCTCTTGCTTGCGCATCGGCAAAGGCTTGTGTTAAGTCTTTTGTGCCCATGAAAACGTTGGATAAGATACCACCAACTTCAGTTCTACAAGTAGTAGAGCCTGGGAATGCTGGGGAAACATAATATCTTTCGGTTAAATCTTTATAAGCGCCAGCGGTCTTTTGAATTAAACTATATTTTCCTGTTTGGTTTGGATCATCTAAGTAATTTAACATTTGCTCACTTTCAAATGAAGATTTTCTCACTGGAGAATAGCCACTTTCAACACACCAAGCAGCGGAATACATGGTTTTGACTAAGAATTTATAAAATTTCCATGCCGCAACTTTTTGTTCTTGTGTGCCCTTCTTGAAGAAGCAAACACTTGGACCTTGCATAATGATGTGATCATTGTTAGCGCCTTCTAATGGTGTGACATTTGTATCAGTAAAGAAATCAAAGCGTTTTGTTGCGTCAGCATGTGGACGTGGCATAAGGGCAATGCCTGTTTCAAAGTTTTCAGAGAAGTTATATTTTGTGCCACCAGTAGAACCGACAGTAATTAATAATTTACCTTCTAAGAATTGGTTAGATGTATAAGCACCACCAGAGGTACCTTGAGTTTTTAATAAACCTGAGTTATACCATTCAGTAAGTTTGGTAACCATCTTTTTAGCAGCGGCGTTATTGAAGTCTGCACTACCAATATTGTTGTCTTTGTCTAAAGAAGTATAAGGAATACCATATTGTTCACACAATGTGATGAACATATTAGCATCACTATCATAACCAAATGGGACAAAGTCTTCTTTAGTGGCGTATTCTGGATCCGCTTTAATAGTTTTTAATAAAACTTCTAATTCTTCCCAGGTTTCTGGAATAGTCCAGCCTTTTGCGTTAAAAACGGTTTTATTATAGAAAATCATTTCTGTGGATTTACAATGTGGGACAGAATAGATACCTTCATCAAGATATTCTTGACCTTCTTTCCAGTATGCATCAATGAAGTCGCTCACTAAGCCATCTTCTTCACTGAAACCAAGTTCTGGATCGTTGATATATTGAGTTAAGTCTATGCATGCTTTGCTAGTGTTGTAGTCAGCAACATGGTCTGGGTAGCAATATGCCATAGTTGGAGTTGTGCCAGCTGGAATAGCTTGGCTGATGTTGTCATAGATGTCATCGTAACCACCTTTTTGAGTGTGGTCAATTTTAATGTCTGGGTTGGCTGCTTCGAATTCTTTAATAATGTAGCCTAATGGATTGGCTTGCAATTCCTTACCCATTGTGTGCCAGAAAGTGACATGGATTTTACCATCATCGCCACAACCTGACATAGCAGGAATTGTTAAGACTAATGGAAGTAGCGCTAAGAGTCTTTTTGCTTTCATAATCGTTTTTTTCCTTTCGAAAATAGAAACTATCCTTTAATGCCAGCTCTACCAACGCCCTTCATAATGTATTTTCTAAAGAAAATAAATAAGAGGAGTAATGGAACAGTGACAACCACTGTTGCTGCCATTTGGAGACCGTATTGAGGTGTGCCGTCGACAGAGAATGCACTTCTTAAACCATTGGTAATTAAGCGGTATTCTTCTTTGTCAGCGACTAAGTTTGGCCAAACGTAGGAGTTCCAAGAACCCATAAGTTTGAGAATGAAGATGGAAATTAATGTTGGGGAAGCAAGTGGCACCATGACTTTCCATAAATAAGTCCAGTCACTCTTACCATCAACTTTTGCCGCCAAATATAATTCGTTTGGAATTTGTTTGAAGTTTTGGCGGAGTAAGTAGATATAAAGAACGCTGACCCAGAATGGAATAATCATTGCAAGATATGCACCCATGCGTGTGCCATTAAGCCAACCGAAGTTAGCGACAGTAATGTAATTGGTAATAACCATCATTTCGCCAGGAATCATCATTGTGGCTAATAAAATAGCGAACAATGTATCTTTTCCTTTGAAATTTAATCTTGCGAACGCAAATGCGGCGAAGATTGTGGTAATTAATGTACCAATTGTGGATGCAATACCAACAATTAATGTATTCATTAAATAAGTTGGGAAATCGAATGTTGATTTCTTTAAAGCGTTGGAGTAGTTACTCCACATCACTACTTGAGGCCAGAATGTTTGAGTGGTAGCTCTCACTTCTTCTGTGGTCTTAAGAGATGTAATCAACATCCAATAGAATGGGAGTAAGACTATTAAAGCCATGAAGACTAAGAAGGCATAAATGAATACCATAGAAATGATTTTCATAACCTTTTGAGCCTTTTCAAGTTTATCAATAGATACTGTTCCTTCTCTAATGACTAATTTAAGATCATCAGTCGGGATATCTTTAGTATCTAAGTGACCTTGCGTTGGTTGTGTTGATAATTTTTTATCAACTTTTTCTACTAAGGCAGATATTTTCTTTGTAACAATGTTAGCCATAATTTTACCTCCTTAGTAATACACTCTCTTGTTACTGACAGCGAATTGAATGCCAGTAAAGATGAGAACAACAATGAATAACATGACCGCTGCGGCACAGCCGTATTGGACTTGTTTCATACTAATTGTGTCATAGATGTAATACACGATTGTGTACATGTTTCTATAACCAGTTAATGTACCTGATCTACCGAACAAACCAACAACACTTGAGTATTCTTTGAATGACCCGATAAATGAAGTAATCATGATGTATAAGATTTGTGGTGACAATAATGGCACTGTCACATTCATAAATGTTTTGAATTTACCTGCTGCATCAATAGAAGCGGCTTGATAATATTGCTTATCAATATTTTGTAAACCAGATAAGAAGATAAGAATCTTATATGGTAAGGCGTGCCAAACGGAATAAATACAGAGAGCAATCATCGCTCGACTTGCTGGGGCACCTTGGTCAATCCATGTCGTTCCCATGGTGTGGAATATATAATTCCAGAGACCATTATCGTTAAAAATAACAGCGAAGACCATACCAACCGCAATAGCGTTAGTGACATAAGGCATAAAGAAGATTGTTTGGAAAATTTTCTTTAATGTTTTAATTGAATTAAGCGCGACAGCGATTAATAAAGAGATGATGATTGATAATGGAACTGTCACGAACACGACGATTAATGTATTTGGAATCGCGTATTGGACAACATCTGAATAAACAGTTGTATATGTTCCATCGCCGTTTGGAATTTGTTTGCTTCTAAAAATTTCAGCAAAGTTATCTAATGTGAATCCACTACCAGACTGTGTTAAATAGACATAGTCTTTAGTGAATGCGATAACTATCGTACTAATAAGTGGATAAAAAGTAAAAACAGACAAAAGAATGAGAACGGGTGCTAAATATAACCAAGCTCGCCAGTCGTTTTTCTTTTCCATATATTAGAGAATCCTTTCCTCAGTTTCTTTATCAAATAAGAAGCATTTGTGAGGTTTGACTTTGACAGCAATAAGCCCAGGTTTTACATCGTTATCAGCATCGATAATGATTTTGACAGATGGACGTTCAGATTCTGGATGAGAAGCGATAACGGAAATATCTCTACCCATTGTTTCAATTTGTGTGCATTTCAAATGGAATGTGCCATCTTTAACAACCTCAAAGCCTTCAGGACGGATACCAACGGTAACTTCTTGATCTGCAACTTTCTTAGTGAGTTTTAAGACCAATTCGCCACCGACATATAATTCGCCACCTTTAACTTCACCTTTAAAGAAGTTAATTGGTGGAGTGCCTAAGAAGTTAGCAACGAATTTGTTAGCTGGGTTGTTATAAATTTCTTGTGGATGAGCTCTTTGTTGCTCAACACCTAATTTCATAACAACGATTTCATCAGAGATGGACATCGCTTCTTCTTGGTCGTGTGTCACAAAGATTGTTGTAACGCCGGTTCTTTGTTGTAGACGTCTAATTTCTTCACGGGTTTGTAATCTCAAACGAGCATCTAAGTTGGATAATGGTTCGTCTAAGAGTAAAACTCTAGGAGACTTTGCTAAAGCACGAGCGATAGCAACACGTTGTTGTTGACCACCAGAGAGTTGACTTGGTTTACGTTCAAGATAGTCTTGAATTTGCACTAATTCTGCTGTTTTACGAACAATCGCATCGATTTCTTCAACTGTTAATTTTCTTTTAACTTTAACAGGGAGACCATCAGCATCGAGAACGACTTCGCCTGCTTTATGTTCGACACCATCGATGACAGTGTCTTTAGCGTAAACCTTGTCTTCCTCAACTCTCAAGTTTGTGAGAGGGAAGGCGACGTTCTTGTAAATGGTCATGTGTGGATACAAAGCATAGTTTTGGAAGACCAATCCAATACCACGTTTGTCAGGTGAAAGACGAGTTACTTCTTCATCGCCAAACCAGATTTCACCACTGGTTGGTTCTTGTAACCCGGCAATCATGTAAAGTGTGGTTGATTTACCACAACCAGACGGCCCTAAAAGACCGATCAGTTTTCCATCAGGAATCGTGATGTCTAAATTATTAACGGCAATTGTATCTTTAATGCCTTTTTTAGGATTTCCAGGGAAAACTTTGGTTAGATTTTTTAATCTAATTTCCATGACTAAACTCCTTTTAACTTGGTTAAATTATAAAACACTTATGGGGCGCTTTCAAGCGCGTATTAAAAGAAAAAACGTGTTTCCACGTTTTGTTTTTCTAATAATTATCAACCCTTGTTTATTCTTGCAAATGGACGTAAGAATTGTTTTGGGTTAATTTTAAAGTTCTATTTACTTCTCTTTGGACGACAACTTTTTGAATGATTAAATTAATAAGTCCCCAAATTAACATAAATCCACCAACAGAAAGGCCAACCATTGAGACCCAGAATTCAGCACATGTGAAGGTTAATTCTTTTTCAAATGTATCTTGGTTAACTTTAAAAGATAAGAAGAAGAATAATGCACCAATAATTAATAATGTTGTGCCTAAAACAACAAAAACTAATTCATTATCGACTTTCTCACGAGATGCTTGTTCTCTATTATGGAGAGCTCTATTCAATGTTCTAACTTCTTCGCCTTCTAATTCTCTTTTGATAAGTGGTTCACCACAAATAGGACAAGTATCTAAATTCTTATCAACTTGATTACCACAATGGATGCAATAAAGTAATTCTTTTTTCATAAAACCACATCCTCTATTTCATAAGGGAATTGCCATATTTAGCAATCTTTTGCATATTTACAATATGGAAGATAAATGTTACCACAAATCCAACAATGGAAATGATAGTACCAATGAGCAAGAGTGTTGGGAAATATTGTTCGGACAAACCGTAGCCAAATAAAACAAAATCTAATGCAATACCGACAGCGGAAATACCTAAGCCAATAAAGCCCGTAATATAACCTTTTGCAGATAGCACTGATCCAATGACTAAAATAATGGCAATGCCTAAGCCCCATACCCAGTCATAAGGTTTGCATAAAGCTTGTTGTTCTGGTGTGGAAAAATGCATAACCCAAACAAGGCCTGCAATTAATGTAATATATGCACCAACAAACAGAAGAATAACACCTAATTTTTTGCTCATAGACTTATCCCTTCTTAAATAACATCGAAATTATATCACGCATTGTTTTCATTATAAATAATAAAAAAAAGAAGATTAGTTTAACTGTGGATATTTTTGTGCTCTTTCATTGCGAACAATTCCGCATTTCTAAAATAACTGGAGTATGGAATGTTGTTATAAAAGTTCCTATCGTTTTTAACCACCCCATAAAATGAGTAACCTTCTTTTACAATCAATAGATTCATCAATTGATAATCAATAGGTTGTGGGTTAGAAACAAACGCTACCCAAACATAGCACATTATCCTGCCATATCCCTCACGTAATTGTTGTCCAATAGCGGTTGATAAAGCATATGATTTACCTTCAGTTAATAGGGAATTTGTATATTCTTTTGCCTGTTCTCCATATTCTCCAGCGTTAATTCTATCGCCGTGTTGTAGTTCTGGGGTGTCAATTCCAAAATAACGTATATTCTCTTTATTTTTAATGCCATATGAGGATAAGTCATCAACAAAGATAAATGAGGTTGTATCCCCATCGATATTATAGTTAAAATTAACTCTCACTGCCCCACCACAACCGATTAAATCTTCACCCACAAACGGAGTGTTAAAATCGTTTTCAGTAAGGTGTGGCCCATCTAAATATTCTTCTTCGGAGATGGGATTAGTAATACTACCTAAATTAAAATAATAATCACCACTGTACTTGATAAAATCAAATTCAACATATTCTTTTCTTCCAAACAAGACATTACTTTTCTTAATAATATCAAGACCATCGCAGATGTTATTTTTATAGCCTTTCTTGCCTAAGACATCCACGACCTTTTCCCCTTTACATAACTGAATTGGCCACGTGCCATCAAAAATCAATTCGCTTGATTCCATATCTGAATAACTTTTTAATCTCTCACTTGATTCATTAAAGCAAATCACAAAAGTCGTCTTTCCATCGAGTTTTTTGTCGACAAATTTTATTTCGTGATATTCTTCACTACTTCCTTTGTAGATTTTTAATGAATATTTAGATAAATCAATTTGTTTCTTAGATTTGTTATATAATTCCACCGCTCGGTCAGTAAGATTAACGTTTGATAAGCATTCGGAAATGATTAAGTCATCATCAACAATATTGTTGTCATTAGAAAAACAAGCCCCCAATAACAACGCTAATAACAATGGGAAGATACTCTTTTTCATTATTTTAAGTCTACCATATCACTCTTTAGTTCAATCTTGTTTGGCTTTTGTGTATTCTTCTTTATTCATAAAGATGCGTGAACTTTCACAATTAACGACATATGTCCCAGCGATATAATCGTGGAACGTTTGATTGTTTTTAGTAAAGAAAAACATGCTGACGCTGACGATAAAAGGAATTAAGAATGCAACAATAGATAGCATAATTTCTACTAAGTAGAAAAGGATAAATCGAGCAAAAAATCTCGCAAATGATGGAGATAATCCTTTCTGATCCACCACTCCTAATTTAAATAAGTATTTGCCAATTGTTTTTCTTCCTCTTTTAAATATCAAAGGAATGATAAATTCATAGATAATAACACTGATAGAAATCGGCAAAACTAAAATCAAAAAAATAAAAGTGAGATTAAGAGTTCTTGCTGAATTAATATAGTCAACATTTTGAGCAATATAACTAACGGCTTGGTGTTTCATTAAAGAAGTATAGGTCTGATATAATTCCGAAGCCTTAACGTCATCTTTTGGGGCTACATCGGTGTGGCTATCATCAGTATAGATAAACAAGCCTGTATCCATTCGTTGTTTGATATATAAGGTGTATCCACTTTCACTATCGGATTGATTAAAGAAAAATGAATCGCGATAAAAATCACTTAACGCTTGATTAAGCTGAGGATTATATTGTTCGCATTGTTCTTCATTCTCCGGCTTATAATGATCGCACAAAATAGTTGTGTCACCTTTTTCATCTTTATAATAAAGATGTGAAGCCATCTCGATTTCTTTAATTTTATTAGATGCGTTTTGATAAAACGGCATTCCACCAAATAAGTAACGAAAACCAATCACTAATCCTAAAGCAGTGACAATCATTAAAAAGAGGTCAACCATAAAGGAGAAAACGCGTGAAGAAAACTTCGCTTTAGTAAAGGTTACTTCCACTATTGTCATCCTCCTTTTTGCCTAACACTTCTTCATTTTTAATTATATTTTCTTCCTCTAATTGGATATCCATTCTAAAGGCATACACATTAGTGACTTTATCACACAAGCTTTGTTTAAGAGTGCTCATCATACACATCGCTAAAGATACCAATGTCACAATAATTGAAATAAATGTAATTGTGAATAAGTTGATTGTGAATGTTTTAAACACAAATATTGGTAAGCTTGTAATATTTAAACCAATTTGGAAAATTGGAATAAAAGAAACGAGGAAAAAATAAGAAATATACTGCAAAACCGCTCTTAAAATTAAAGATTTGGTGGAAATAGGCTTATTATCTTCTGTATATAAACCAATTTTCAAAATCTTTTTACCAACGGTTTGACCGTTTTTAAATAAGAAAGGTGGCAATAAATAATATAAGAAGAAAAACACGGTATATGTTATTAAAGAAGATATAGAGACATATAGATATAAAGAATTATTCTTCTCTAACGCCAAGGAATATGTTTCTTTAAATTCATCGCTGCTAGTGAGTACTTTTTCTCCTTCAACAAGAGACTTAGTGACCCACTCTTTCATCTTAGTGTAATATGCTTCATTCTCTTTAGTTTTTTCTTCATTGATGTATTTATTAATGCTCGTTTTAGCGGCCTCGCTTAATTCTAATGGTTTATTCTTATCATTATCTTTTAATTCCCATAAAACAGGTTCTCCTTGATTAGAATAATCAAAGACTGTTTCATTGATGGATTCCATAGAATAAGAATATGGTTCACCATTTTTATGAAGTGTTGGCATATACACTGTATAGAAATGAACAAATATATCATTATTACTACTTTCTAAACGAGTTTTAATCACTTCTTCGACATATTGTTCAGGTTCAATGTCGTATCTCATTAATTTGCCATCAATGTACATTTGACGGCAATCATTAATTCTATTCTCTTGTTCGGTGAATAGTTCTTGATAATGAGGAAGTTTCTCCATCAATGGATAAACCAAAATAGAATAGATACCACTGGCTAAAATAAAAAGGATGAAAAGATCTGCTAAAGCGGCAAGAAATCTCTTTCCTGGTCTCGCCACTTTATTCGCTAAAGCAAATTGGTCATTCATAATAAAAGATTATATCATAATCTCTATTTGTTGGTATTTTGATTTTCTATACATTTATATTTATTATTATATGCGATTTAGAAGACGGGTCTTTGACACTTAATCATTAGTTTGAGCCAATGTTTTATAGATGTGTCACTTTGGGACATTATTTTTTTATGTTGTCAAATCAATGGGTAGAAAAATGTAGTAATTTTTTCTAATGTATGAAATAATAGACTTGTAAACAAGTCTATTAAAA
>CAJOLV010000021.1 GCA_905235515.1 uncultured Bacilli bacterium | reverse complement strand
GGAGATTTTATTTTGGGCAAAACTATAAGTTTTACCTCCACCCCAGACTATCTGGGGGTTTTAACTCGCTCATCGTTCGCACGATGGCTCAGACAAAAATAACGGTTCATTGAACCGTTTTTTAATCCCCGTAATCTGAACCACGACTTTTATCTTCAACGAAGATTTTTAATGGGTCAGTAATATCGGTTATTTCTAAAAATATATATCCTTCAACATTTGTGAGTGGGCATTCATAATTACCAGTGAATACCACTCTTTTGTTTTGTTTCACCACTTTAATTATCTCATCAACAATCAATTGATATTTATCTGGGTGATGATCTTTAAAACCCCTTAACATCGTATAGAAAACTGGTTCAATATAAAATCTCTCTCCACTATCCAATTCATATAAAAAGGAGAATGGATTAGCTTTATCTTCTAATAATTTGTAGTTTTTAAATTCTTCGTGTTTCATTTATGATAAGTCTCGTTTCTTAAAATTTTAAAAGCGCGATAGATTTGTTCTAAAAGAATTAATCTTGTCATTTGATGTAAGAAGGTCATCTTTGACAAAGAGATAGAGTCATTGCATCTATTTTTTAATTCATTTGATAGACCATATGAACCACCGATAACAAAGGATATTGAAGCACCATTATTTGTGAGATTTTTATCCAAAAACTCCGCAAAAGCTGGACTTTCTAACTCTTTTTTATTTAAATCTAAGCCAATTAGATATTCGTTTGACTTAATATTTTGTAGGACTTTTTCTCCTTCTTTTTTCTTGGCTAATTCAATTTCTGAATTGTTTGGATTATTAGGGATTGGTTCATCATTATATTCCACTATTTCGATTTGTGAATAGGGCTTAATTTTTTTGAGATATTCATCAATACCAATCTTTAAATAGGCTTCTTTGATTTTACCAATTGCGTGGATTTTAATCTTCATTTGGATTACCTCCAAAAGTAGATACCCATTGATTAGCACATTTGACATCATACTTATTTATATTGGTATTGAAGTGTTTAAAGATTTTCGTATATGCAGTTAAAGCAACTTCTGGTGTATTAGCTTCTTCTGATAAGTGGGCCAAGATAATTTGTTTGGTCCTATCACCAATTAATTCTAGTGCTGCAATCGCGGAATCTTCATTACATAAATGACCGTGTTCAGACATAATCCGATTAATTAATTCATATGGACGATTAGTTTTTAAAAGCATTTTGATATCGTGATTAGATTCAATGATTAAATAATCAGGATTACTGGCGATATCTTTACTCTCTTCAAGAAAGACACCGGTGTCAGTCACATATGTTAATTTTTCTCCACCTGCTTCTAAGATATAGCCACATGGATTAGTCGCATCATGACTAATGGGAAATGGAGTAATTTTAAAATCACCAACAGTAAAAGGGACAAATGGCTCAACAACATGACTTAATGTTGAATCTAATGTTCCTCTTAATGCATACATAATTTTTGGAGATAAAAATCTCACACCACTGATGTGGTCGGCGTGATCATGAGTAAATAACGCAGCATTTATATCCTTAACTTCTAGACCGAACTCATTTAATCCTTCATTCAGACGAGTCAAAGAAATCCCCATATCAATGAGGATGTTCGTTTGTTTATATTTAACTACTGTTGCGTTACCTTTTGAGCCACTGGCAATGATGTTAAATTTCATAGTTAATCATTCATATTGTTCATAGCAATGCTACGCATTTGTTCTTCCCACTCAGGGGATGGCATATCAAATCGACCAAAGGCTTTATAGAAGAATAAGCCAACTGTGCCAGTTTGGCCATTTCTGTTTTTAGCAATATTGATTTCAATATAAGAAGCATCACCAGGCATTGATTCACCAAGTTGTTTTTCTTGTGCTGCTTTGGCTAATTCAAATTTTTCACTTTGTGTTAATTGGCCGCCTTTTTTATTACTTAGGTTACTTTCTTTCTTACTGCCTTTATAGTAGTCTTCACGATATAAAAGCATTACTACGTCAGCGTCTTGTTCAATAGAACCGGAGTCACGTAAGTCAGAAAGCATTGGTCTCTTTGTGTCACGTTTTTCCACATCACGAGATAATTGAGATAACACTACAACTGGGACTTTTAAGTCTCTCGCTAAACCCTTTAAAGCTAAGGAAATCTTTCTCACTTCTTCTTGACGAGAGTCACTACCTTTGCCACCTGAACCAGTTTGAATTAAACCTAAATAGTCCACAACAATCAAAGCGAGATCAGGATGTGAAGCTTGTAATTGTCTAGATTTAGCAATAATGTCCATTAATTTGATACCTGGAGAGTCATCGATAAAGATAGGAGCAGCACTGACTTCTTTAATAGCAGAAGCCACTTTTGCTCTTTCTTGACCACTCATAACGCCGGAACTAATTTTTGTTAATGAAACATTACTTGCGGAGGCCACTAAACGTCTCACTAATAATTCAGAGGCCATTTCTAATGAGAAAATAGCCACAGGAACTTGTTTTCTCGTTGCGGCTTTATAAGCAAAATTTAATGCCAAAGCAGTTTTACCAACAGATGGACGAGCAGCAATGATTGTTAATTCAGTCTTTTGGAAGCCTTGGGTGAACTTATTGACATTATCATAACCAGTTGTTAAACCAGTAACATTTTCTTCTTCATATTTTTGTTGAGTGGATAAAGCCATTTCAACTTCTCTAGCAACTTCAGATGCAGGTTTAAAAGAAGAAACTCTTCTTTTTTCTGTCGCGGCTTTAATGCGTTCCTCGCTATTAGCGATAAAGTCATCAACATTATCGATTTCTTCAGTCTTATATTGATTGTCAATATCTCTGATTGTGATGAGAAGGTTTCTCATAACAGATTGGTCTTTGACAATATTGACATAGAATTCTAACGATGAGAGGGCAACCATGGAGTCGGAACATTCTTGTAAATATTTCACTCCACCGATGTTATCAATTTCTTTAATGTTAATTAATTCTTCAGTCACTGTTAAAACATCAACAGCGATGTTCTTAGTTTGAAGGGACACTAAAACACGATATAAGATTTGATGTCTACCTTCATAAAAATCAGTCTCTTCTAAAATTGATAAGACTTTACAAAGAGCGTCTTTGCTTAATAAGGCCGAGCCAAGCACTGCTCTTTCTGCATCACTATTATGAGGAAGGTCACTTCTTGCTTTTTTTGGCTTACGATTTATTTGTTCGGGCATATTATTTTCCTTCCTCTACGATGTGGACTTTGACTGTTCCCACCACACCTTTGTGTAGTTCAATTCTGAGTCGATAAATACCGAGGGAATCAAGTGGTCCTTTATCGATGAATTTTCTTTTATCAATTTGGATGTTTAATTGGCTTAAGGCAGCATCTTCAATTTGCTTTAAAGAGATGCTCCCAAACATCTTGCCATCCTTGCCTGTTTTAGCGGTAAATTTAATTTCAACATCTTCTAATCTTTTAGCTAATTCAGAAGCGGATTGCTTAGCATTATCTTCTGCAATTCGGGCATCTTCTTGTTGCTTTTGTAAGATTTCCTTACTTTTATCAGACACTGCAACCGCTAAACGATTGGGGAATAAATAATTGCTGGCGTAGCCATCTGAGACGTTGACAATTTGATCTTTTTTGCCGAGTTTTTTGACGTCTTTTAAAAGGATTACTTTCATTATTATTCTTCCTCCTCACCCTTACGGTTTCTATCATCATTAGTAGCTTCGGCTAAGTGAGCATCTAAGACGTTGATTAAGGATTCTCTAACTTGTTCAACTGTAGTCTTTTCAAATGTCACTGCAGACATAGAGAAATGACCACCACCACCTAATTTCTCAGCTAATAATTGAACGTTAATCGTGCCATCAGAACGGCAAGACATTTTAATTTCTTTTGAGCTTGTATGACCGATAACAAAGGAGGCGTGAATTCCCTTAAATTGTAAACATTCATTAGATGCTTTAGAAATTGTCACTTGGTCAAAAATTTCCGCTGGATTAGCAATCGCGACAACAACACCATAGAATGGGTGTTCCAAATTACGGATGATATCGTTAACGGCTTTATGTTCTTCAAAGTCATCTTTTAAGAAGTCATCTGCTAAAGAGTTATCCGCGCCATATTCTTTAAGAATTGTGGAAGCTTCAAATGTACGAATACCAGTATTTCTACTCTTAAAGAAAGCGGAATCTAAGAAGATACCAGAAAGCATAATGGTCGCATAAGATGATGGCATTTCAATTCTTGGGTTAATAGATGAGAATCTTATGAATTCTGCAATAATTTCACAAGCTGATGATGCAGCGGGATCAATATGGTTAAAAACAGGGTTTTCAATATATTCTTCGGCACGTCTATGATGGTCGATAACCACAACTTTAGAACATTTTTCCACAAGTCTAGGGGCCATTGTCATCTTTGGAATATGAACATCGACAACTACTAACAAAGTATCCGGGTGAACTAACGCTTCAGAATCTTTCGAGTTAGTGACTAGTTTATCTAATTCTTCTCTAGAAAATGATGATGTCATCGCTGATCTAGTTTTAAGTTCTGTCGCTTTTAAGTCGGCAACAATCATCGCTGGAATTTGTAATCTATTACAAATAGCTTTAATACCTAAACAGGCACCAAAAGCATCCATATCCATATTAGTGTGGCCCATAATAAGGACATTAGAGGCACTTCTTAACAAAGAAATGAGGGAGTCAGCAAGAACTCTAATTTTCACTCTGTTACGTTTTTCTTGGGCTTCAGTTTTGCCACCATAGAATTCCATTTCACCACCGAAGACACTAACAACGACTTGGTCACCACCACGGCTAACGGCAATATTAAGCGCGCTATTGGCTAATTCATTTAACTTAATGACATCTGGGAAGTCATGAGCTAAACCAATAGAAAGTGTTAATGGAATATCTTCGCCAGAAGAAACATCTCTTACTTTATCAATGATGGAAAATTTATCTGCCTTCATTTTGCAGAAGGAATCGTAGTTACAAAGCATGGAGTAGTTATCATCTTTAACTCTTCTGAGCAAGATACCATAGTCTTTTGCGTATTTGAAAATTTCGTTTTTCACTTTAGTGACAACATCGTTGAAATCATCTTCACCACGAATAACATCAACATAGTTATCAATCGCTAAGATGCCAACGACAGGAGCTTGTTCTTTAGAATAGGCAAAGATTGATTCAAAGTCTGTAATATCTTTAAAAATCCATAAGCCAGCATCTGCTAAGTATTTAACTTCATAGTTACGGGAGTTAACAACTGTTTTAACAGTTGCATCTGGGTTATTTGTTTCTTTTAAAATTCTTAAGTCAGCGTTCCAATCAAAGATTGGGGTATCAATAACATCAATATGTCTTTCTTTAAATAAGTCGTTAGTCCAAATAATTGTGTCATTGTCATCTGTAACCATTAAGCCAATCATCGCAAAGTTATAAGCTTCTTGAACATCGCCACCGATAACTTCAGCAGCTCTTAAATCTGTTTTTTGTCTTAAAGAGGCAATGTTTAAGGAAACAATCCACACAAACAATGAATCAAGGAAGACAAGAATAGAGGCACCTAAAATGATATACATATTTGGGATTTTATTGAAAGAGAAGAGTTTATTAAAATAAAATACACAAAATAACGCTATTGCTAATAGCTGAATCAATATAATTATGAATGAAGCTGATTTAATTCTTCTTATATGTTTTCCCATAATAAGCACCTACTCTCGTATTTATCATTATAGTCAAATATTTATAAATAATAAATACAACTTAGCAATTTTGTTAATGTTGTATTTATCCAACAAAAAACGCACCTCAATAGATGCGTTCTTTCCCAAATATCAATCATAAGTGGGTATTATTAATTTAATTAATATCTCACCCTATGTCAATTAATAATCAATGTCTCAGGATGGGAAAAATTAAATTTGATATTTTTTCTCGGGTTCACAAGTAAACTCAATATATCTTCCTTGTCCTCTCCAAGTGCGGTTGAAATAGTTAATTTACGATATGGTATAAAACCGCATTTTTCTTGCACTCTTCCAGATTGATTATTTTCAATAAAACGACCACAAAGAAGGAAGTCATAATCTAATGTGTTGAATAGATAATCAATAACCGCTTTAACGGCTTCTGTCATTAATCCTTTGCCCCAATAATCCTTAGACAAAACATAGCCAATTTCTCTTCCTTGATAATCAAAGAATTCAGATAGTTTTTCTTCCACTCCATAATATTCAACTCCAAGAGATCCAATGACTTTATTATTGTCTTTATAGACAATAGCGAATGTCTTTTTCTCATTGATAAATTTGTTCAATATAAATTGAGATTCATTTTTATCCTTGTGGTGTGGCCAACCCGCTCTTTCTCCAACTCCTGGAACAGAAGCATATTCAAATAAATCATCTAAATCTGAGTAACACCACTCACGAAGGATGAGTCTATCAGTTTCAATTAAAACACCTGCAACATCAAATGGAGCGTTCATATTAAAAATATGTTAACATAATTTAGATAATTTGCATAAATACCGAAAGTGCATGTTTCTAAAAAATAATGATTAGTTCTAGTATTATTATTAAAGGAGGGAAAATGAATGAGAGACTATTTTGAATTACCTGGTGGATATAAAATGCCATCATTAGCGTATGGAACCTGGCTCATTAAAAATGAGATTGCTGCGGAATGTGTGAAAAACGCCATCGAAGTTGGCTATCGTCATATTGACACCGCTCAAGCATATGAAAACGAAGAAGGTGTTGGAGAAGGAATTAGACAATCCGGCATTAAAAGAGAAGAATTATTTGTTACAACAAAAGTTAAAGCAGAAATTAAATCTTATAAGAAAGCCAAAAAATCTATTGATGAATCCTTAGAAAGACTAGGTTTAGACTATGTCGATCTAATTCTTATCCATTGCCCACAACCATGGATTCTCTTTAGAGGACCAAAGAAATTCTATAAAGAAAATAGAGAAGTCTGGCGTGCTCTTGAAGAAGCATACAAAGAAGGAAAAGTGAGAGCGATTGGTGTTTCTAACTTTAATGGAAAAGACATTCAAAACCTTATCGATAATTGTGAAATCAAACCAATGGTAAACCAAATCTTATGCCACATTGGAAAAACACCAACTGAAATCATTGATTATTGCAATAAGAACGATGTTGTTGTCGAAGCTTATAGCCCTATCGCTCATGGTAGAGCATTAAATGATAAGGCTATTGTTGAAATGGCTAAAAAATACAATGTCAGCGTTCCACAATTATGCATTAAATACACCTTGCAATTAGATACAGTATCTATTCCAAAAGCGACAAGCAGGGAGCACATTGAAGACAATTTCAAACTTGATTTTGAAATCAAAGAAGAAGATATGAAATCACTCTTATCGCTTAACAAAATGACCACATATTAATCAAAATGCGTGGTTTTTGCAGTATTTTTCATCCAATATTGAATATAAACATTTTATATTGATATAACATAAAATCGTCCACTTAGGACGACATCATTAATCAAACAATTTATTAATTTGTTTTAGATATTTTTGTTCTCTTTTCGCTTTATGTCTTTTGGAGCAAGCTATTTCTTTAAAATAGATAGTCTTATCAGCGTTAACAATAATTCGCGCTTCTTTAGTTTTTGGAAAATCACTAAAATTCACTGGCCACATATGGGTTTGAATAGCTTTTTTGACAGGTTCAAGAATGTCAAAATCTCTTTCAGCATTTTGCGCGGCGACAAATGGATGTTCACTTAAGTGATGTTTCATTTTCGATCTATCTTGTCTCCAATCATAAAGGTAATAATCATGGAGGATAGAGGCTAATAAAATTGTTGCTAAATCACCTTTATTATGTCTTAACGCTCTTTTAATAGCGAGCTTAGCAACTTTAAAAGAATGAATATAGCAATTAGATCCACGGTGCATTGTTATTTCTTTCATTTTTAAAATCTTTTCATCATTTAAGAATGAACTATATATACTTTCTAATTGTTGTCTTTGTTCTTCATTAATCTTCATAATATGGGCTAATTTTAGCACATTTAATTATTGATATAAAATATGAACGAGGAAATGTACTTAAAATATTGGTTGCTTGCATATTTTATTTCGGTCTTTTTACCGATTGCTTGCGCAATATAACCTGTCATGTCTATATTGGTCCTACTACTAACATGGTTTGTACAAAAATTAAACCCGATGGCAGATATTTAGTGAATAATAAAAAGCGTTCGTTAAATAACGAAAACAATAATTTATAGCTGTTAAAAGGAATTATTCGCTAATTTGTTTATTAATTGATTTTTGTCTTAATTTCATAAAAAGACAGAAGAGTAAACAAAGACCGCTGATACCAATTAATAAAATGATAATCCAAGGAACAACTCCAAAACCTTTTTCAAAGAAAAATCCATTTGTTTCATAGTCTAAAAAGAAATATGGAAATTTAATATTTTCGCCATAACGGAAATCTAGTTTTACACCCATAAAAACAAAGAAAACATAATATAGAGGGGTCAATAAACCAAATAAAGATTTTGGATAAGTAAGTTCAATATCAGTATCAAGCAAAATGAAATCCGTTATTGCTAAGATTGGTACTATCGCGTGTAAAGAAAAATTATTAAAGGATAATAAATAATCTACACCTAACAATGGAGCGAGCATTGTAAAAAAGACAATAAATGTAATTGTAATAGCGACTGTAGCAACAAATTTAATATATAAAAGAATTTGATTCATGAATGATTTCTTTAAAATTAAAGAAAGTATCTCGTTACAAAGAGATATTGCCGCCATTAAAATGATGAAAATATTGCTTTGAACGGTGAAAAATAAGAAAACGACTCCACCACCCATAAAACTAGTTGATTGGGCGGTAAAAGCAATGCCTAATACCCCAACAATAATGAGAGTGGTTAATAAAACAATGCGAATAATTCTTTTAACCATAAAAATATCATCTTACAAATTTAATAGTACTTCAATTTTTATGTATCATTTTATGAGTTATTGCCAAATGTAGTTATTGAAGTTCGGCAAACCAATTTGCCAATTATCAAAATCTATCTCTTCTTTAAAATATAAAAAAGCCGCCCATCATGGACGGCTTTTGCAATAATACTCTTAGTCTGCAACGTATGGGAGAAGAGCCATGAAACGAGCGTTTTTAATTGCTTTAGCAACTTCTCTTTGATGTTTCGCACATGTACCTGTCGCTCTACGGGTAGAAATCTTACCGTTAGGAGTGATCATAGTTTTTAAGAGTTCAACATCTTTATAATCAATAAATTTTGATTTGGATTTGCAGAACACACACACCTTCTTATGTGGTCTAACTTTTTTGAATGCCATAATTATTTCCTTTCTAATTTTTAGAATGGAAGATCATCATCTGGTAAATCTAAGGAATCTAGATTTTTGCTGTCCGCACTTTCAACTGGTTGGTCATCGAATACTGGAGCATCGATGCTTTGACCTTCACCTTTAGGTTCTAAGAATTGCACTGAGTCACAAAGGACTTCAAGTACATTGGCTTTTGTACCATCTTGGCGTTGATAAGAGCGTTGATTGAGACGACCTTCAATACCTACGAGCGCACCTTTTTTTAGGAATCTCACCATATTATCCGCGGATTGTTGGAAAACAACACATGGGATAAAGGATGCACTTCTTGTGCCATCAGGATTTCTAGTACGGTTATCCACTGCAACAGTGAATGAACAGACAGAATTTCCGGCACCTGTTCTTCTGAGTTCTGGGTCACGGGTTAAGCGACCAACTAAAACTAAACGATTAATCATAATGATTACCTCCTTATTCGTGGTCTACGACGATTAAATGACGTAACACACTAGGATTGTGACGAACTTTACGATTGAATTGGTACAATGCTTGATCGTCTGCGGACACTTTGATGACGACATAGAAGCCTTTAACTTCATCCTTGATAGGATAAGCAAGGTCACGTAAGCCCATGGATTCATCAACTTTCTTTACTTCAGCACCGTTTTCGGTAAGTAAAGCATGTAATTTTTCCATCTCAGCTGCGCGGCCGGCTTCGTCTAAGTCAGCTTTCAAAATGTACATAATTTCGTAATTGCGCATTTTTAATACCTCCCTTTGGTCTTCTGGCTATTATCTCAAGTAATAGCAGAGAGTCTTGCTAAGAATAGCGTATGTATTATACATATACGTTGATAAAATGTAAAGTTAACAAAAAAGAAATTGTTTTCCAATTCCTTTTATTGCTTGCTAATCGCTTTTGCTTGAATTGTTCTAAGATTTAACCAGATGCCAATCGCTGCTTGAGCCGGTATTCCGAGAATGAAGATCGGCCATAAATTCATATCCATAATTGATAAGAATGTCGCCGCTAATGATGTCCAAATGATAATTGACCAACACAAGAAATAAATTATTCTTTTACGGAAATAAGCTCTATTAAAGAAAACTAATAATAATGCATTGAGGGGAATAGCCCACACATAAGCTTGCCAGATAGTTGGCTTATGTCTAATGATGGAAATAACCATAATAACAATGGCTAATGTCCATATGATTAAAGACACTAAACAAATAATTAAAATACGGTTTATGATAGCGGTCTTTGAATCATTTTTGATATAACGGTAATTATCCTCGTGAGTGAGATAATCTATGGTCACTCCATAAAATTCACAAAGGTTGAAAAGTACTTCCACATCAGGAAGAGTATCACCATTCTCCCATTTGCTTACTGCACGGTCTGTATAGTTGAATTTTTCCGCTAATTCGAGCTGCGTTAAACCTTTTCTTTTCCTTAAATCAGAGAGATTTTTGCCAATGATGTTTCTTAAATCATCCATGACACTAGGATAGCTCTTTAGAAAAATTATGTAAATAGAAAAATTTATTTTTCTCTTTTTAGGAGAGTCCATTTTTCAATATCTCTTTTGTGGGAACGCACGAGTTCAGTGCCTTTTTTTAATAAAAAAATATAATGGGTGCGCTATGAAAAAGAAGAAAGCAGAAGAACAGTACATAGCTAGCGAACAACAACCAATTGAAATGATTGAAACTAGCGAAAAACCAGTCAAGGACAAGAAGAAAATTGACAAGAAATCTGTCATTATCTACACCTTGTCAGGGGCAGTTGTCCTCGCTGTTGGAATTGCGTCAGGAGTCCTTGTTGGACAAAACACCTTCAAGCAAACGATGGACTACAGCCAATTCGATACTGGTGAAATTGAAGTTGATTATTCTAAAAGATATGAAGATTTCAAAAAGAGTAATCCAAATAAATACTTCACCGATTTCACCCCTACTGAATTAGCAAACATTGCCTTATTAAAGTTAGGTGAACTCGATAGCTTCTATTCTCAAAAGGAAGGCACTGTTATTGCCGCAGGTGTTGAACAAACAATCAATGCCTTCACCATTAAAAACGGCAATAATTACTTCGAGGAAAACATCTCCGCTTCTTCCTTTGTCAAAGCTGCCAATCGATTCTATCAAGAAGGAGAGAATGTTAATTGGTATAAAGGAAAATATGTGAGTCCGACTAAAGGTAATTACCAAGATTCTTCTAAAACTGAATATACATTAGAAGGGTTTGAAGAAGTTTGGGGATGTACAAAGGATCGTGGGAGCATCTACATTATCTCAGAAACAACTGTGTTAAATAGTGAAATTAAAGATAATGTTGATGGGACGAAAACAATTGCCTTAGATTTAGACCCAACATTATCTGTCATCCGTTATGTTAAACAAATGAAAATGACTGGTGGATTATCTCAAGAACCAATCTTCCATTCAGTCCACTTAGACTTAACGGTTGATAAAACATTAAAACTATATGAGTTCTTCTCAGATGAATACTATGATGTGCACATGATTATAGATGCGAAGAACTCAAATGGAAAACTTAGTCAAAAGTTCAAGTATGAAGAAAAAGAGATACCTACCCCAGATGTAGATATCAATTATGGAAAATAGGAGAGTGTAATATATGAAAAGATTTGTTAGAAACGCTGCGATATTCTCATCATTATTCGCTGTAGCGTTCGGTGGAGCGTTTATATCTCAATATAAGAAACCGGTTGAAAGAAATACTAATCAAACAAAACCAATTAGTTATGAACCGTCTGCACCATTACCATTAAGCGATAAGCAAAGATTATTAAATTCCTTATTAGAAATTAAACAATTTGAAGTCAATGGTGTTGTTGATATGTTCACCACTGATAATAACCATGTCAGCTTAACTCTTGAAGGAGCGGGTGATATTTCTGATTTTGAAGATATTCAAATTGATGGTGATATCACTATCGGTTTAAATGGTTCAAGTTTAAACGCCAATTTTGGCTATTTTGGAGGAGAAATCTTCTTTGATTTCAATGAAAGCTATTTCAGATTAGAAACCGACTCATTATTAGATTTCATCAAAATGTTACCAACCGAATATGGCATGGAACTCTCTATTCCTACAGAAATTGAGGAACTTGACCTTGGAATGGTAGAAAGTTTTGTTGATGAAATGAGTGAAAAAGAGACCACTCCTGATGGTCAAAACTATTTCTTTGTTCTTCCATTAAGTGAAAAAATCTCTTTAAAAATCTTAACAGACTTAGATTTGAATTTTACAGGTGTCACTGTGGACACAATTGATTATGAGGGTATGTTATTCTCCGCTAATGTGAAATTAAATAGGGTTAATTCTTTAGAATTGCATAATCCAAAAGATGATTTAACTGTCTATGCAAAATATCAAGACTTTAAACCAGCTTTCAATTTATTTGATGCGATTTATTCTTTAACTAAAGAAAAACAAAACACCATCAATGCTGATTTATCAGTCTATAAGACAGTTGAGTCTGTAGAAAAAGCACTTATTAACACTAATTTGGATATCACATATGATTTATTAAGTGAAAACCACGCGTACGCGCTTGATGGTGTCATTTCTACTGACTTCAATGATGATGCCAAAAAGAAGAGTGTTGCCTATAATTTTGCTTTATACAATGAAACAATTTACGCTTCATATGGTGATGTTGCTATTTCTGTGGAAACAAACAGTTTATCACTATTATTAAACTTTGTTTTAGAAAAAATTGGTGATCAAAAGATTGGTGATTTAGTGAACTCAATGATTGATTCTATGAGCAGTGAACAATTAAATGAAATTATTGAAAAAATTACTCAATTGCCAGGCAAAATCATCTTAACTGAGGACCAATTAGGTATTAACTTAAATACATCAGTCTTCACTGAACAAGACAAATTAGAATTAAGCGATATGTATATCGCAATCAATTTTGATAACTATAACAAGAAGTTAGAATCATTAGAAATTAAAAATGTCACAGTGAATAACTATAGAGGCGATTTAGTTTTAACATTTGGTCAATATAAACCATTTGCGATCACCCCAGAACACTATCAATCTATTGATTGCTTATTACCATCTGTTGGTATTTATGATTTCTATAAAGATCAAACACAATTCCGCTTAGAATTTGACGCTAAAGTTAGCAAAGAAGGTAGCGAAGATATTAACGTTGATGGCGGTCTTCAATTTGAATTAGATCCATTAAGAAAAGAAGAAGATCATTCTAACGTTGGCTATGGTTATGGTTTAGTCTCTATTCAAGACAGAAAAGATGTTAAACACAACATTTATGTTGATATGAAGAGTGTTGATGAAGTTTTATTGTCTTATTCCACAATTATTGGTGAAACAGAAAGAGATAATAGCACTGATCCTTTATATGCAAAGATGAAAGTTAAAACACTAACTGACATTGCAGAAATTGGTATGGATATTATCAAGAATCCAGATGAACACTTCTATGAAATCATTAATTCTTTAATCGGTGATTTAACCAAGATGCCAATCTATGATGCTTTATATAACAAGAATTACACCGCTTTGTTAACCACAAATATCGTCAATAGTTTAGAAGTCGGTGCAGATTATATTGAAATCAATATGTCGTTAGATGTTCTTGCCTTTGCTGACACTAACTTCACAGTTCGTTTAGAATTTGATATATCTAGCAAAGAAACCTTTGGTTTAAAAGCTTTAAGAGTGAAAGACTTGGTTTTTAAAGGTTTGGCTATTGAATTTAATGCCTACTTAAAAGAATTTAATCCAGAATTAGAATCTGGTAGATTATCTCCTGCTAATTACTATGTTGATTTCTCTGATCTTAAAGTTTTATTACAATTAGGTGTTAATACTTCTAAGTACAATTACTATCATTTAGTCACAAGTAAATGTGAAATTAAGTTCTCCATTTTGAACTTACCAATCAATCCTGAAATTGATATCAAGATTAGATCAGACCATGGCGATGTGAGCATTAGTGCGGATATTAATGTTCCAAAGATTCTCGCGATTAACGATGAACATTCTCCAAAAGATAGAGTGGGCCACATTTATTATCACGATGGATATGTCTATGTCCACAGAACTGATGTGCAAACAATCTATGATTTCCCATGGTGGTATGATCACGATGTCGAACACGTTGGTAAATATACATTAGATGACTTTACTGACAATATTATGAAGATTCTTTGTGAAGACATCTTCTGCTTAAGAGGCTGGATTTTAGACATTGTTAATGACTCTTTAAATAAATCCAGTATGTCTAGCCATCAAATGAAATATGAAAAGATTCTTAAAGACTTTGTCTATAGTGAATCTGGCCACTACTTCTACTTTGATATCGATTTAGCAGAAATCGCTAATAACACTCAAATGAAGAAGTTAACTGCTAAGGTGATTACTGATGAAACCAACACTCAATTAAAAGGTATCAATCCATATCTTGAAATTGGTTTACTCGGTTCTATCGGTCTCACATTAGATATCGAACTCACATTGAAAGATGCTTCTGTTGAACTCACTGAAGCTAACCGCTTGGTTGCTCTTGAAGCCTTCGAACAAAGAATGGCTCCATACGCTAGCGGATATAATGTGACTACCAAAACTAGGAGATAATCCAATCAATTAAACGACGTCTTCAAAGGCGTCGTTTTTTGTGACAATTTTTAAATAAACATCAAGGTTCTAATGTAGTTTTTTAACAATAAATATCCACCGGACAATCCGGTGGTTTTTCATAGTCGGGCAGATATTAGCCCTCTGTTACTAGCCGCCCCCATCAAGGGCGAAATGCGGACCATC
>CAJOLV010000020.1 GCA_905235515.1 uncultured Bacilli bacterium | reverse complement strand
GGCAAAGCGGAAAGAAAGAACGCACATAATAATGCACCAGGCAAAAACAACCGCATAATAACAAAGAATTACTAAAGAAGTAGCTATTCCACACCAACCAATGGCTTCACCTTTCTTGTTCATTGATCTAAATGCTTTAGGTGCGCTCGCGCCTGTCTTTCTTCCAATCGCAATTTCACTCATGAGGACAGGAAGCGCTAAGATGACCATGCACAAAATATAAGCGATAAGAAAGGCACCACCACCATATTTCGCACACATTCCTGGAAAGCGCCAGGCATTGCCAAGCCCAACTGCCGATCCAATGGACGCTAGAATAAACGCTACTCTACTTGACCATTTCTCTTTCATTTTCTAAACCTATAATTTTCTACTTTCATGACAGGTGAAATAAATAATCTGCCATTTTTTGGATAAATCTTTAATAAGCTCTTTCACATTTTCAATCTTTTCAGCATCGAGACTTGCTGATGGATCATCTAAAACAATAAATGAATCTTTTTCACGACAACATCTGATTTTTTTAAATTCTATCATGAAACGACCCCGAGGAGAAGTGCTTATTCTGGCGAATTTAATCATTCTTAATTTGTATCCCTCAGAAATTTCAGCTTTTGTGAAATTCATCAAAAAATACACTCATAATGGTAAAAATCAGCCAAAAATGGCAGAAAAAAAGGACTTTGTGGTGCAAAATCCTTATTTTTAAGTTATGGCGCGCTCGAGACGATTTGAACGTCCGACTCCCAACTTAGGAGGTTGGTACTCTATCCAGCTGAGTTACGAGCGCATAACGACTAGGTTAGTCGCCATATCCATTTGGATTATTCTTTTGCCAATGCCAAGAATCTCTACAAGCATCGACTATATCTAGTTTTGTCTTAAAGCCCATTTCTTCATATGCTTTATGACAATCAGCGTAGTTTTCATCAACATCGCCTGGACGACGTTCACAAATAACATAGTTAATTTTAATGTTGTTGGCTTTTTCAAAAGCGTGAACTAATTCTAAAACACTAGTGCCTTTACCGGTACCTAAGTTATAAATGACTAAGCCTGGTTTTTGTTCTAACTTCTTTAAAGCACATAAATGACCTCTTGCTAAATCAACAACATGGATATAATCTCTTACACCAGTTCCATCTACTGTTTTATAGTCGTTGCCATAAACATTTAAATGGTCTCTTTTACCTACTGCAACTTGAGTGATATATGGCATTAAGTTATTTGGGATACCTTGTGGGTCTTCACCAATTAAACCAGAAGAATGAGCGCCGATAGGATTAAAATATCTTAAGATAGCAATATTAGCATCTTTGTGTTCTTTTGCATAATCTTTTAAAAGATATTCAATGTCTAATTTGGTTTGACCATATGGGTTTGTGCATCCACCCACTTTATCGGTTTCTTTTAATGGTACATGGTCTGGGACACCATACACTGTCGCGCTAGAGGAGAAGACTAGATTTTTTACTCCATATTTGTTCATGAGTTTAAGAAGAACCTTACTGCTTCCGACATTATTATCAAAATATAATTGTGGTTTAGCGACTGATTCCGCAACACTTTTTAAGCCTGCAAAATGGATGACATCAGTGATATTTTCTTTTTCAAAAACTTCACTCATTTTTTCTTCATCTTGCACAGAAATCTCGTAAAATCTTGGCTTTTTGTCAGTAATTTTGAAAATTCTATTTAAAACTTCGGGTTTGGAATTAACATAATTATCAACGATTACAACATCGTATCCATTATTCAATAAATCCACTACTGTGTGGGAACCGATATACCCTGTTCCACCTGTTACTAATACCGCCATTTTGCTATCTCCTTTTTAGTTCTTCTAGAACCATTTTATTGACTTTACTTGGATTTACTTTCCCTTGTGTGGCTTTTAAGATTTGACCAACTATATAGCCCACTACTTTATCTTTACCATTTTGATAATCTTTCACAATTCTATCATTGATTAAGTTATCAATTAAGATTTTGAGTTCATCATCATTGGTTAATTCATGATGTGTAACAAAGTCTTTTGGACCCTTTGAACATTTTAACATATGAGAGAATATTTCTCTTCCTTGTTTATTTGTGATTTGGTTAGTTTCAATCAATTTGATTAAAGAAGACAATCTATCTGGTCTAATACTAAAATCACTAATTAAAATATTATTCTTTTTAAGAATGGTCTGTATATCAACGTTAACCCAGTTAGCGACTAGCTTAGGACTAACACCATAAGAAATAGTTTCATCGTAATAATCAGATATCTCTTTGTCGTTTGTTAATAATGTTGAATCATATTTGCTTAAACCAAGTTTTAAATATCTTTCGTATTTTTGCTCTGCTAATTCGGGTGATGTTTTAATCGCATCATTGATGAATTGTTCACTCAATTTAACTGGAGGGAGATTTGGCTCTATGAAAAACTTATAGTCTACTGAGTCTGTTTTTAAGCGCATTTTCATTGTCTTTTTAGTTTGTTCATTAAATCTCCTGGTGTCTTGTTCAATATGACCACCATTAAGCAAAATTTCTTTTTGACGATTTATTTCATATTCAACAGCTCTTTTGATATTTGATAATGTGTTGAGATTTTTAATCTCTACTTTTGCACCTAAGATTTCACTGTCTTTCTCTTTAAGAGAAATATTAACATCACAACGAAGAGATCCTTCTTCCATCTTTCCATTTGAAACACCGAGAAATGAGACAATTGATTTAATCTTTTCAACATATCTCATCGCTTCTTCTCCAGTAGTGATTTCTGGTTTTGACACTATTTCGAGAAGAGGAATTCCTGAGCGATTATAATCGAGCAATGAACAATCTTTTAAATGTAATTGTTTGCAAGTATCTTCTTCTATCTGAAGTTTATCCACTATTATACGTTTACCATTAATATCTAAATATCCATTTTTACCAATTGGTCTTTTGTGCTGTGATATTTGATAGCCTTTAGCCAAATCACTATAAAAATAGTTTTTACGGTCAAACCATAATTCATTATCGATTGTCATATTTAAGGCATGGCACACTCTAATAGCGTTTATAACAGCTTCCTTATTCACTACTGGCATCGCACCAGGAAATGCCATATCTAAAAGAGCAACACGAGTATTTGGTTGGCCACCAAAACCAACTGGAGCAGTAGAAAACATCTTGCTCTTGGTGTTCATCTGAACATGTATTTCCAACCCAATTGCCGCTACTAGTTCCATATTATTTGACCTCAGGAGCTAATAAGTTAGCGAGTCCGGTAATATTTTCAATTTGTTTGGCGATATTTAATATTGTCTTTTCATCAAATATTTTTCCAATCAAATTGCCACCTAATGGAAGGTCGTTTTCAAAACCGATAGGTAAAGTTAATGATGGTTGTCCACCAAAATTTGCCATTGATAAATAATTATCAGCAATTAAATATTCATCATCTGAATTGTCTTTTTTCTTATCATTAAATAAAGGGGCTATTCCTGGAGCAGCAGGCAAAAAGATAGCGTCATTATCTTTTAAGATATTGTTTGTTGCGTTAACAATTAAGCGACGACATTTTTGCGCTCTGACAAAGACATCTTCTTGATTTTCTCTTAAAAGAGAATAACTACCAATAACAAATCTTCTTTTAATTAATTCGGAGAATCCATTAGTTCTTGCTGAATACATCACACCTTCATAATTATCAGCATCAAATCTTTCACCATATTTAATACCATCTAATGCCGCATTATTGCTTGTTGCTTCCGCGCAAGAAAGGATGATATAAACTGGGAATATTGCCCGACACAATTTGATATCCATATGAACATGATTAATAATCGCACCTTGTTCGTGCATTTTATTTAGTAAAATGTCGAATGTTTTTCTCAATGTTTTATTTTTAAATGAATTATAAATTTCATCAATAATAGCAATCTTTTTACCAACAAGTGGTTTATCTAGACAAGATAAATAATCATCTACTGGTTTTTCTGATGATGTTGAATCTTTCATGTCTCTCCCCGCCAAAGCGGCCAATGCAATTGCGGTGTCAACCACATTTCTCGTAAAGAGTCCAACATGATCTAATGAAGAAGCAAACGGGAATAAACCATAACGAGATATTCTTCCCCAAGTTGGTTTAAATCCCACTAATCCTGCATAAGCAGCAGGTTTACGAGCACTATCACCAGTATCAGAACCAATAGCTAGAGGAATAATTCCAGTAGCACATGCACTAGCGGAACCACAAGATGAACCTCCCACCATTCTTTGATGAGTTGGATCCCAAGGATTATATGTTTTGCCTAAATGACCAGTGATACCACTACCACCCATAGCAAATTCATCTAAAGTGGTTTTACCAATCAAGATAGCCCCTTGTTCATCTAATCTATCACTCACTTCACTAGAGAAAGTTGGAACATAATTTTTCAAGAAATCACTGGAAGCAGTTGTGGGGACATCTTTAGTGGAGAAATTGTCTTTTAAAACATAGGGGATTCCCCATAAAAGATTATTCTTTTTACTTTCATCTAAATATTTGACAGCTTCAATCGCTTCTTTTTCACAAATATATTCAAAAGAGACATTATTGTCCTGTTTTGCTTCCTTAATCGCGGCTTTGACTAATTCCAAAGGAGTGATGTCACCATTCACTAAAGCATTATGCAATTCGGTGATTGATAATTTGCGGTAGTCCATTATTTCACCACCTTTGGAATCTTAATCATTCCATTTTCTTTTTCTTTTGCGTTCCTTAACGCCTCATCTTGGCTTAGTGGTGTTTTAACAACATCTTCTCTTAAATAAGTTGAATAGATTGGATAAGGAAAAACCATTGGTTCAACACCATCTAAACCATCGATTTGTGACAAAAGATCAATTTGCTCTAATATGACATTAAAGTCATTTAATAATCTTTCTAATTCTTCATCAGTCATATCAAAAAGAAGTTTATGTGAGGCTTCGATTAAAACTTCTTTTGTGACTTTTTTCATATTATTTAAGTAATTCTAGGAATTCTTCCTCGTTTAAAACAGTGATGCCCAAGGCATGAGCTTTATCTAATTTACTACCAGCTTCTACGCCTGCGATGACAACATCAGTAGCCTTAGATACTGAACTAGTGACTTTTGCGCCTAAGTCTTCTAATTTGTTAGTGGCCTCTTTTCTACCATAGGAAGAGAGGGTGCCGGTTAACACAACTGTCTTTCCAGAGAAATATGAATTAGCAGCTTTTGTGGTTGAACCCTTATATTCAAAATTCACTCCAATTTCTTTAAGCTCATTAACTAATTCAATATTCTTTTCATTAGCAAACCAGGTAACAAGAGACTTAGCTAAGATTGGCCCGACATCTGGGATTTCTAATAATTCTTCTTCAGAGGCTGCCATTAAGTTATCAATGTTTTGATATTTGCGAGAAAGGGTCTTTGCCATCTTTTCTCCAACCTCTTTAATACCCAAGCCAAAGAGAACTCTTTCTAGGGAATTTTCTTTTGATTTTTCAATAGCTTGGAGGAGATTATCAATGGACTTTTCTTTCCAACCTTCTAAGTTGATAATTTCATCTCTATGCTCAAAAAGCCTGTAAATCCCTACTATATTGTGGAAAAATCCTTCGGCAAAGAATTCTTCAGCGACTTTTTCACCTAATCCTTCAATATCCATTGCATCTTTACTAGAGAAGTGAATAATTGATTCTATTTTTCTAGCATCACAGTTTGGGTTTAAACAGAAATGCATAGCGTCTTTTCTAATTAGTGGACTACCACAAACTGGGCAATTAGTAATCATATGGAACGGTTGTTCTAAACCGCTTCTTCTACTTTCGACAGGTCTCACCACTTCAGGAATAACGTCGCCTGCTTTTCTAATAATGACATAATCGCCAATCATCAATCCTTTTTCTGCAATAAAGTCTTCATTATGCAATGTCGCTCTTTGCACAACACTGCCGGCGACTCTTACTGGTTCTAAAACGGCGTTAGGTGTAATCTTGCCAGTTCTACCCACTGTGAAAATGATGTCAGTCAATTTGGTGATAACTTCTTCTGGTGGAAATTTATAAGCAATCGCCCATCTTGGTGTTTTAGCGGTGTAGCCTAATTTATCATATAGGTTCATATCATCAACTTTGATGACAATGCCATCGATATCATATGGAAGGGATGATCTCTTTTCAGTATATTCGTCGATATATTTAATAACTTCGTCAATACCATCACAAAGTCTTCTTTCAGGATTAGTTCTAAAACCTAATTTGTCCGCCATATTAAGGGCTTCAGAATGATAGCGGATGCCAAAATCTTTGGCGTTTACAAAGTAATACCAAAAAGCTTCTAATCCACGAGAAGCAGCAATTGATGTATCTAAATTTCTAATACTTCCGGCAGCGGCGTTTCTCGCATTAGCAAATAGCTTTTCACCTTTTTCTTCTTGAATAGCGTTTAATTTTTCTAAAGATTTTTTTGGCATATAAACTTCGCCACGGATTTCAAAATCACCTTCTAAATTGATATGTGAAGGGATGGATTTAATGGTAATGACATTAGCGGTGACATCTTCACCTTCTACACCATCGCCTCTTGTCGCAGCGTATAATAATCGTTTGTTATAAACAAGTGACATACCTAGACCATCAATTTTCATTTCAGCCATATAGGTCACTTTATCTCCGCCAATAATATCTCTTACTCTTTTATCAAAGGCTCTTAAATCTTCTTCATTAAAAGCGTTAGCTAAAGATAACATCGATCTTTGGTGTCTCACTTTTTTAAACGAATCTTGCACCATTCCACCGACTCTTTGAGTAGGTGAAAGAGGGCTTCTTAATTCAGGATGCTCATTTTCTAGCATTATTAATTCTTGCATCAAGCGATCGTATTCCGCATCGCTGACACTTGGATTGTCTAATACATAGTATTCGTAATTATATTTTTCTAATAACGCAGTGATTTCTGCTGCTCTTTGTTTTGAATCCATAATTACACTCCTTTAGACACGAATGGGTGATTACCCATAATTGATTTTATTCCATGTTGTTCAAAATTTACTTTAATAATGCCATCGCCTTCTAATTCAATAACTTTACCTCTTCCAAGAGTTTTGTGAAGGACGATATCGCCGACATGCCAATCGCTCTCGCTAAGACCATTAGTCTTCTCTTCAAAGTTTTGTCTACGTGGAGCGTCTTTAGGTTCATCTTCGAACGAGAGATGCGCTCCATCATTAAATGTTGTTCTAGATGTGATACGTTGGCCCACTCTTGGTGCTCCACCTAATGAGTAATTAGATTCACGAATGATATTATTCCCAGATTCCACGATGAATTGTGATGGAGTTAAACTGCCACCTAAAACATATGAATAATCTGATGAGAATGTTAAATATAATCTTTCTTTTGCTCTTGTCATAGCGACATAGGCAAGTCTTCTTTCTTCTTCTAAAGCAAGATAACCGCCTTCAGTCATCGCTCTATTATTTGGAAATACACCTTGGTTAAATCTCACAACAAAGACAACTGGATATTCTAATCCTTTCGCGGTGTGCACAGTCATCATTGTGATGTGATCACCATCCACCACTTCATCTTGAGCGCTTAACAAGCTGATATTTTGCAAATATTCATCAAATTTAGAATCAGGATTTGTTTGTAAATAGTGACGAACATCAGAGAACAACGCTTTAACGTTATCAATTCTTTCATCTCCATCATCTTCCTTCATCAAATATTCAAGGTAACCAAAATCCCAAATCATCTTTTCTAATGTTTTAGAGAAAACTTCTTCGTTTTTAGAGATGGTTTCACGAGTATCAGCGATTACTCTAATCATTGTCTTTAAAGAGTTAATGGCCTTGTTAGGAATATTACTTTCTTCGGGTTCAACATCAAGAATATATTCATACATACTTGTGCCAGCGTTACGTGCTTCTTCTTTAATTAGATTAATTGTCGATTCACCAATACCTCTACGAGGAACGTTGATAATTCTTTCAAATGAAATATCATCTTTGACATTTGTGATTAAATGGAAATAGGCTAAAACATCTTTAATTTCACGTCTTTGATAGAACTTTAATCCACCATAGATTTGATAAGGGATTTGGAATTTTGTAAAAGCTGCTTCAAATTCCATTGTTACATAACTAGAACGATAAAGAATGACAATATCGGAATATTTATATTTTCCTAATTGGATTAATCTAGTCACTTCTTTAGCGACATAGTCGGCTTCGCTTTTAGCGAATGGTGAAGCATGGACCACTACTTTTTCACCAGGATTAGCTAATGTATATAAGTCTTTTTTAACTCTTAATTTATTAAAGGCAATTAACTTATTAGCGGAATCTAAGATGTTTTGTGTAGAACGATAATTTCTATCGAGAATAACTGTTTCCATGAATGGGAAATCATCTTCAAGATGAAGAATAATGTCCTGATTAGCGCCACGCCAAGTATAAATAGTTTGGTCTGGATCACCAACTACATACAAACAAGTTGATGGTTTGTGCAATAACTTAATTAATTTATATTCCACATTATTTGTATCTTGGAATTCATCAATGAGAATGTGGTCATATCTTTTTTGCCATTTCGTTCTAATATCAAGATAGTTCTCTAAGATGAAATTAGTTTTTAATAGCAAATCATCAAAGTCTAGAGATAAAACTCTTTCTTTTTCTTCTTCATATCTTGTATAGATTTCTAAGCAAGTTCTCTCGTCTTCAAATCTCGGTTTAATAATTTTAATATCATCTGGATATTTTTCTTGAAGTTTCATGGAGCCAATATAATTAATGGCTTTCCCTACTATTTTATCCCCGCGTTTATATCCCATTTCAGCAGCGATATCTTTGACTAATTTAGTTTGGTCTTCTTCATCTAAAATAGAGAAGGAACTTGGAAAACCAAGTACTTCAATTTCTCTTCTTAAAAACATTGCAGCAAAAGAATGGAAAGTTTTAATTGTTAAATCTTTCTCGTCGTTGTTAATCATTTTAATAACACGAGAACGCATCTCTTGAGCAACCTTGTTTGTAAAAGTAATTGCAAGGACCGACCAAGGTGCAACTTCTAGCTCAGATAATAAATAAGCAATGCGATATGTTAAAACACGAGTCTTGCCACTACCGGCACCCGCAATAACTCTTAGGTATTGTGAAGTGGAACTAACCGCCTCTAATTGTCTTTCATTTAATTCTTTTTCGTAATTCATATATTGCTTGCAATATATTACCATACGATATCTCAGTTTTCAATAAATATTAAAGCAACAAAAATTAACAACTATCTCTGTGGGGTAAACCACTGAGATAATTTAATATTTCAGATTCTCCCGCGATGTTTAAAGAAAGCGACCAATTTGTTACCGCTAATAATGTTGGGGTTCCTAAAATATAAATCTCTTCAATTTTCTCTTTACCAATTGTTTCAACAACGTTTGTTTTTGTTTGAATTTCCTCCGTATATTCAATTAAATAGAATGATTCTTTGTTTGCATTTACAAAATCTAAAACCTCCTTTTTTATGTGTCCACAATGACCACAAGAAATGCTGTAAATGTAAACAAAATAATGGCTTTTTGCGGGTGAAAATAGATTTTTCCACTCTAAATTAAGGTCTTGGAAATCATCATAATCAAGCACTACTTCATCATCTTGAATAGTGGTGCCATTGACCTCTTGATAACACCCCGCCAATAAGGGCGTTAACAGTAAAAATAACAATTTTGTCCTCATATAAACTATTCTCGATTTTTCGAAATTAGTTTCACTTTTTCTTTAAAAAAGACAAAATAATTTCATGAGCGTGTTCAAAAAACAAGAGACAATTGTCCAAAATATGGTCTATATGGGTCTGCTCGCTGCGGTCAATGTAGTGTTTGTTTTATTGACATATTTTGTTCCTTTTTTATTGTTCATCCTTGTTTTTGTTTTACCGCTTTGTAGTGTGATTATTACTTACTATTGTAAGAAGATATACTTTCCTATTTATTTCATTGTCGTTACAACAATCTGTTTATTAATCGATTTACCAGACACTATTTTTTATGTCATTCCATCATTAATTACAGGCTTTATTTTTGGTTTATTTGTCGATAAAAAAATACAGTCAATATTTAGTATTTTGATTGCCACAATTGTGCAGTTTGGGTTATCGTTTGCCTTCATTCCATTAATCAAAATTATGACCGATAGAGATATCATCCATGACATGGCTCAAATATTTCATTTGCTTGACTATCAATATCTAGATTATGTCGTTGTGTCTTTTGTGTTTTTTGTTGCCTTTGCTCAAGTGATGATTTCATATATGGTTATGTATTCTGAACTAACAAAGTTTGGTATTAGCTTTAACAAAAACTCAGACAACATCTTCATTTTGGATTTAATGAGTATTGCCTGCTCCTTGCTGATGATTTTGTTTGCGTTTGTTTATCCGGTGCTCTCATTTGTTTTTCTAATGTTGACATTTATCATTACTATTGCTCGAATCGTTTATTTGGATTTTCAACACTATAAGTTATACATAGTAGAACTTGTCATTCTTTCTTTAGGGAGCATTTTCTTTGTTGCGTTACTTTATAACATGATTCCTTCCCCTCTTGGTCTATTGTTGATTGGTTTTCTTCCATTCACTATATCGTGCACCTGTTTATTGAATAAAAGTTTGCTAAGCAAGCGTAGCAAAGATACAATAAATAATTGATATGATGTCGGTTTTGAAAAACGTTGGTAAGGGCATTCTCTATATAATTGGTTTGCCGTTCTTCCTTCTCATTCTAGTTCTTACTGGAGTGGCTGGTATTTTTGTTTTGATATTTATGTTTTTCAAATCACTTATCCTTTTCTTCACTGGTCGTTCTTTAGATGATGAATTGCCCGAGGACAAAAAAGCGAGACTCATTAAAGAAAATAGAGATCCTAATTTGAACTCTTCACGAAACGAACCAATAGTTGATATGATACTTATGTTTCTCCTCAACAGGAACAACAAACTATAGAAGACGCTGTTTTTGGCGCTCAAAATGAATCCAGACCAGAAGCAAATCCACACCCAACAACACAACAATATGTTGATGAAAGAACTAGTGATGAAATATTTGATAACATTTTGGGCACCACTACAGAAGTTAAAGAAGAAGAACAATTTAGAACTGTTGATATAGAGACTCCAAAAGCAAAAGAAGAACCAATTCGTGAATATGTTCCTCATAAGAGTCAACAACGCATTGTAGAAGATGGTGATGAGGAGGAAGAAACCTCTGCCACTAATATTTATTTTGGAGGGGACAATGAATAATTTGTTTTTGATTCAACTCACTGAAAGTGACAAACGAATTATTTTCGTTCTTTTAGCGGTGTTTATTCTTTTGCTAGTCCTAGTAGCTTATATTGGCTATCTCATCACTAAAATTATGAAATGGCAAGGCAAAAAGATTAACAACCACGTGACAGATGTTGTGATGTCTGGTGTAATTACTAACGAATCAGATTTCAAAAAATATGCCAAGAAAAAGAACTGGTGGTTATTTTATCATCAAGCAAGAATACCTGCCTTGATAGTCGTTTTATCAGTTGTTTTCTATATTATTGTGTCTTCCATCGCTGGATTTAAAAATCCATTTGATCGTTATACTGGATTTGGCACTTTGCTATTTATTTGGGATTTCTCCACCATTATTACCACTCCAGAATCTGGCGCTGGTGTGCTGATTAATTGGCCAGCTTTAGTGAACACTCCGCATCTAGTTAAAGAAGCGTGGTCATCATATATATTTGTTCCCGCATTCATTGGTGGGGCAATCTGGTATCTCATATCCGTTCAAGCCTTTATTGCGCGTCATCTACAAATCAATAAGCTAGGTCAAAAGATTTATAACGAACAAATCGAACATTATGTTCCTGGACAACAAGTCTATAACAACCCTAGTCCAACGAATAATCCTCCAGAAGACAATAACAATAATGACAATGGAACAATATTTTAAAAGGCCCGTAACTTTATAAGTTAACGGACCATTTTTTTAGTTGAATAATAAGGCGATTTGAACTATTAAATAGATAACTAATAAGACATCTAATCCAACTAGCAACCAGAATAATCTTCTACGTAGGGTTGCTTTTCTTTGAATTGCTTCTTCTGTAAGAGGTTTTGCCATAACTAATATTTAATGCTATTAAATGTTCTTGGATATGGTTGAACATCTCTAATGTTTTGCATACCGGTGACATACATAAGTAAGCGGTCAAATCCGATACCAAATCCAGAGTGCTTGCAACCACCATAACGACGAGTATCAAGATACCAATCTAATTCTTTGTCGTTACCAAGTGCTTCCATTTTTGCTTTTAATAGTTCATATCTTTCTTCTCTTTGAGATCCACCGACAAGTTCACCAACAGCAGGAACTAATAAGTCACATGCTGCAACGGTTTTACCATCATCATTTAATCTCATATAGAAGGCTTTAATATCTTTTGGATAGTTAATAAGGAAGAGTGGTCCTTTCACTATTTCTTCGGTTAAATAACGTTCATGTTCAGATTGTAAATCCATACCCCAGAAAATATCATTATTCTCAAATTTATGGCCATTTTGCACAGCTTTTTGAAGAATTTCAATACCTTTTGTATATTCCATTCTCTCGAATTTGGAGTTGAGAACGTGATGCAATCTTTCGAGCAATGTCTTGTCAATCATAGTGTTGAAGAAGTTCATTTCTTCTGGACACGCTCTTTCGACATATTCAATACAATATTTGACACAATCTTCGATGACATCCATATTATCAGATAAATCGCAGAACGCCATTTCAGGTTCCACCATCCAGAATTCACTAGCGTGTCTAACGGTGTTACTATGCTCTGCTCTAAAAGCTGGACCAAATGTATAAACATCTTTGAAAGACAAGGCAAATGGTTCAACGTGTAATTGACCAGTAACAGTTAAATTGACCTTGTGGTTGTAGAATGAATATGGATCTTTTGTGTCATGAGTTGTGACATCAAAAACGTTTCCAGCACCTTCACCATCGTTAGTGGTAATTAAAGGTGTGTGCACATAAATGAATCCTCTTTGTTGGAAGAATTCATGGATAGCGAATGATAAGGCGTTACGCACTCTAAAGATTGCTTGGAAGGTATTGGCTCTTGGTCTGATATGAGCAATATCTCTTAAGAACTCAAAAGAGTGTCTCTTCTTTTGAAGTGGATAGTCATCTTCGACATCGCCTTCTAAAACACATTTATTAGCAGAAATTTCAAATGGCTGTTTGTTTTCTGGAGTGAAGACAACTTTGCCGGTCACTGTAATAGCGGAACCAGTTTTTAATTTAGATAAAACTTCATAATCTTCACTATCCTTGTTATAAACAAGTTGGATGTTTTTAAAATATGTTCCATCATTAAATTCAACGAAACCAATTGAGCCATTATCACGATTGGTTTTAACCCAACCTTGAAGTGTAACTTCATTAAGATTTAATAACTCTTCCTCGTCACCCCCCGTGACAATATCATAGAGTTGAAAGTTTGAATACTTTGCCATATTTTAATACCTCCGTGTTTAACTATTATATCTTACTTCAAATGATTTAATCATTTTAATTTTCATATTTATCAAAATCTTCGATGCGCCAGTTAGGATCAACACCAAGAGTTAAGTCTGCAAACATCTTTCTTTCATATAAATGTTCTCCGACTTTTGCAATCATCGCAGCGTTATCTGTGCAACACCACATTGGTGGAATAATAATCTTGCATCCTAACTTTGGAATCTCTCTATTCATCTCACTTCTTAAATAAGAATTAGCAGAAACTCCACCCGCTAAGATGACTTGTTTAACACCATATTCCTTAACAGCCTTAATGGTTCTATCCATCACTAACCCTACCGCTACATCTTGGAATGAGCGACACATGTTAGGAACATTTACTTTTTCACCTTTTTGTTCTAGATGATGAACAAGATTTATAATATTGGTCTTAAGACCAGAATAAGATAAATCATATGTATGTTCACCTTTTAACGGGATAGGTAAATCATATGTATGTTCACCTTCTTTAGCGAGTTTATCAATTGGAATACCACCTGGATAAGGAAGTCCTAACACTCTAGCGACTTTGTCGTAGCATTCGCCAATTGCATCATCTCTAGTTTCTCCGATAATTTCAAATTGAAAATGGTCTTTCATGAGGACTAATTCTGTATTACCACCGGACACCACGACTGCTAATAGTGGGAATTCTAAATCACCAACAAATTCATTAGCGTATATATGGCCAGCTAAGTGATGAACAGGAATGAGTGGTTTTTTATATAGCAAAGCTAATGTTTTAGCGGCTTGTAACCCTACGTGAAGCGCGCCTATTAAGCCAGGTCCACGTGTAACTGCAAATGCATCTATATCTTCTAACTTCACATTAGCGGTTTCTAAACATTCTTGGAGGACAACAGAAATATTCTCTGCGTGTAAACGAGAGGCGATTTCCGGCATGACTCCACCATATTTACGATGAACTTCGATTTGAGTGGAGACAATGTTTGACAAAAGTTTGCCATCTTTAATTATTGCGGCAGCAGTTTCATCACAACTTGATTCAATAGCTAATATCGTTGCCATTTATACATCCAACTCCTTAATCATATATACGGCATTATCACCATTAGTGTAATAGCCTTGTTTTACTAATGTTTTAACAAATCCATGCTTCTCATATAACTTAATAGCCGCTAGATTGTTTTCTCTAACTTCTAAGGTGACATTTCTAGTTCTGTTGGCGTGACAATCAGATAACAATTCTTCAATCATTAATGAGGCAAGACCCTTTCTTCGATAAAGAGGGTTTACACATATTTGGCAAATTGTTGCAGAATCAAAAGTAATCCAATAATCAACAAATCCCACCACTCCAGAAGTATCGGATTCTATAACCCACAAATTGCTAACTGGATTGTTGTTTAATTCATATTTAACATCTTTTAGACCCCAAGGTGCAACAAAACATGTATTTTGTAGATACATGACTGTATTTAAATCCTTCTCCTTCATTGGTCTAACTGTAAAATATTCCATATCAATCCTTTAAATAAACTGGCTTAAGAGCGCGAGAATCTTCACTTGGTTTTAAGTATTTTAAAAGAGATATCATCTCAAAAGATAAATCATTTTGGTGTCCTTCAATTCCTAAATAACTAGTTTGGCCACAAACACAATAAGTTGGGTGATCTGAAATATATAGTTTAACTTCATCATTAGTCATGATTTGGTCTTGGAGAATGCATTTTTCATTTTCGTAAACGCCAATATATGAACGATTGCTTCTAGCATTTTCTAAGCAAATCGAGGGCATTTTTCCGTTTTTTAAAATTTGCAAGGAACTGACTGGATAGATATCGACACTGAGAGCAACACCAATAACTTTAGCAATTGTTAAAGAGATTCTGACCCCTGTATATGAACCAGGTCCAATAGCCACAACAACACCAGCAATATCATCTTTTGTTAATGAATGATTTTCTAAAATAGTGTTTATTTCAGGAATCATATGCTCTGATTGGCACTGCCAAGCTTCATAAGAAATGGAGTCAACCAATTCATCTTTTTTAGCTAGTCCAACAGTTAAAGAAGTGTTTGATGAATCTAAAAGTAAATAGAATTCTTTCATAAAGTCACTTCCTTTAGAAAATTAAGATTTTCACCACTAAATTTAAGAGTTCTATTGTCATCACCGTCGTTTGTGATGTTAACCTCTATTGCGTCTTGTGGCAATAAGTCTTTTATAAACATTGGCCACTCAATAACAGTGATGCCAGATTCATATCCGATATATTCGTCTAAACCTATATCATTATTAATATCCGCCAAACGATAAGCATCAATATGAATTAATGGTCTATCACCTTTAAAATAGATTTTCATAATGTTAAACGTTGGTGATTGGACAACATCTTTGATGTGTAGACCTCTAGCAATGCCTCTTACTAATGTAGTCTTACCAGCTCCCAAATCGCCTGTTAATAACAATGTAGCGCCACTACAAAGAGAGCGAGCTAGTTGTTCGCCAAGAGACATAGTTTCTATTTCACTTTTTGTTTTATAAACAATTTCCATATTATGTTCTACTAATCATCTGCAAGAATTGATCAAAATAGCTTCTAATCAACACTTCTTCAAACGGGAAATCTTTATTTTTCATTGCTTCAACAATAACTCTAGTTTGGTATTTTAATACCTTATCTAGATTTTCATCGTAATGATACAAACTCTTATGATGGATGTATTCTTTTTCATCAAGAACCCTAATTTCACCATCAGAAAACAATTTAGCATCTAAATCATAGTCAATGTATTTAATGCATTCTTTATTTACTAATGCAGGAGATGCAATGTTGCAATAAAAACAAATACCATCTTTTTTAATCATACAGATGGCGTTCCACCATTCTTTTTTAGAAAAAATAGTAATTGCGGGTTCTTTTGTAAACCAGCAACGGCCATTATATTCCACTACTTTTGCTTTTTTAGAAGCAATAACTATATAGTCTTCATTATTTTCCAAGACTAAACCACGGTCCCAACAACGATGCAAAGAACCATTATGTTTAAAGCATTGTATACTTAACCAGCGTCCTACTAAGTCCATGATTATTCCCTCAATAATTTAAGAGCATCTAATAGTTCAATTAAATTATCGCGGTATTGGACTGCTGTGTCGGCTTGATACTTTTCGTAGAAAGGAAGTGTGATTGTTGCATCATCATAACTTGCATAGACAATACTTCTACCACTCCAAATTGCTACGGTCAAATTTAATAAATGATTAGATACACTAATCTTTTTAATACTATTAATAAAATTCTTATCTAAAGCTTTAATAGCTTTTTCATCATTTGCATAAACATAAAATTTCTCTTCATTTACAACTTGTTGTAATCCTTCTAAATCATTTGGTAAATCAGTGTCTTTTTTACCTTTACTAATGATTAAGATTTTTCCTTCAAAGTGAAGGTCATTTGTGGTCGATAAATATTTACCAATAAATGCTGGGTCTTGTTTTTTTCCTTGGTTTGGATTGAACAAAGCACATTCACAAACTTTAAAAGACCTTCCTTCAAATTTGCCTTCCACAACATTTCTTGATGCTGTTCTCACTAAGCCAATATAAACACCATCGCTAGAAACATCGCCTAATTCTAATTTATCATTCGGGTCATAGAAGACTTCGCTAAAGCGATTGTCAGCAAATGTATATTTATTAACTGCTGTTGATGCTTTAACAATATAGGACTTCACGTCTGGGCGTGCGGTACGTCTTGTGATAATAGAAAATGTGATTAATGTAACAACCGCTGCACCCATTAAGCTATAAGCTAAAGCAGGGATTGTTGTTAAGGTAAAAACACCAGCAATGGAAAATGCTAAAACGATAATAATGGAAATTGTAGAAAGTAGATTGCCTTTTTTAGATTGCGCAATGATACTCGCTCTTTCTTTTTCCACGACTAAATCATAAGATTCTTCACCATCGACCGGCTTTTCAATTTCAATAGCGGAGTCTTCAGACTCTTCTTCTTGTTTTTCTTCAATTTCAACCTTTAATTCTTCTTGAACAGGTTCTTCAACAGGTTTTTCTTCGATAACCTCTTCTTGTTTTTCTTCTTCGTTGATAATTTCTTTTTCTTCCATAAATAAGTAACCTCGCTAATAAATATATCAAATTTATTAGTCGTTGTTTAGTATTAAGTGTTTGATTTACAAATTAACAAATCAAAACTATTATTGTTTTTGGGAGCTAAACGAATTTGGCTGAGAGGGTCCTTCTTCGGACCGACCAAACCTGATCTAGGTAATGCTAGCGGAGGGACTTCAATTTTTCCCTCCCTCGTTTGAGGGGTTTTATTTTGGAGGTATTTTTATGAACAAATCTTCTAACACCATTAGGACAATGTGTGAAATCGGACTATTTGCCGCAATCGGTTTCGCCCTTGATGAATTACAAGGAATATTGTCAAAAGGTGTTTTTATTTATGGCGGGTCTATTGGCTTTGCCATGATTGCAGTAATCATCATTTCTTATAGAAGAGGATGGCTACCAGGTATATTAACCGGTTTAATCATGGGGTTATTAGATATTGCGACAAGCGCATATATAGTACACCCAGCGCAATTGTTGCTTGACTATATATTGCCATATGCGGTTGTAGGCATAGCTGGTCTATTTAGACCATTGTTCAATAATTCGCAAAGTAGAAAAGGCAAATTAGGATTTTTAATTCTTAGCACAGTGGTTGGTGGATTGGCAAAATTGCTAATGCACTATCTTTCCGGAGTAATCTTCTTTAATAATCCAGAATATTTTGCTTGGAATTTAAACAGCATGAATGTTTATTTATATTGCTTTATTTATAACTTTGCATTTATCGGACCATCTATTGTTTTATCAAGTGGTTTGTTATCAGTGATGTATATTAATGCACCACGCATATTTGAAGTTAAAAATGAGATTCAAGAAGATAATAGTCATAAGAAAAACCTTTTTCCACTTATCTCTTCTATCAGCTTTGTTTTTATTGGAGCTTTCTTCTTTACGTTCTTTTTGATTAGTTACATTAGAAGTTTTTTAGATTACGCTGATGAGTATACATATGGTTATGATTTTGATCCAGATAGTATGTTAATTTTTATTTTAGGATTAATGCTTATGCTAACAGGCATAAATGGGTTCATCAAAGTAAGATTAGATAAATATACATATGTTAATACCGCGAGCGCTTTAACATTTATTACTTCAACAGCATTTGTCTTTGGCCTTGCTAGATTAATTAGAGGTTATGTTAAAAAAGAAGACCTAACATACCTAACTAACCATTGGATCTGGTTCGGTGTTGCATTAGTGCTTTTAGCGTTAGCAATCTATTATTTGATTTATTCAATACTAATTAGAAGAAAGAAACAAATCGCTAAAGATTAGTCCATTTTATTTCTTTTACGCCGTTTTTGCGGAGATATTCGTTAGCTTTCGCAAAATGACCATTGCCAAACCAACCTCCACGATTAGCCGCTAAAGGAGAAGGGTGAACCGACTCTAATATTAAGTGACTCGGATTGTGGAGGTATTTTTTAAATTTGCGAGCTGAACTTCCCCAGAGCATAAAAACAATTGGATGAGTTTGTCTATCTAACACCTCTAATACATCATTAAAGAAAAGATCATATTCAGGAATGTTGTGACTCATTGGTTCGTGTGCTCTAACGGATAAAATAGAATTTAAAAGGAGCACTCCTTGTTTTGTTAAGTAGGTCAAATCCCCACTTCTCATATCAACTGTTGTTTTATATTCATCTGCTATCTCTTTATAAATGTTAATTAATGATGGAGGGACTTGAATTCCTTTCGGCACAGAGAAAGATAATCCCATTGCTTGACCTGGTTCATGATATGGGTCTTGTCCAATGATAACAACTTTTACATCTTTTAATGGGGTGAGTCTAAATGCATTGAATAAAAGTTCGCGCGGTGGGTAGCATGTAAAATCTCTATATTGTTTATCCAAAAATTTATGTAGTGAAACAGAATAATCCTTTGTTTGGATTATCTTAAAAAATTCATTCCATGTTTTGATATTGTTTAGCATGTAAAAATGATAACATTTTTGTTCATCACTTGTATAATGGTTATGTGAAAATACTAATTGTCTTTAATCATCCTGCTCCTTATAAAATAAGACTCTTCAATGAATTGGCGAAGTATTTTGATTTAGAAGTCATTTTTGAAAGAGAAAAAGCCACTAATAGGCCAGATTCTTTTTATGATGCGAAAGACTTTAATTTCAAATACTCAATTTTAGAAAAGGGGGCATTTGGTGAAGAGAATTCAAACACTAATGAATTAAGAAAGATTATTAAGCAAAGACACAATGAATTCGATGTCATAATCATGAATGGTTATGCCACCCCCACTGAATTACGTGCTATTCATTATATGAACAAACACCAAATTCCATACGTTTTATATATCAACGGCGGACTCATTAAAAAAGAATCTTCTTTGAAAAAATGGCTTAAAACTAAATTTATTTCTTCTGCTAAATATTATTTTTCACCATGTGAACAAGCTGATGAGTATTTGGCGTATTATGGAGCAAAGAATAAAATATTCCACTATGTCTATAGCACAATATATGAAAGAGATATTGTGGAAAGGCCTTTAAGTAAAGAAGAAAAATTACAATTAAGAAAACAACTAGGTTTACCCGAAGGTGACCTATATATATCTGCATCTCAGTTCATTAAAAGAAAGAACAACACTCAATTGATTGATTGCTTCAAGCATACAAGCGCAACTTTATTACTGGTCGGAGAAGGCAATCAAAAAGAAGAATATGAAAGAATCATAAAAGAAAGTGGCCAAACTAATGTGATTATTAAGCCTTTTGAAAAGCGTCATAACTTATTTGAATTAATGAAGGCATGCGATGGATTTATCACCTTATCAACAGAAGATATTTATGGCCACACCACTAATGAAGCTTTCGCAATGGGATTACCAGTTTTATCGTCTAATAAAGTAGTTGGTTCAAGGCATCTCATTAAAGATGGGGTGAATGGCTATTTAGTGGATTTATCAAACAACGATGATATTATTGATAAAATCAATATATTAAAAAACATTGATCCAAGAGAAGCAATCAAAACCGCTAGAGAAAACACTATTGAATTAATGGTAAAGACAACAGTGGATATAATTAATAAGGTGAAATAATGAGAATAATATATGTTACAACTTCAATAGAAGAAAATGACTTTTTTGATTTTTCTAAAACATGGTCTATTTCTTTAAACCCTTCTAATCAAAATTTCCATAATAAGGTTATTCGTTCTTTAGCTAATCTTAATGAAGTAGATGTTATCTCTATTCGTCCATTCTCTAAAAAATATTGTGGGCAAAAAAGACTATTTGCGGAAGATAAAACATTTGGCAATATTCACTATCATTATTTGAAAATAACAAGAAACAAATATATCAGAGGGCAATCAATTAAAGCTCAAGTCAAAAAGTTTTTACCTTCTATTATTAATGAGCAAACAGTTATTGTTACTGACACTATTAATCCACGTTGTGTTTTGTTAACGTCTTATCTCAAAAAGAAATATAAAATTCCTTGTATCGGTATTTGTACCGATTCACCATCTAACATTTCTGGCACACCAAAGTTATACACTCAATATTTATTAAATAACACCCGGCACTTGAATGGATATATCACTCTTACAGAAGCACTCAACAATTTATATAATCCAGCCAAAAAGCCACATATTGTTTTTGAAGGTATTGTTGAACCATTTGAAAATGAACAAGTAGAGGTCAGTGGCAAATATATTTTCTTTGGAGGGGCTTTACTTCCTAAATATGGCATTTACCAATTAATCGAAGCCTTTAAACAAGTAAAAGATGATGAGTTATCACTTTTAATATGTGGCCATCACGAAGATGAAGATAGACTATACTCCGCTATTGAAGATGATAAGAGAATTAAGTTTTTGGGCCTACTACCAGTTAAAGAAGTTTTGGAATTAGAAAGGAACGCTTTTGCAAATATTAATCCTAGACCATTTACCCAGGATTTAGATCGCCTTTCAATTCCTAGCAAAACTCTTGAATATCTTTCTTCCGGTGCTTTAACAATCTCGGTTAAAAATACCGAATTAGAAAAACACTTCTCCCATTGTGCAATATGGGTTGATAGTAATTCGAAAGCAGACCTATTAATGGCTATTAATAAAGCTTTATCAATGTCAGAACAAGAACGTAATAACATTGTAAATAAAGCAAAAAACATCGCAAATTCCCTTTATTCTATTGAAAAAATCGGCAAATTACTCACCGATTTCTTAGTTACATTTATTCATTAATTCCGTTTCAATTTGACGGGTCACTTTATCTATTGTTAAGTTGTTTTTGTAATACGATAAATTGTTTTGCCCAAGCTTATTTAATTCTCTATTTGACATATTTGATAATGTTTTAAGTGCGCTCACTAAAGATTGATATGATTGATTAGAAAATACCGCTCCATCAGATTCTAGAAGGATGTTTTTGCCATCGCCTTCTAGCATAGCCAATATTGGTTTAGCAAAAGCCATAGACATCATTAATTTGTTAGGAATTGTTTTTCCTACATAGCCATCACTCTTAAGAGGAACATAAAGCGCATCCGCTCCTTTAAAATAGGCGCTAGCTTGTAAAGCTGGTATTGGCCCATAATAAACAAGGTTTTCTTGTAAGTCATATTCTTTAATTTTATCTTTGAGGTAGTTTGACATTGGACCCATGCCAATGATGTTGAAGCGGATTTTACTACCCTTTAATTGATTCATGGCCTCTGGTATAAAAGGAATGTGTTGGATAATACCAAGATTCCCACAATAAAGGACGTTAAAGTATTTTTTATCAAATGGGAATGGCTCTAAGTCGCTCTCTTCCACCATACTTGGTTGAGGCACAAATTTTATTTCAATGTTTTTAATTTTCAAAACGTCGTGAAAATATTCTTCAAAAGCCGGTGAACCAATTAATATTTCATCAACTTTGGAATATAACTTTTTACTCCACTTATAAAGTATTTTATACATTAAAGATTTCTTCTTCACTGCATTGGTAATTAACACTGACTCAGGCCACAAGTCCACACAATGAGCAACATGAGGAACACCAAACTTTTTCTTATACAAATTCCCAGCCGAAAGAATGGTCACCGGAGACAAAGACATTGAATAAACAACATCATATTTAGTCCGACATCTCCTCACCCATTTTTTAGAGTTTTTCCAGAAAGATAGATAATTATCTATAATTGATTTTCTTGATTCTTTTCTTGGTTTAAGATTTACTCTTTCAACTTTAACACCATTGATAACTTCAGAATTGATTTTTTGATATCCAGGCAAAATATAGCCATAACCATAATTTGGTTTACCTGTTAAAACAGTGACATCATGGCCATATTCAGCAAGCTTTTCCGCTATGCGAGTGATAACAAAATTTTCTGGGTAATAAAATTGACAAACCACTAAAATCTTCATAGCAATTATTATAAACGGATTGATAGAAAACTTGAAATAATTAGTATTTCAATTATCAGGTCTATATAATAGTCTCATGACTGACAATATTAGAACCAATGTCATAGTTAACGTGATAAGAACTTTTGTTCTCACGTTATTATCATTCATTACTTTCCCGTGGGTATGTAGATATTTGGGTAACGCCGGAGTGGGTATTTATACTTGGGCAAACACTTTTGTCGCCTATTTTTTGATTTTGGCAAAGATTGGTATTCCTAATCTAGCTGTTAGAGAATGCGTTAAGGTCAGAGATGATAAAGTGGCTTTATCTAATAAAGCACAGGGATTCTTTTTACTGCAATTAATCGCTACAGTATTATCGTTTGGACTATTGTGTGTGGTTGTCTTTTCCGTTAAAGAATTAAGAGACACTAGTGCTTTAATCTTTATTTTATCTCTCAACTTTTTAGTTGGGGCTTTCTCTTTTGAATGGATTTTTATTGCTCTAGAAAAACAATTCTATATGGCGGTGCGTAGCATTGTCGCGTTAACTATTTCTGCGATATTGATTATTATCTTTGTCACTAATCCAGATGATATTTTACTATATGCACTAATCGCTATTATGGTAACTGTTATCACCACAATTTGTAACCTTTACTATGTAAGAAAATTTATTTCATTTGAGAAAACTGGCCCGTATAACTTAAAACAATACGCTAAGCCATTACTTGTGCTTTGCACATTGTCTCTAGTCTTATCTTTGTACAATCAAACTGATACATTTATCTTAGGTTTTATCAACACCGACAAAACAGAAGTAGCAAGTTATTCTGTTGGCATTAAAGGTATTGATATTATCATTGGTATTTTTACTGCTTTATCAGTAGTCTTTATCCCAAGAGCGGCTTATTACTATAATGTCGAGGACAAACAATATTTCAATAGACTAAACAAATACTCAATCAACATTTGTTTGTTTGTGGTATTACCCGCTATTGTTACAATGTGTATTTTAGCTAAACCTATTTGTGGATTAATCTCAGGCACATATACTTTTGTCGAGGGTAATAGTTATTGGTCCGCTCCATATATATTAATGATTTTGGCTAGCATGATGCTGACCTATTCTATTGGCGATATCATTTATGGTCAAATTCTTTTACCGATGAAGAAAGAAAAATATTATCTAATCGCTATTGGAGTGGGAACACTATTGAATGTTGCTTTATCAATAATTTTAGGTGGTTTTATCTTCAAAGATAGACCCGCTATTGGTGTTGCCATTGGAACAGCGTCTACTGATTTATTAATTATCATTTTCTTAATGGCGATTTCTTGGAAATGGGTCAAGAGAGCTATCTTTAATTTCAATAGTCTCAAATTATTAATCGCTAATATCATTATTCTCGGTGTCTCGTTATTAATTTACAATCCATTGATGAAATTATGGGGTTCGATGAATCTATCAATTGGTGTCAGCTTCATCCTTCAATTATTGAGCGTTGTTTTAATAGATGGAATTATCTATTTAGTCACCTTACTACTTTTAAAAGAAGATTTAGTAACATCTTTCAGAAGAAAGAAAAAGGAGGACACTATTAATGCCTAATCCAAACCTTAAAGAGAACAAACTCAAAAGAGCGTTAGTGTCTCCTTTTAGAAATGTCATTAAAGCCATTAATAAAGTTGCTTATGTGAAATGTCAATATAAATACATCACCCATCATAAACTCAATTTAGATAATCCAAAGAGATATACAGAGAAACTTCAATATCTCCGTTTATTTGTCTACCCAAAAGACCCATTAGTAATCCAATGTGCAGGTCGCGCTGGTGTGAGAGAATATGTTAAGAAAAAGGGTTTTTGCGATAAATTAATCACGATTTACGGAGTTTTTGATAAATTTGATGATATCGATTTTGATAAATTACCTGATCAATTTGTGATGAAGTGCACTCATGCTTGTGCGTTTAATTATATTTGCAAAGATAAGAGTCAAATTAACATTCCGGAGCTCAAAAAGAAGTTTGATAAATGGCTTAAAACAAACTATGGGAAAAAGACTGTTGAATTGCATTACGCTCCAATCAAACCACAAATTATTATTGAAGAATATTTAAAAGAAGAGGGGCAACCTTTACCGATTGAATATAAGATACATGTCTTTAATGGCAAGGCAAAATCAATGTATGTCGTCACTTCTAGAGGTGTAGATATTAGATATAACAATTATTATATTGATTGGACTCCATTTGATGGTTCTCAATTTAATGGTTGGAAAAAGACTGATGAACCAATAAAAAAACCAGACCACTGGTCTGATATGGTTGAGATGGCAGAGATATTAGCTAAGCCATTCCCATTTGTCAGAGTAGACCTATATAACATTAATGGGAGAATATATTTCTCTGAGATGACATTCACTCCCGCGAAAGGAACATTAATCCTAGACGATGATAGATGTGACTATGAAATGGGAGAATGGTTAGATATATCTAAATATTTTAATGCCAAGTAGATCCTGGCAAGAACAATTCGTATAACAACAAACAATGTTTCCAATTATCTTCTAAGTGAGCATTGATATATTCATCTTCAATTAATTCATATTCGATAGATATGCCTGCGCATCTATCGATTTTTTCTATTGTTGATAAATCAAAACCAAAGAAAATGTAGTTGGAATAACCAATTGCTTCAGGGGTGTTAGTAGGAATATCACTAATCTCATAACTAACAGGCACTCGATGGTATGAATTATTATCTGTCTTACAGAAGAAATTAATAATTAATCTGATTTTAGAATTATGACCTGGAATATTAGTGTTTTGACCATCTCTTCGATAATCTAATGATGCTTTAAAATTAAGGGCAAGATACTTATATTCTTTAATTTCTTTTTTAAATTTAGCGCCAAAACCGCCTTCATCGATTTGCACTCTTGCTAATTCATAATTACCATTGCAGAACATTTGACCATTAAAGAGTTTTGATATATAACCATATCTAAATGATGACTCGGTATTGCTGAGTTTAAATGTTTGGCCATAACTCTTTTTGCCTTCTGGTTCATATAAATCACTTGTATATGAATATTCACCCACATCACTTTGAACTTTGGCGAAATTTGGATCATTAAAGTTAGTAAACACACCATTAGTGTCTTTATTCATCACCATCGTTTCTTGATTAACGTTATCAACTTGATTTCCTTCTTTATGATAATTAATCGCATCATCCCATTCACGATAGAAGTTACGATTATAATCAATAGAAGCATAGACATCGCCTTCATAGATTTCTTTTAAGCCATATCCACATCCGGTTAATAACAAAGTATAATTAGAGAAAAGTATTTAAATTTATTCTTGTTCATTTGTTATTTTCTCCTTCTTTTCTTCTTCCACTACGATAACTTCTTTTGGTTTTTCACTATTATAGAAACAATAACCAAATAAGAATAAATCAATTAAGAAGATGTTGTTCATATAGAATGGGACAATTGTTTTATCAAAGATATATGGGGTCGCATCATAGGCCAAAAATGCATAAGCAAGGCTCACCAAAACAAAACTTAACACCATGACTTTTTCATCTTTTTTATCGCTACTATATTTGTAATATAGAAACACTCTTCTAATACCGACAATTAATATCACTGTGAGGAATATAACTCCAAAAAATCCAGAAGTGAAGAATGTATCAAAGAAGAAACTATTAGAATCGGTTAATTTCCAAGTCATCGCTCCAAAGTAATCAACATATCCACCAGTGATTGGATAACCAAACAACTTAATTAAAACACTGCGTCCTTCAATCACGCGTGACGCAAATGTGCCATCTAATATGCCGTTAAACGCACTAGCGAATCTATTGGAGTTAAATAAACGATTAAATATTCTATTACCAGTTGTGAGATTTCTTAAACCACTTATTCTCATTGCATATCCAACTGAATCTTGAGCGTTAAAGAACATAAAGATAAATCCTAACACTGCCAGTCCGCCAATAACCACTGAGGCAATCTTTAATGGCTTTGTCTTTAAATTAAATTTTGTATAAATAGTGATAATACCAATTAATAAGGCCACACCAAATAGTAGCAATAATGTCATCTTATTAATTGTGAATATCAGAGATATTAAACCTAATACACCAAAGGCAAGATACGTGATGAATAACTTTTTATTTTCTTTAAATTTAATGAATCCTAAAGGAATAAAGGCAGTTAATAAAATCATTGGATAATAACTGAAATACGCTAATGATACTTCAACCATTGAAAAGTTCACTAAGAAATAGGCCATATTACCAACAGAAGCGCTTGATCTCGCTCCATCGTAATAATAATAGGCATCTCTATAAATTAATGTATAGAACGGGACAAATTGAATCATTGTCACTAAGAGATTGATAAATGTTAATAAAGCGATACCACTATAGATAACTATTAAGGCATAGCGAATTTTAAATGCGCCTGTGAGGTTAATAAGATATCCACTACCAGCAAAACATATTAAAGCAATCGGTATTAAGAATAAAAATGATGATTCATACATAATGAAGTTTGGATCATATTTGAAATAACTTAAAATAGATAACAATCCAAAAATTAAAATAGGGAACAAAAAGAAGCCAAAAGAGGCAACACCATCAGCTTTTATTTGACGGAAGGTCACCAAAATGATTAAAACTAAAATCACAAAAGATAAGATAGCCATAAAGATAAATGAACTACCTAATGAAAATGATAAGACAGCGAGTATTTCTAAAAGAATAAAGCAGACAGCTTTACCATAATTTGATAAATCAAACTTCTTTTTTTCATTCATACGTGTTCTTATTTTATATAAATAATAATAAAGATAAAAGAAAAACGAGGTCATACCCCGTCATTACTATGTTGGTTTTAGGGACTAGTCTTCGGTATCGAAGTAGTAGTCATCAACCATGCTGGTTTCTAAATATTCTTCAGCTTCCGCGAATGCTTCAACAATTTGTAATTCTTCAGCATCGGTGATTTCGTTATTCTTATCTCTTGGACCAAAGTAATACATTAGAAACTCTCCTTTCTTGCACGGTTTCAAAACCATGCCTAAACTTTATCACAAACTGGTCATTATACAAAACACTTTTTTAACATTTTTAGACAGTGTCCAAAATGGTTATTTTTTAGTTGACAAAATATAAAAAATTTGTGGGTTATAAATATCTTAAAAGATAATTATTTTTTCTTATCAGTGAAGCATAATAAAAGGGCTGTCCCTTTTACTCATTTTACTTCATGGGTTTTCGAACAGCCCCTTAATATTAGGTACCAGGATATGGACTAACAGGGGTACTACCATTAACTTTAAGCGTATACCCTTCATCGGTATTAACTATGATAGTTAATGACACTCCGTTAGTGGCAATATCAATATCAATTGTTTTTTCAGAATAACTACAATCAGCAACATTATATGTAACGGAGAATTCAGCATCGTAGCCAGGTATTCTTGTTAATGTCGCCGCGATATTTAGGCTTCGTAATTCGGCAATATCAAGTGATGTAGATAAGGTTTCAACTTCAGCTTTGGTTTTGCCAGCTATGAATCCCATGCCATCATCATAATCAATCTCATATTTTGATTCTGATTCATCGATGTTGCCCGATGAATCAAGATAGTCGGTAATTTTAACGCCATATACAGTCGTACTATTCACTTTCTTAATATTGATAAATAGAACTCTTTCTCCACCTACAGGAGGTGACTCCATCGGCCCAGGTGATGTTCCAGATGTAATATTAAATTTACCATCAGGAGGACTTGCAGCGTCCGTATAATCAGTTCCTTCAAAAGTAAATGTTGATATATCTGAATTATCTGTAATAGCAATGTTTTTAGATGTAACAACAAACACTAATTGTCCTTGTTTGCTATTTGAAATATAAACACCAACGGATTCTCCACCATTACCCGCAACATCAGTAGCGATGAAATCAACACCTTGAGGATATTGATTTCCGCTTCTCTTAGTTGTGATAGAGTAAGCAGTTATTTCATCGGAATCGATGATGTCGGCGTTAGCGCCAATATCAAGATAAAGTAAATAAGCACCAGAAAGCGTAGAACCACTAACACTACTCATTGCAAATTCACCATCATTAACAGGTAATTCAAAATAATAAAGGGCGTTTTTGACAGGCGCTTGCGCTTTAAGAGATGATGTGCAGTCAAATACTAGATTATTATTATCAATATCAGCAGCAGTTGCATTCCGAAGAGCTTTAACACTTGGTGAAGGGTCATATATTTGTGAATAAGACCCATCAATGTACTGGTATATATATTTGGTGTTTGTTTTTGAATCAGAAGGCTTTGAAGTATCAAAAGTTCCACCAGCAACGGCGGTGGTTTTAGCAGTGAATATTTTTGTTATTTCTTTAAGAGTGTTAATAGTGCCATCTGTTTTTCGAACCACATCATAAATTGAAAAGAAAGTGAAATTTACATCGCTTGAGTAATACGTTCCAGCAAAGAAATTAATAGCACCTGTAGATTTAAGTTTGAAATCAATTGTTCCTCTAGGCATCTGATAACTTGAAGCGGTATCGCTTAAAACTTTACAATTTGAATACGTTTCTAAATTGTTTCCTTGCCCAATTCCATAATTATTTGCCGTCGGATCAAAGTGAATGCCGCCTAGGAACATCGTGCTCAGCACCTCATTTGATAGAATATTTCGCGAATTATCATATTTAGTAAAGCCGAGACTTTTTGGAGACGAATCATCTGTTTTTGTATCTGCATATGTTGCGAGAGCCGGATTATCTGCGTCGTAACTTCCATTCCAGTCATCTTTTATTAAAACCCAATCATCCTCATTCTTATCATAAGTTAAAATTTCTATTCTATCTTCATTAAACTGTTCATCTAAAAAGTGTCCATTATAAATGTTAATTAAAGAATCTGTGTGGCTCGGAGAAATTGAATTGATAAGATTTGAGCGGCAATAGTATGCAAGACGAACCGAAGCGTTTGAACCAGCGGTTCCTTGATTGCCCAAAATATATCCGGTGTTTTTGCTTGAAACAGTATTGTTTGTTCCATTCGAAATCCAATTTTCGTTTTCAAAACGCAACGGCAAATACGATGATTCTCTAAACTGATAAATCCACGAAGATCTTATTGTAAAGGTGCTAGAAAAACCATTGATTGTTGTCGTAGAGTTCATTGTGGATGTGACAACAAAATTCGCACCTGAATTTTGCTTATTTAGATAAAAAGTGTTAGAAGTCACGCTAGATGTCCCAGTACCTAATGTAATCTCGTTATCAAACATCAGTTTGTATCCTATTATATTAGGAGCGCTTGGATTATTCTCGTAATTACCTGTGTAGTTTGTGGATGCATTATATTTAAAATAAAAAGTGCCATCAGAATACAGCCTAAAATACCTAGTCGAGGAATTTCGAAATAGCATAGAATCATCATCTGGCATTTCTGAAGCATTTGATGCTCTATTGTAATACCCTTTGTAGCCTGTTCCAGTAACGGTAACACCGGTTTGAGTAGCAATATTTCCGCTTTGATGTAGCCATTTGAAATAATCTGTCGAAACTATGGATCCACCCCAGTCTTGTTCTTGGCCACCGCCACCAGTACCATCACCACTATTGAAATATTCAGATAAGTCTGTGCTATATGAGCCATTACTTCCAACTTTTGTTGTATATCCCACTAGTCCATAATCGGATAATTTATCGGTGATATTTGTTTTGGCGGTATGAACTTGGTCATTAACATTAATTGTCGCTGTGCCATCAATCTTTACATTGCTTATATCTGCATTTACATATCCAGCGGCAAGACCGATTAATGTATTTTCGGTTTTAGATTCAACAGTAAGATTTTTAAATGTAACATCTTTAATGGTGTTAACTTGTGAAGAATATGATTCTCCTTCAAGTTCTCCAACTACGCCAAAGAAACCTACGATCTCAAAATCATTGGAATTATAATCAGTGATATTAGATGATTTATAAGTGAATTCTGCTACATTAGAGGTATTGGTTACTTTAATGTTTTCAATGACATGGTCATTACCGTTAAAGACACCGATGAAGGGGTGGTCTTCATTACCAATAGGGGGAATAACATAAGTACTTTCACCGACATTGATGTCGTTAGCGAGTTCAAAATAATAATTGTCATTATCATAAACACCAAGATATTGTAACCATGCAAGGTTATTTAGATGTCTGGTATTAGCGATGCCAAAAGGTTCATCTTTTGTTCCTTTACCATAGGCATAATAGGCACTGTCGACTGCACCACCACCATTAATTGAATTAATTTTGATAATGGAACGGAACCACGCTAAAGTACCTACGATAAGAGTTGTAAGGGAGATAAATGGTAAAGCAAACACTAAAGTTTTTTGTAAACCTTTTTTCATCTTTATATCTCCATGGTCCAATCACATCTAAAATGGAGGCCATTTTCATTGTTCAAGGCATCGTGGCCTAAAAAGAAAGAATAAATATATTCTAATGATTCATTGAAATAATCAACAACAATACCAATATGTGTCATTCCCGAAATATCACCATCAAAAAGTTTGACTCTCTTATTAAAATTAACATTATTTCCATCAAATTCTACAAAAGACGCACTATTGGAATCTAAAAAACCACTGACATCAATAGGCAGACATGATGTTGAAACTTCATTAATGACTTTGTTTTGCTTTTGATAAGTTCCTTCGTTATCTGAAGGATCATCTTCAAATAAAAAATAATGAGAAACGATAATAGAGCTTAAAGGGTTATTATTTAAAGCAATATCAATCCAGACCATTTCAAAATATGGGTCTCCTTCAGAGGGAACGACATATTTATATTTAGTCTTAGAACCACCATGACGATTATCATTATCAACTTGGATAATGTCATTATTAACATATGTTCCAGCGATTAAAGCATCGTAATTTGCCACATCTTCTTTTGTGGATTCAGGTTCATCGTTAGCTAAATAACTGTAATCAGTGACTAAATCGATAACTTGTGAAATGCCAGAAACAGCAAATAAGAATAAAACTGGATGGTGAGGATCGTTCAAGGAATAAGTATCCATGGTAAAACCTGTAGAATCAGTGCCACTACCATCATCCCAAACAATAGAATGATCAGGAGTGGGGTTGAAACAATAACTATTTCCATCATCACTAGTGCCTAAAAATTGATGAACGGAAATCGCGGTTACAGAAGTATCGACCGCGACAACACCAAAATTATCAACACCAAAACTTTTATTTTTAACGGCATTAAACCAAGCATAGGTAGCAGTAAAACAGGCCATCAAGGAAAAAATCGCCATCATTGTGGCGGACGCTATCTTCAAATTTTTGCTTCCCGACCTGTTCATGATAAGAAAAAAACCAGCCCATTAATGTAGTGGCAGCTGGCTATCTTACAATAATAAGACCCTGTAGTTTTGCGTCGCCGCATTTCTGCGGTTTTGCCTTTATCGCCACTATTTTATGATAATAGCTATTTATTTGCAATATTTTTCTACTTTTTTATTTTTGTTGTTAGTTCTTAAACTAAATTCCGTTTCACAAGAAAAACCTCTATCAACAACATCACCATCTCTCAAAAAGTAATGTCACTACATAATTTATAGATACATCAGCAGTGTTTGTAGTCGTAGAGATTGCGTGAGAAATTAAAGTAGGTGTATCACCAGAATTAGACCAAACAGCAGTGCCTGTTGGATAAATTTTTGTTGAAGAATCTGCTACTAGATAGTGATATTCCAATAACATTGTAGATAGGAAAGCGCTACTATTTTCAAAATATCTTTCAATTGCTGCTTCTGTAGTAGCCACAGGAGCAGGATCTGAAGATGTTTGATAATAATACTCTGCAACACCGATCTTCTATTCTTCGACAGCTGGCTATCTTCCCCACAAAAACCCTGTAGTTTTGCATCACCACATCATTGTGGTTTTGCCTTTATCGCTAATATCATATACAGCTCTTATAAGCACAATAAAAAGTTGATATAGTCAAGAAAAAATAAGTTATTTTAAGGAGTGATTACACTCCAAGCATATTAATTAGTAACTGGTAAACGCCCTCAACATAGACAAGAGCTAATAATCCAATGCCGATAATTGGAATAAAAATATCTATAAGATTATTTTTGTGTCCTCTTGTGTAGGAATATAACAAGATGAATGGGATGGCTAACAATAAACCAGATGATTCACCAAGTTGATAGGCGTTAATAACAGAACTAAATGTTTCTGAATCAACTCCTTTAATACCAGTATAAACAATCAAAAGAATTATAAATAAAGTCAATTCCAATAATATTGCTGTCAAAAAGATCAATGATAATTGAAGGGAGAAGGATAAGGAATTACGTTTAGTATTTAAGAACTTTTTATATTCCGCTCTAGAGGCGCCAAGACTAATGAATAATCTTTCACGATTCTTAATCCAAATTGAAGCTAAGGCAAACACCATTAAAACAATTGGTGATTTGGTAGTTAAGAACGGATAAATATAAAATGGGATGCTGATTGAATGTAAGGAAATCATTACTTTAACAGCATAGGAACCAAATACAAACAATATTGGTAACGCTATAAAGGAACGGAAAATATAAATCTTTTTATTTTGAAAACACTTTTGTGGAACGTAATTAAGGAAATAATGGAAACATGCAAAAGCAAATAAATCAGCGAAGACATTAACTTGCACCTTTCGACCCAAAAACTCTTTAATTAAATCCATTACCATGGTTTCAGCTATGCCTAATTTAATAAAGAGACCATTAACATAACGGTAATAGAATAAAGTAATACCTAAACCTAAACCCAAAAATGCCGCACCATAGGTAGCTAAAACGTTTTTATAATTCTTTTGATTACTTAAGATTAAACCAAATGACGCAATGATAAAAAATGGAGTGGAAAGAGATGAAGCAAAACCAAGAACTATCTGCATCTTCTCTGGTATTACATACCAACCCGCAATCATTTTGCCAACAGAATTTAAAATTAAAAATTGGCCTGCTGCTAAAGCGAGCCAAGCTAAAATACGCAGATAACGATAAGAAAGAGGACCTTGATATTTAATGTCGACTGGATTAAAGAATCCCTTTTTGATCTTTTCTAATCTTTTTTCTTTGCGAGCCTGTTTTTTCTTTTTCTTTTTGAGAGTTTCAACTTGCTCTTGCTCATCAGATTGAGCGGGTTCTTCAACAGTAGCAGTTTGTTTTTCTGTCTCTTGTTGCTTCTTGATTTCTTCTTCAGGTTTTTGGTTTGCTGTTTTCTTTGCCATGATTATATTTTATACCTACTAATTATTCTTCTACATTAATTATTGCGCAGGAGTAAGGAGAAAGTTTGTTGTCATTAATCTCTTTGGAGGACATTAATACTTTTCCATTAAAACAATGATCAATATAAGAACAATTTAAGATTACTTTCGTATGGTCACCACGGCTAATCATAATGACTCTATGACTTTCTTGAATATCAAAATCAGGTGATGTTAAATCAGGTAATTTCTTTCTTAAATTGATTAATTCTTTAATGAAATAATATAATGATTTTTTATCCTTCAAAGATGATTCAACTGATATCTTATTTTTGTCATAGAAAGGTAAGTAAAATTCGTTTTTAGTGGTCGAAAACCCGTGATTTTCATTTTTATCACTCCAAATCATCGGAATTCTTACTCCCGTTCTTTGATAACCTCCATCTTTTGAATCTAAAGGCATGGTTCGCATCATCAATTCATCACCATAATAGATGAACGGATTACCTGGCATTGAAAGCAAAAATACATAAAACATCTTGAGCCTATCTTCATCTAATGAGTCCGCAATTCTAGATGTGTCATGATTGCCACTAATTAAGGCGATATTAGCGTGATGATTCTTTGCTTCAGTGAATCTCCATTTCATATCTTGGACAATCTTTTGGATATCTTGTCCACCGTTAAATAAGGAGGCTCCGCGACTATTGTCATTACTTCTGACCATCAGATGGTAAAAGTTATCCCAATGGTCTAAAACAAAGTCAGCATCAAATCCTGCTTCTAACGCTCTTGCGGGGTGAGACCATTCAGAAACAAAATAGACATCTGGATATTCTTTTCTAATAATCTCAAACATATATTTCCATACTTCAATAGTGGCAGTTTTCTCATTATCAAGTTTGACTAATGAATCCGCCATATCAACTCTAAATCCATCGGCACCTAATCCTAGCCAAAATCTCATGACATTGAGCATATATTCTCTGGCTTGATATGTTCTTTTATCTTTATAAGACATTTGCCAATCACGATTAATATGATTAAAGCCATAATTAAAAGCTGGTTGATGGGCAAAGAAATTCACTAAAAATTCAGCATTTCTTGGATAAACACCACCAATTAAACGGAAATCTGGATTCCATTCCCATACAGAATCGTTCCATATAAACAAATCCCAATATTCATTTCTTTGAGATTCGCCGCTCCTTTGGAATTCTTTATTTTTAATTGAGGCATGGCCCGCTACTAAATCGAGAATTATTTTTATTCCTTTTTCATGAGCGGTCTTAATTAAAGATTTAAAATCATCGAGATTACCAAACTTAGGATCAACATCAAAGAAGTCTTCCACATCATAGCCACCATCAAAAAATGGGGATTTATAAAATGGATTAATCCATATCGCGTTACACCCTAGTTCTTTAACATAATCCAATTTTTCTTCAATGCCCTTTAAATCACCCACACCATCATTATTGGAATCACAAAAAGATGTTGGATAAATTTCATAAAAAATTAAGTCTTTAAAATCTGTTTTATTCATAATTTACCTAATTAATTCTTGGTCCATTCCCTTTCCATAGATTTAATCATCACAACCCATTGTTTGCCAAATTTACAAACATCAACACCGTCAACTAGCTTCCCGTAAGAAACAGCTTTTCTAAGTGTAGATTCATTTAACCCCCACATTTGGCAGGCTTAAGTAAGCTGTCTTATGATTTGTCCTATATCAGAACATAATTTCCCATATATCTCTTTCCTACGATACTTGGGGATAAACACGATGCGATACTTACAGTTCCACCTCGTGTGATAAACTTAAATCGTCATCCATGGATACACATCCTGTTATATCAAACGGTTGTCAGCTTTTTTTGATTATTGATTATAACATGAGGTTTTTTCACATCGCAGGAAGCTATTTCGATTCTCACGTGCATAGCACCCGGTTTTTATCTTCACTGCGTTTCGATAATAAAAATGCTCCTTTCATATTGTACCAATTTAGGTCCAAATTATGGGAACATATTCAAACTATTGGTGGAGCCGAGGAGAGTTGAACTCCTGTCCAAGGAAGGCTCTTCAATAACGTCTACAGCTTAGACGGTATGAACTTTAACGTGTTTCGCATATCGACGGGTTTCACACGCGAGACGAATATTAGTTTCATTACACACCTATGTGTCTTCAGTGAATAACTAGCCTTTTGGTATGACACCATGACCAAGCGTGAAAGGCGAAAACCTTGGGTGATGCTGTGCCCGGCGCCTAGCGTCGGTCCCTAAAGTCGGGTGCTAATTAAGCTGCGCAGAGTGCTTGAGCTCTAGGAGCTCTCATATAACTGTTGTCAGTTATTTTTCTTTTGGCTATCACGGTTGCCACCCGGCTGCAGTTAGAGCCTAGCACATCCCTGTCGAAACCAGTACGACCCCAGTGCTATTGAGCGTGTTTAATTCTAACAAATGTTATGAAAAATGCAATTAATATTAATATGCTTATAATAATTCATTTGTAAAATGATTCGTTATACCATAAAATATACGGGCATAGTGAGGTATCGCTTATGAAACCAAAAACCAAAAGTTTCTTATCAAATTTCTTCGGAGGATTAATTTCAAACGATAGAGCCATTGAAGGCGCGAAAACCAATCCATGGTGGGTAGCCTTAATCATTGGTATCGTTGGAGTCCTCTTACCAGTTATTCCAATTACTGTTTCGCAAGCTAAAACATATGGAGCTTCCTTTTTAGCGGCGAATAAATATAACTTTGATCAAAACATCGCTTCTTTAACAGTTGAAATGTTAAATGACAAAAAGGAATTTGTCGTTGGTGATGATCATTTATTAACATATCAAGTAGATTCAGTAGTTACTAGCGGAGGATTAGAACCAGTTGCCACTAAAGTGAATTCTAGTGATGGTCAATATGAATTAATGATTTATTACTTAGATGGTGGTAGATCTGATATTTCATCATTTATTCAAAGTGTTGACGCAAAAAATTATAAAGTTGGCACTACTAATATTGCTGTTGAAGAAGATGTTAAATACGCTCCGTCTTATGTCATTCTTTTTAAAGATGGCATTTATACTAGATTAAATAAAAACAATTCTACAGAAGCTGGCAATGGTACATACACAAACTTCACCACTGACTGGAAAGAATATGAATCAGGCCATAAATTATTAGCCTCAACACTAGGCGATATCCAATTAACAGAAGCAGATCCAGATCATAAAGCTAGCGATAGAGATGTTATCTATAACAACTGGGTTGATATCTATAACAAAGCCTTTATGTCTCAAAAGAGATATAACACTTGGGTTACATCCGCAATCTTCTTAGCAATCTATGTTGCATTATTATTCATTATGGGCTTATTACTCTGGTTATTAACCCGTGGTAAGAACAACATGTTCAGCTATCTTAAATTTATGGATACCCAAAAGATGGCTTGGTGGACTTCTTTAACCCCAAGTATCCTCGCGATGATTGTGGGATTCATCTTCTCCAACTTCGCTCAAATGGCGTTCATCGTTCTACTTGGTTTAAGAACAATGTGGATCGCCATGAAACAATTGAGACCTCAATACTAAATAAATATCCACCGGACAATCCGGTGGTTTTTCATAGTCGGGCAGATATTAGCCCTCTGTTACTAGCCGCCCCCATCAAGGGCGAAATGCGGACCATC
>CAJOLV010000019.1 GCA_905235515.1 uncultured Bacilli bacterium | reverse complement strand
AACGAGAATAGTTTAACACCATTTAGTTGCTAGCAAGGATTCAACTCGCCACATAAAAGTGGCTTTTAATTTAGGTGGGTGTTGTTTAACGACGTTTACTATGTATCGAACCCCAACCTCCGACAGCAAACAATCTGCTTCCCAGTAATTTCAAAGCGCAAAATTTCAAAAATTGCGTTTTGGAGTTTTTTATTTGAAACAAAATTAATGCTTTTTTTAGCAATAATTTATATATTATTAGCGATATGCTCAATCAATTTTCACGTTTCCAATTAATCGTTGGCGAAGAGGCAACGGAGATTTTAAAAAATAAGAAAGTTGCCATTTTTGGCCTTGGTGGTGTTGGCGGTAATGTCGTGGACGCTTTAGCCAGAAGTGGTCTCGGGAATTTTGTTTTAATTGATGATGATAAAGTTTGTATCACTAATATCAATAGGCAATTGATTGCTAACATGGACAACATTGATAAAGATAAAGTGGATGTGATGAAGAAACATATTTTATCCATTAATCCAAATGCCATAGTTGAGAAAAGGAAATGCTTTTATTTACCAGAGAAATCTTCTGAGTTTGATTTCAAAGACTATGATTATGTTGTTGATGCAATCGACACTGTGTCCGCCAAAATTGACATCATTTGTAAATGCAAAGAGTTAGGTGTGCCAGTTATTTCTGCTTTAGGATGCGGCAATAAAATGAACCCAACTATGTTAGAAGTCACTGACTTGTCTAAGACTAGTTATGATCCATTAGCAAAGGTGCTTCGTAGAGAATTGAAAAAAAGAAACATCGAACATCTAAAGGTTGTTTATTCAAAAGAAAAGCCTATCAAACCATATGAAGATTTATCTATTTCTTGTCGTGCAGATTGCGTAAACAAAAGAAGTGTTCCTGGCAGTAGTGCTTTTGTTCCACCGGTCGCTGGAATTATTATCGCTAGCGAAGTGGTAAAAGATTTGATTGATTTTGAAAATATCAAAAATAAAGAAAGATAATAAAACTAGAGTGAGAAAACAAATGAATGTAATTTATCCACAAGAGCAATAATCTTAATGCTTAATTGGCTTGATACTTCATCGAAGAAAGATTCAAATAAACATATTGTGTATCGTTGAATAAATATTACATAAAATGGATGGTTTCTTCTTTTATTTAGCGAAACTAAATAAGAGAATAGAAAAACTGATAATATATTTATATAATATAAACAAAATATGAGTGATAATAACAAACTTACAAATAACGAACGTAATAGTTTCTTTGTTCAAAGGACTGTTTTAGTAGTAGATGATGAAGAAATCAACCTCGATATTATGTCCACAATTTTGATGGATAATTTTCATGTCTTACAAGCCAGAGATGGAAAAGAAGCATTAGATATTCTTTTAAATGGAGAACAAAAAATTGACCTCGTTCTTTTAGACGTCTTTATGCCAATGGATGGTCGAGAAGTTTTGAAAGTGAGACAAGAAACCCCTTCTATTAAAAGAATTCCATTTATCGTTTGTACAAGTGATAAGAATATCGAAGAAGAATGTTTCCATTTAGGTGTTAATGATTTCATTAAAAAACCATATGAAAACCCAGATATTATTGTCGCGCGTATTAAGAGAATGATTGAGTTATATGAAGATAGATCCATCCTCAAAGAAGTTGAAAGAGATAAGTTAACTAATTTATATAACATCGAATTCTTCAAAAAATATGCGAAACAATTTGACGCTAACTACCCAGATGTTCAAAAAGACATGATATCTATTTCTATTAATAGATTTAGATTGATTAATGAATTATATGGCCGTGCATTGGGAGATAAAATCCTTCTTGCGATTGCAGAACAATTAACTAAATGCATCAGTAACTGTAATGGTTTAGTGGGAAAAGATGAAGGCAGCACATTTGTTATTTATTGTGAACATCATGATGCTTATGAAATCCTTCCTATTAAATTAGATGAAGCGGTTAAAAGAGTGGCTAGTGATGTCAACATTTCCTTTAGAATCGGCATATATCCAAATGTTGACCCGTCTTTAAATAAAGAAATTGTTATGGGTCGGGCCAAAACTACTGCGGATACATTAGTAAATGAATTTACTAAAAACATCGAGGTTTATAATGATGAAAGGCAAGCAAAGACTCTTCATATGGAGAAATTGATTGATGTCTTTCCACAAGCTTTAGCAGAAGAACAATTCAAATTATTCTTCCAACCTAAATATTATATTCAAGGTGATAAACCAGTCTTCGCCAGCGCAGAAGTCTTAGTGAGATGGATTAGTCCTAAGTTTGGTTTTGTTTCGCCGGGAGACTTTATTAGTCTATTTGAAGAAAACGGTTTAATCAGTAAGCTAGATTCTTATATTTTAGAAAAAGCTGCCAAATATATGCGTCTGTGGAAAGAAAAATATGGAGTGGATATTCCATTATCTATCAACTTATCCAGAGTAGATATTTATAAGCCAAATCTCGTCGAAGAAATCATTAATTATGTGGATTCTAACAATGTTCCAAGAGAAAAATATTATATTGAAATAACAGAATCTGCATTTGTAGAAGACGCAAAACAAGTTATACCAGTCATTGAAAATATCAGAAACAATGGTTTTAAAATTGAAATTGATGACTTTGGTAGTGGATATTCATCCTTTGGTGCTTTAGCGGATTTGCCATTCGATGTTTTAAAGATTGATATGCGATTTATCAGAGCGATTGAAAAGAATCCAAAAGCTAAAGGTATCATTAAGATGATTATTAATTTAGCTAAATTATTTAACGCTACAACAATCGCAGAAGGTGTAGAAACAGAAGAACACTATCAATTCTTAAAAGAAAGTGGTTGTGATATTATCCAAGGTTTCTACTTATCCAAACCTCTATCCATTGATGATTTTGAGTTATTAATTCAAAAGGAGTTTGGCAAAAATGAACGTTAGACAATTTTATATAGAAATCAATGGTAGTTATGAAGATGCTTTAAAAATTATGATGAATGATTTTTTCATTGCTAAGATGATTACTAAATTCATGACTAATAACTCTTGTGAACAAATGATTTCTTTATATGAACAAAAAGATTATCGCGCTTTGTTTGCGGCCGCTCATACTTTAAAAGGTGTAACAGGCAATTTATCATTAACTCCGCTTTTTGAATTAGCGTGTACCATCACAGAAGCGACAAGAAATAGCGATGATGCTAATCTAGACCAAGAGATTGCGGAATTAGAAGAAACCTATAATTTGATAAAAGAAAAATACTTAAGATATATCGCACCAAATTAAACAGTTAATAGCATCGTTTGAGGCATATCTCTAAATAGCATTGATATATTGATAAAAATAGCTAACAAGAAGAAATCAATTGCGATGTAAAAGAAAATCTTATTTTTTCTCGGGAATTTATACACATAACCCTTTATTAATATTTATTAGACAACATATTAAAAAATAATCGATATTTTAGTTTTGGAATAATAAAATTTTAAGTGAAATAAGTTTTATAGCATGGCAGGCATTAATATGAAATCATTAAAGTCTTTATTTTTGAAATTTAAAGCAAAGAAAACTCTTAAAACATATCGAAGACCTTTAGCCATTACTTTAATTACTTTATTACTTATTAACCTTGCCGTTTTAATTGTTGGCACTGTTTTAGCTTTAGTTATTGATGCCCAATATTATAGTGGGAGCATGTTTGAAGGCAGTTTCTTATCTGCATTTATCACCAACGTCAAATGGATGATCTCTCCTAACTCACTAATTATGCTTAATGTTAGTGACAATAGAATGATGCTTCTTCTCGCAATTGTTATCGTTGTTATTGGAATGGTTCTTTTCTCTGGCGCTATCATCGCAACAGTGACTACAGCCCTAAGGACATTCATTGACAAAAAGTCACGTGCCAAAGGAAAGATTTTTGTAAATGACCATTTCGTGATTCTTAACTGGAGCAGTAAGGTTCCAGAAATGATTTACAACTTAATGCTCAAAGGGTTTAAACAAAGCATTGTTATTCTTTCCGATAAAAACAAAGAATATATTGATAGTGAATTGAAATCCTTGTTCCTCACTAATGATGTTAAACAAAAGGTTAAAGCCAATTTAATCATCAAGGAAGGAGATTCTTTATTACGTGGTAATCTAGAAGATATCTCTATTGAACAAGCATCACAAATTTGTGTCATGGCAAAGGAAAATGTCCTTGATTTAAATGATGATGAAATCGTTAATTCTGACCTTTTAAATTTAAAAATCGTGCTAAAACTTGGCTCTTTTAAATTAAAGGACGATTGCCAAATAGTGGTAGAAACAGATTCAGATGAAGCTAGAGCCCAAATTGATGGGCTAGCTCGTAAGTTAGCTTCATTAAGAAAACTTAATATCATTCCAATGTCTTTCAACAAGAAGATTGGACAAATCATCGCTCAATCATTAGTGATGCCACAAATGAGCAATGTCTATTCTGAATTGTTCTCTTTTGAGGGCTCTCATTTTTATTCAGTAGAAAGTGATTTGGAAATTGATAATTATATGAGAACACACAATAACGCTATTCCGGTTTATAAAGAAGATCGTTTGTTTGTTCTCTCTACAAATGAAGATTATTGTGAATCAGTAAGAAATGAAGAATATTATCACGACCGTAAATTTGAAAAGGTGGAAACCCGTGTTATTCCAAAATCATCTATTTTTGTTATTGGCGATAACAATAAAACAAAATTCTTATTGAATAACTTATCAAGAAGTCATGAATATGGCGATGTTGAATTTTCTTATAAACATTACAACAAGTCACAAAATAAAGAACTCATTGAAGATTTAAAAGAAACCGAAGGAGAAAAGAAGGTTCTTATTCTTAGCGATGATAAAGTATCTTCAGATAGTTATGATGCGAACGTATTTATTTCTCTCATTGAATTATCTAAAGCATTGCCTTCTAAAGAAGATATTACATATATTACTGAGTTATTAGACTCCAGAAACCTTTCTAGTGTTAGAGATTTTAATATTCAAAATACAATCATCTCAAATAAGATGATGTCTATTTTAATCACCCAATTAGCGCTTAATAAATCATCTAAAAAATTCTTTGAAAAAGCCCTTACTGTTTCAAGCATGAAAAAGGCTAATGATTTCGATATTACCATTAATGAAGTTGGTGATTGTGTCGTTCTACCAGAAGATATGGTGTTTGAATCCAAGGCCGATTTATTAAGAACTTTCTACAACACATTTGATGGCCATCGTATTTTGATTGGCTTAGTGAAAGATGACCAAATTATGTTCCTTAGTGAAAACCAAGACAATAAAGAAAACCTTGTTCTCTCCAACAAAGATTCATTCATTTATTTCAAATATTCCGACGAAGAACTTGAAGAAGCTAAATAAGAAATTCTTATTTTCTTTAATAATCCAAAAGAGATTGAAAGGTATCTTAAATTAATAGAAAGATTTGATTCTAATATTGCTCACAAAATGCATCTTCAAATCAACGATGTAGATTTACAAATAATGTTAAAAATCATCGATGATAATGTTGCAAACAAGAAAGTCACCTTAAATCTTTATAACGGATTAGCGTTCTTGATTAGAAGTGATATTTAATAAATGTTTATAAAAAGTCTAAGAAAATTTATCTTAGTCTTTTTATTTTTGGTTAACAAATATGTTTTTTAAGTAATGTATTTATGTTTGATATAAATTATTTTTTTATTTAAAATAAAAGCGGTCCTATGATTTCCAAGACAGTGCAAATTAAAGATACTAAAAAGTTGGTTGGTTCTTTACCTGCTATTAGATTTACTAAACCGAAATATCTTTATCTTGCCATGGCGAACGCTCGTTGCCCAAAGGCAGAATTATATATTAAACCAGGAGACCATGTTAATTCTTGCCAAGTAATTGGTATGCGTTATGGTCCGTTTTTTGATCAACCAATTCACGCAACATGCTCTGGTACATATTTAGGTTTAGAAAAACATTACCATAGAAATGGTAAATTAACTGACTTTATCAAAATTGAAAACGATTTTAAAGATACGTTAGATTCTAGCGTCACAATAAGAACTCCTGAACAAATCGCTGCATTAACAAAAGATGATATGACCAAAATCCTAAAAGATTGTGCGATGGTGGGTTTAGGTGGTTCATCATTCCCTACATATATTAAATTCCAAACTGATAAGCCAATTAATATGATTCTCATCAATGGCATTGAATGTGAACCATATATTACTGCTGACCATCGATTAATGCTTGAATTCCCATATCGTATTATGGAAGCCATTAAATATGTAATGCAGGCATTTAAATGTAAACACGCGAAGATTTGTATCAAATCAAAATATACAGATATTAAAGCCGTTTACACTCAACTGTTAAAAGAATATGAAGGCTCTGGTATCGAACTATGTTGCGTAGGCAACTATTACCCACAAGGTTGGGAAGTGGAAATGATTAAGAGTGCGACAGGCATTCAACTTAATCCAGGTGAATTACCATCTAGTCGTGGAATTATTAATTTCAACGTCTCTACAATGGTGGGCTTATATAAGGCTATTAAATATAATATGCCGGTTATTAAAAGAGACATTACCATCACTGGTGATGGAATTATGTTCCCCAAGAACTTCCGTGTGAGAGTAGGCACTTCAATTAAAGATTTGATTCCACTTTGTGGTGGTTATAAAGATCCAGAAAAAGAAAAGATCTTCATTTTAGGTGGCCCAATGATGGGGGCATCTGTGCCAAGTGATGACTGTATCGTGACAAAAACCGTGACATCAATTATTGTTTTAAACAAAACAGAGTCCAAAGAAGAACCTTGTGTGAGATGTGGTAGTTGCGTTTTATCTTGCCCGGTTCATCTTGAACCAGTGCAAATTATGAACGCAGTAAAAACATTAGATAGAGAAAGAATCAAAACACTCAATCCTTTGAGATGCATTGAGTGTGGTATTTGTTCGTATACATGTACATCAAAGATTCCAGTAACAGATTATGTGAGAAAGGCAAAGATGATTGCGAAGTTATGATAATTAGCAAAGAAAACGCTCCACATCTTAGAAAAAAAGCCAGTGTCACTCGTATGATGAGCGATGTTTTAATCGCCCTTGCACCGACACTTATTTTCTCATTCGTTGTTTATCCAATTAACACATTAATTACCTACTTATTGTCTATCTTCATTATGGTAGGTTCTGAATTTGTCTTTGTGGGCTTAAAAAACATGATGCCGAAAGATGGTTTAAAACATTCTTTCAAAGAAAGATTTATCTATTCTTATAAAGATAAATACACAATTAACAATGTATTAACGCCTTGCATCAGCGCAGTTATTTTCACCTTAATCATGCCTGCTGGCGCTCCAATATATGCAGTTGTTATTGGTGCTTTGGTTGGTATTGTTTTAGGAAAATTAGTCTTTGGTGGATTAGGAAGTAATATCTTTAATCCAGCAGTAGTGGGCATGTTATTTGCTAAATTATGTTTTGGTTCGCAATATGTAGCATATGTCGATACGTGGTTTTATCAAATTCCAGATGTCGCTGCCGGCGCCACTCCATTAGGCTTAATTAATAATGGGGCTTTGAGCAACATTACCCAATACCCATTATTAGATTTATTCCTTGGAAGAATTCCTGGAACATTAGGTGAAGTTTATAAAATCACCATCTTAATTGGTTTAGCTTATCTATTAATTAGAAGAAGTGTTGATTACCGTATTGTTGTTTCGTATTTAGGAACATTCATTGTTTTAACTTTAACAGCGGGTCTTGCAATCTATTCTTTAGATAAGAATGTTAATCCGTTTATGTTCACCCTATATAGTTTATTAAGTGGTGGTGTTTTATTCGGCGCGACATTTATGTTAACTGATCCAGTTACTAGCCCAATCAACTCACCTGCTCGATTTATGTATGGAATGATTGCTGCAATTGCGACAGTATTTATTAGATTATTTGCTGCTTTTCCAGAAGGCGTTGGTGTCTCTATTTTAATCGCTAATATGATGGCGGTTGTTTTAGACCATTATGAATGGAGTAGTTCTCGTTATACATGGAAAAAATATTTAGCAATGGGATTATTAGTTGTAGTCCCAATGTTAATTACATTCTTTGTTTTAAGATTTGGAGGTATTTACAATGTCTAAAAAGCATTATGTTATTACCTCTATCACATTAGGCTTAATCGCCGCTAGTAGTGGTGCGTTAATTGGTTTAACTAATCTCTTAACAAGAAACAAAATTATTGAAAATGAAAATAATAAAATTAACGCTGGAATATGTGAAATATTCGGTAAAACCGCCACTATTTCATCAAAATCAGATATTTCTGGATATAAATATACCAATTTGGTTTACCACGTTTCAGTAGATGAAAACGATCAATTTGTCGCTTTTAAAACTGAAGGTTCAAATATGTATGGAAAGGTATCTTTGTTAGTTGGTTTTAATCTCGATAATAACGATGAATATGTATTTACCGGCTTAAGTGTTATTACCAATGAACAAACATATGCTTCCACATTAGTGACTAATTATTTAGAACCATTAAATCAAGGTGAAAGAGAACTTGATGATGTCTCTTGTGGTGCAACCTATGGTGCGAAATTAGTGAGAGATATGGTTAATGAAGCTAAAGAAGTAGCGAACAAATTATAGAAAGGAAACAAATGGCAAGAGAAAAAGGTTACACAAAGAAAAACTTTCTCAAGGGCATAGTGATTGAAAACCCATTATTCGTTTCAATCTTAGGCACATGTCCTGCTTTAGCCACCACTAAGAGCCTAGAAGCGGCAATTGGTATGGGTATTCTTTTCACTATAGTTTTGATTTGCTCTAACTTATTAGTGTCTTTATTAAGAAAACTTATTCCAGAAGAGATTAAGACACCTGCATATATTGTGATTATTGCGACATTTGTCACAATTGTGAAAATGCTCACCAATGCATTCTTACCAGAATTATATTCCACACTTGGAGTATTCATCTCTTTAATAGTTGTTAACTGTATTGTTCTTGGTAGAGCAGAAGCTTACGCTAGTAAGAACAATGCCTTTGATTCATTCATAGACGCAATTGGAATGGGTGTTGGTTATACATTAGCTATTATGTCCATTGCTATCTTTAGAGAAGTTCTCGGAACTGGTGCATTTACCTTTGGTAAAATCTTCACATTTATTCCAGAATTTAAATTACAAATTATTCCTGCGGGATATGAAATATCAATGTTTCAAAATCCTGCTGGTGCCTTTATTGTTTTTGGTATTATCCTTGCAGTTATTGCTTTCTTTAAAAACAGAAAAGCAGAACTTAAAGCATATCAAGAAAAACAAGAAAAGATTAGGAAGGCACAAGAAGCTGCTGCTTTGAAAGCGAAAGGAGATAACAATCAATGAGACTATTTACCTCCTTTATCTTAGCTATCGTATCCAGCATGTTAGTGGATAATGTTGTCTTATCTAGATTTTATGGCATCTGTCCATTCTTGGGTGTTTCACGTAAAGTCAAATCATCATTTGGCATGGGCTTAGCGGTTATCTTTGTTATTGTCTTAGCCACTGTGATTTGTTGGCCATTATATAACTATGTATTAATTCCAGCGGGTATTCCATTTATGGATACAGTTGCCTATATATTGGTTATTGCTTCATTAGTGCAATTGGTTGGTTTGTTTATTAAAAAATATTCACCATCTCTTTATAAGAGTTTGGGTATCTATTTACCATTAATAACCACAAACTGCGCTGTTTTGGGTGTTGCACAAAGTAATACAGACCAAGGACTAACATTCCTAATGTCATTAGCAAATGGCATTGGTACATCTGTTGGCTTCTTAGCCATTATTGTAGTGTTTAGTTGCATTAGAGTGAGATTAGAATCTAGCAATGTTCCAAAAGCATTCAAAGGATTGCCAATTTCATTAATTACCGCTGCAATTATGGCGATGGCGTTCATGGGATTACAAGGACTATTCTCAGGTATTTAATATGGATAAAACAGGATATTTAATACTCGCAATTGTCATCTTAGTGGTCCTACTAGCAACATTTATTGTTACTTTTGTTCTTTACAAAAGAACACCAGTACCTAAAGGTTGTGAAAATATCAAAATCAATGAGGAAAATTGCTCCTCGTGTGGCAATAAAGACTGTTCCTATTTCCAAGGAAAAGAGGAGGAATAAGATATGCAAGTTTTATGGGCAGTACTTATCTTATTAGGAATCGGACTATTATTAGGCCTTGGTTTAGCTATTGCCGCAAAAGTACTATATGTTAAAGAAGATGAACGTATTGATGAGGTAGCAAAGAAACTACCTAACTACAATTGTGGTAGCTGTGGTTACGCTGGTTGTAAAGCTCTAGCGGAAGCAATTATTACTGGTAAAGAAGAAAATTTAAGAAAATGTAAACCAGGTAAGGAAGACGCTAACTTTAAACCAATTATTGAATATTTAGATCAACACCCGAATGAGGATGGCTCAAAAGTCAAAGTCCACTTATAGATGAAAATTAAAATAGTTCCATTATTATTCATCGTATTAACATCTTGTTCCCAAAGTTCTAAACCTCTTGAAAACAAGATTTTTTGTTTTGATACAATGGTGAACTTAAAACTATATCAAGGTAATGAAGAGAACCTTAATGAATTACATTCTATCTTTACTAATATCAGTAAGTTAACGGACAACTATACCGCTAACGACAAAGCAAGTGTGTATACCTTAAATCACACCAATGAAGAAGTCACTATAGATGAAGATTTATATGAACTCTTAAAACTCTCCCTTGAGATGAAAAACCAAGGTGCAAGTTATTACAATCCCTTATGTGGATCATTATCTAAAAAGTGGAAAGAATCGCTAAAAAACCTGCAAATCTTGAATGAAAATATAAAAAATGATGAATTATTAAAGATTTCTTCTTCTAGTTTGTTACTTAAAGATAATAATGTTGTGCAACGTTTAGGAGATGCTGAAATCGACCTAGGTGGCATCGCTAAGGGATATGTTTTAGATAAGACATATGAATATCTTCAAACAAAAGAGATTAAGAACTATTTAATTGATGCTGGATCATCTAGTATTTTGCTTGGTGAAAAGAATAATAAAGACGGATTATTCTCAGTTGGTTTAAAAGAAGTTCAAAACACATATTTAAAGTTAAAGAATTGCTTTGTCTCATCTTCAGGAATATCTGAACAAGGTGTCACAATCAATGGAGTTACTTATTCACATATTGTTAATCCAATCAATGGCAGCGCGATTAATGAGAATGACGCAGTAATAGTAATTTCTGATAAAGGATACTATGGGGACGCTATTTCAACATCGATGATGATGAATACTGTTGAGGAAATTAAAGAGATTGAAGCAGCACATAACATTAAAACAATAGTAGTGAAGAACAAACAAATCATCTATTGTCATAAAGATATTGAGGTATATCACCATTAATGAATAAGAAACAATTAAGAAATGACATTATACTTATTGGCTCACTACTTCTAGTAGCGGTCATTTGTCTTGTTCTTTTATTAACAAATCGTTCTAGAGAGAACTTGATTGCCAGAATATCTGTGCAAAACGAAGTGGTTGAAACAATTGATTTATCTAAGAAAGAAGACGCCGATTATTATATCGATGGTTTAAAAGGCAAACTTCATATACACACTCATGATGGCGCTATTGCGGTAGTGGAATCTAATTGCCCACACCAAGATTGTGTCCGTATGGGATATGTAAAAGAAAGTGGCAGACCAATCATCTGTGCCTATAACGCTGTATCGATTGTTATTGATGGTGATGCCACCAATGATGTGGAGATTTAACAATGAATGTCCGTAAGATTGCATTGTTAGGAATATTAACTGCCGCGACCATCATTATCGCAGTTATAGAATCATTTATCCCTAGTATAGGTATTCCTGGAGTTAAACTCGGATTAGCTAATATTATGATTTTAGTCATTTTGTATGAACTAGGTATTTTAGATGCAATTGTAGTGAATCTCTCAAGAGTAGTTCTTGTGGGAGTTATTAGAGGCACTATTTTTACAATGGGATTCTTAATGTCATTAACTGGTGCAGTTATGTCATTAGGAATCATGATATTGTTCTATCTTATTGTGAAGAAATTTTCAGTTATCGGAGTTAGTGTTATTGGCTCATTATTCCATGTTATTGGACAAATCCTAATTGCGTGGATTTTCTTAGAGACATCTTACATTCTTTATTATTTACCAATCATTGCTATATCCGCGATTATCACTGGTGTTTTAGTGGGCGTTGTTGCTCAGATAATTATTAAGACTGAAGTGATTAAAAAGCAGAGAGAAAAATACAATTTTTAACGAACTTGAGCAAAAGAATATCCTATTAGTTGTCTAATTAGACAATTTTTATGATATTATTTTTCTATAACGAGGCACGCGTGTATGAAAAAATTCTTACGAAATCTATTCTCTGGCTATTTCTTAATATTGTTGATTTTATTGATTGAATTAGCCGCGATTGTTTATGTTCAGTTTTTCTTAACTGACACTATTGGTTCCATTTTAGAAAAGAAAAATATTGAAACAGATATATCTGCACTTATCATTGCAGGAATTTATTTATTTTTGCGCGTAGTCTCATTTATCATTGCAGTTATCATTTTCTTTAAAATTATCAGCAAAGCAGAAGATCCAGAATTTAAGATTCCATGGATTGTATTCATGTTATTAATGCCATTATTTACTTCAATCATATTTTTGATTTTTGGTAACCACGGATTAAGGAAACGCGATCGAATTATTATCGATGGTTCTAAAAAAGGATATTCACATTATTTTGAATTATCTCCAAGAACAGAATACAAATATGAAAATGAATTAGGTAGAGCTGCCGGAACATTTAACTATATTAACAACATTACTCAATTAGGAATTCACACCAATAATAGAGTGACTTATTACAAATGTGGTGAAGAATTCTTCCCAGCTTTTATTGAAGGTTTGAAACAAGCAAAAGAATTTATCTTCATTGAATTTTTTATTATCACTGATGGCAAAGAGTGGAGTGAAGTTCAAGAAGTTCTAAAACAAAAAGCTGCGGAAGGTGTTGAAGTACGTATCATTTATGATGATATGGGTTGTGGTGGAACTATTTCTGCTTACACCCCAAAGATATTACGTAAGTATGGAATTAAATGTCATAAGTTCCATCCATTTAGACCAATTCTATCTGGTGTTTATAATAACCGTGACCATAGAAAGATTGTTATCATTGATCATCAAATGGCCTTTACTGGTGGAATCAATTTAGCGGATGAATACGCTAATGAGATTGTTAGATTTGGTTATTGGAAAGATACGATGGTGAAAATCGAAGGCAGTGCCATTAATAACTTAATCGCTACATTCTTACAAAACTACAACCTCTGTGTTAATAAAATTAGTAACTATGACCGCTATCTCGAATATGAATATCCAAAATTTAAGGATCAAGGATTTGTCATGCCATTTGGTGATGGTCCTGGTGGAATCGATGATGCTTTAATCGGTGAACAAACATATATTAATATTCTTAATTACGCAACCAAGAGTGTTTATATCTCTACTCCGTATTTAATTCCAACATACGAATTGTTAGACACAATGAGAAATGCTTCCTTAAGAGGGGTAGAAGTCAATTTGATATTGCCAGGAATTCCCGATAAGAAACTAGTATACTTAATGGCTAAATCTAATTTCAGATTCTTATTAGATGCTGGTGTAAATATCTATTTATATACACCTGGTTTTAATCATATGAAAAGCGCTATCGCGGATGGTGAATTAGGTTTTGTTGGCACTATCAATTTTGACTTTAGAAGCTTAGTCCATCATTTTGAATGTGGAACATTATTATATAAAAACGATTGTATGAAAGAGATTGAGGAAGACTTCAAACAAATGATTTCTGTGAGTGAAAAAATCCCACAAGATTTCAAACTCAAAAGAGTGCAAAGAAACCTTTGCAATTTACTTAAATTAATCTCGCCTTTATTCTAAAAATATTGCAAAAACGGCTTATTTTAAGGGAAATTTGATAAATGAACATTAATTCTTACATTAGAAAGTTTGGTAAATATACTTTTGAAGAAAGGCCTTTTAATCATGTAGACGCTTTGATATTTTCTGAACTTTCAATGATATCTTTTGAACCTGTTTTAAAAGATAAAGAATTTGTGACATTGAAAGATATCGAATTAAAAGATATTTTGAAAGAAATGGTTTCTGATTCACCAGATAAGCTTTATAACAAAAATCAAATTAGAGCAATGGTGGAGTCTGATAGATATAAAGATTTAACTATTAAATATATGAGAAGAGAATTCTCAAAAGAATTAGTTAATCAATTTTATGCGATTACTATTTTGTTCCCTAATGGAGATTTTTATGTCTCTTATAGAGGAACAGATGTTTCTATGATTGGTTGGAAGGAAGATTTCCTTCTTGCAACACAAGACACATATCTAGGACAGGAACAAGCTTTAGATTATTTAAGAAGCGTTATTCAAAAAGAACAAGGTCGTTTTTATATAGGCGGCCACTCCAAAGGTGGTAACTTAGCTTTTTATTCTACACTCCATCTAACAGAAGAAGAGAGTCAAAGACTAATTGAATCTTATTCTTTTGATGGACCTGGCATGAGAAAAGACATTAAAGAATTGCCTAGCTACCCCTTTGTTATAGACAAAATGGTCAAATTCAGAACTTATAACAACGTCATCGGCGCCACTTTTAATCAAATGGATAAATATAAAGTGGTGCATTCCACTGGATTATTATTTGGTGGGCACGATCTATATTATTGGCAAATCAGTCCGACGACAGGTGACTTCTCATACGCAAAAGATATTTCATCATTATCAAAAAAATACTCAGATAGATTTATGAAATGGGTTGAATCACTACCGATAGAAGATAGAAAACTCGCGACAAATACATTATTTGAAGTGTTTCATGATTGTAATGATATTTATGATTTAGCCAAGAATTGGGTCAAAGACTTATTAAATATTAAAAAGAGTTTGAATAATTATTCTGAAGAAGATCAAAAGAAATTAAAAATGATATTTAAGACATTATTACAATATTTATTTAATTTTAATAAAGTAAAAAAAGATTAATACACACGCGTATGCGCTTTCATATATTAATAATTAATAATTAATAAAAACATAATAAAAATAATTAATTTAATATTTTATTTTTCATTTATCTTAAGAAAATTATTTTATTAATAAAATAAAGATATGTTTTTATAAAAAAATATAAAAATTTTTAAAAAAAAGTATTGACGCAATAAATAATTAAGAGTAATCTATTGTAATCCACTCGGGAAACCGGTTGGATGAGATAAAAGTAACGATAGTTACTTGTATCTCAAATCTAGGTAAGTCAGTCGACGCAGGAAACGAAGTTGATACGGCGGTTCTAGGATTAAATGTCTTAGATTAGCGACTGCTCTAGTACGGATTGCTCCTCGTGAGTTCTCCAGGGTCGTTCCTCCCTTCTAAAGTGGCAGCTGAGTTAGAATTTAACAGCATCAGTCCACCGCCCGACACGAAACCAAAGAGGAAAGTGCTCGATTAATACCTTGCACGTCAGCCATTCACGCTAAGGTCAACTCAAAACGTGAAATAAGCTAAGCGAGTCTGTTGCGGCAAGCTTAGTAAAGGGGCTCTGAAATTCAGCTAGTCGTAAGACAACCAACCAATATCACGACGTTGATAGTGAGGTTCCAGAATTAAAGACTTCTGGTTAATGGTTGCAGACAGCTTGCTAATCTCTCGGGGTTAGCTAAACGGCACACCTCCCTGTTACAGTGGTCGCTGAGTTAGAACTTAACAGCGTAATTCCACCGCCGGACACGATCGAAGAGGCAAAATCCTGATCCCTAATCCCCTTCAGGAAAACCTAATTCACACTTCTCAACATAACGTGTGATGATGGTGGAGCACTTTCAAAGAGATAGCGCCATCAATAAATGGTCTAATGAGTTCGAGACTAGATAAGTCAACTAGCTCCTTAAATTGAACGGGGAGCCGTGAGAAGTAACAGATCTCACCTAATAGTTGCTCTAGCAAAGAGTCATCTTCCCTGATGACTATCGGTACGATCCTCCCTGATGCTTGCATCACTGGTCGCCGCGTTAAAGTTTGACGGCGTAAATCCAGCACCGGACATGACGAAGAGGATGACAGCCCTAAAGCTAATAACTAAGGGAAGCCGGCCACCGATACGGAAATTCAATTGCTATCGTATCGTCAACAAGAAGCACCACCGGCCTAAAGGAACTTAACTTGGGTATCTGAGACAGGGACTTGTCCCTGCCACAGTACAACGGTTAACGCGGTGTCGTGAGGCACCGCTTTCTTTTTGCTCGAAAATCCCTTTGATGATAGTAAACGTCGTTAATTAACACCCCTAGATGAAAAGTGCCACCTTTAATGGCGGCAACTTTAATCCCCAAAGACAGCAAAAGACAACTTTTAAATTAGCT
>CAJOLV010000018.1 GCA_905235515.1 uncultured Bacilli bacterium | reverse complement strand
TCACTTATCTTATATTGCACAAAACTCTCTATCCAATAACTATGATCTAACTAACCCTTAGATCTTTTTTATTACTCTTCCCCTCTTAACCGCCCGCCCCCAGCTAAATCACTCCAGCTTACGACTACGCCTGCCACCTACAGCTTCCTACATATATTTATATATAATATAAAGCTACTCCTAATACACCGAACCGACCAGCCTAAGCAAATTGCCTACCACCCAAGCTTTTGCCGCCCACACGCCACGTTTCCTGGCAGCAAAAGAAAAGCTGAATTCGCCCGCTCGCAAATGCTTCGAACTACGACATAATATCGTTAGGCGAGATTGTGCAAAACTTGATGGATGGAGTTATACTATTACACGATAGATTCTATCACTTATTATATTTATATAATAAATCATTAATATCCAGAAGAATAGGTGATGACGGTATGCTTTTATTTTTCGCCATTATTTTTATGCCAAACTTACCGTTTGTGTTTCAAAAATATATAATAAATAAGCAAGATAATAAGCAAGATTTAAGTAAGTTAATGTTTCACATATCATAATAAATATGATATAATTTAGTTGATTAAAAAATATGTATAAGCCTCCTTTCACAATTACAAATTCGATGTTAAATTATTCCATTTCAATTTCGCAAAAGATTGAAAAATTTTTCTCCTATCAATCTTTGAAGCGCATGCCAATGTTAAGAAGAAACAATAGAATTAAATCAATTCACTCTTCTTTAGGTATTGAGGCCAATTCTTTATCTTTAGATCAAGTTAGAGACGTCATAAATGGCGTCACAGTTCTTGGTCCACAAAATGAGATAAACGAAGTCAAAGATGCTTTTGAAGCTTATTCGCTTATTGAAGAATACGATGCTTTTAAGGAAAAAGACTTATTAAAGGCTCATGGCATAATAGCTCGGTCCATTGATAAAGAATGCGGTACATATAGATCTCATCCAGAAGGCATTATTGATGAGCGGGGCAATGTTGTTCATGTTGCGCCATCTGAAAAAATGGTTCCATCATTAATGGGCGATTTGTTTAACTGGTTAAAAAAAGATAAAGAAACTCCAATATTGATTAAATCATGCGTCTTTCATTATGAATTTGTTTTTATACACCCTTTTGGTGATGGCAATGGAAGAATGGCAAGGCTTTGGCAGAATGTCTTGTTAATGAGATGGAATGAGCTTTTCGAATATATTCCAATTGAATCACATATCTTCAAATATCAAAGTGACTATTATAAATCAATTGATAACTCAAACAAGGCTGGGAATTCGAATGAATTTATTGAGTTTATGTTAAAAATGATTGATGAGACAATTGATGAAACCTTAAAAAGCGTTAACCAGGAATCAAAAAACATTTCGGAGCAGGTAAATAGACTGCTAGAAGTTATGGATTATGACATTCCTTTAACGGCGAACGAAATAATGAAAAGACTTGGCATAAAATCAAAAGAAACATTAAGAGGATCGTATCTCAACCCCGCAATAGAAAATGGTTTAGTGAAGATGACTATTCCTGATAAACCAAATAGTAAAAATCAAAAGTATTACAAGTAACTAAGATATGTTCCATCTACTTAAAAAGGCTCGTCATACTTTGTTTCGGGTGGTGAAAAAGGCATATCATTTGTTGTTTCCACGAATAAAAGGCTATACATATCTAATATCGGTACATGTCGAGACTGTAGCATGTCTACGACTAAAAGAGCGATATGTAATTAGTCACTTATCTTATATTGCACAAAACTCTCTATCCAATAACTATGATCTAACTAACCCTTAGATCTTTTTTATTACTCTTCCCCTCTTAACCGCCCGCCCGGTCAACTTTTCTTTAGAAAAAAGCGAAGTACCGCTGGCCCCACCTCAGAAATGCGTGGCCTAAAAAATCTCAAAAATCCAGGTTTCCAAAAATGGGAGCCTTTTCTTTTAGGAGGACAAAGTTTGTCCGGTTAACAAAGTTATTATTAAAAAGTGTCATATGTTTGATATACTTATTTTAAGTAGTCATGAATTATTCATACGACACGAAAAAGCTGAGAGAAAAACTAATGATCAGCCAAAAAGAATTAGCAGATCTTTTGGGTGTATCTTTTGAAACTGTTAATAGGTGGGAGAATGGCCACCACAAACCGACATATAAGTATCAAAGAAAACTGAAAAAAATGTATATAAAAGCCAAATTAGGAGATTCCGAAAATGATTGATGAAGAATTATTGCAAAAAGTAAAACGAGTATTTTCAGACGACATCAATCTTTTAGGCAATTTTCATTTTGATGATGAAGAAATAGAAGAACTTAGAGAAGAATTTGTTTCTGCTGCAAAAAGAAATACTAGCTCATTCAATTATTCTCTTGATGAGATATCCTTCTTTGTAATAGTTGTTGTTAATAAGCTTAGAGATTGGGATAAAGAATGGTCTGAAAACGGGTTTTGGGATCAAATTAACCAAGTCTTCGATGACGATTACTTCATATATCTTTTACTCAAACAGTTTTTGATTAAACTCTATGATGCCATCGATTCGTTATTCAAAAAATATAATAGGGTTCTTTTTAGAACAAAGGGAAACAAACGTGCCTTCGCTCAGACGTTTTTGTACCACGCTCTAGCACCTAGATTTTCTCTTGAAAGCTTTGTGGATTTAGCTTGGAGAAAGTACTTTGACGATTTGGAATGCGATTATCCATCTTCCGACTTAGTTTTTTGCGAATATGTTATCAATTCTCTAAAAAAGAAGATTGTCTCTCCAGACGAAGATACCGATGTTCAATTTGGTTCCACATATTATAGGCTGAGAACTGCCTTTAAGTATGGCGTTGTTCAAAACACAGAAAAGACCATCAAGCTTTTGGACAATATTTTACTTTCTATAAACAAAGTTGATAGAAACAGCGAAGACCTTGAAGAGAATACTATAAATAGAATCATCAGCTCGGTTGTTGCTAAAAACAAAAGAGTTATCGTTAGAACCGGCAATGGTGGCGGTGTTATCTATAAAGGAGCAAACACTGCTCACACATTTAATCAACTAAGACCAGTTTTAAATATAGATTTTGCTCAACATGACAAGCCTACCATCTTTATCAGAGTCCCAAGATTAATTCTTTTAGGAAGCGAGAATGAATGTGCTTATGTTGATGTGTATCTTTATCGCGAAAATGATGATGGCAGCAAAGTTCTTTTAAAACAGTTTTCTCGTCGCTGGATAAAGAATAATGGCGAACATTCTTATACTATGAGCGCTTTTTCAGAAGAACTTACTGATATTTATTTCAATGAACAAGAACATTACCACTATGAATTTAGGATCGTTGCAAATAGTGGAGACGGTTATTCTTCTAAAAAAGAATTCTATCGAGACTTTTTACTTTTTAATTCTGACAAAGAAGTTCGCGGAAATACAAAGCCCGGAAATTATTACATCGTAGTTCCACAAAAATTTGATCCTTTTAATAATCTGCACCTTTTAAAAGCAGACTATAGGTTGCTATGGAAAAATATCTATAACATTGTCCCGGAAGATTTTGATTCCATTGAATACAGAGAAACAGATGTATTGTTTTCTCAACAAGGGATGCCCTCAAATGTTGCTTTTGAAGACCAGGAATTATCACCTGTTGAAGAAATAGAAGTATTCAAAAATGAAGAAACATATGAAGTGTTTAAAAGCTTTTCCAATTTATTAATAAATAAAGATGATGATACCAACGTTGAAGCCATTAGAATTCATCATGTTTTTAAAGACATTTATGGAAATACGATAATTGACAACGAAAAAAGACTTTCGGAATTGCCGTTAATTAATCACAGATATGTTTATAACGAGGTGGAGAACAGCCTTTCAGAACCTGGCTATCATTCTCTTGTTGTTACCAAGATTTCAAAAACTGTCTTAGCAAATAAAAATTTGCTCGATAGAAGATATGTCATAGATCCAGAAATAAAGTTCCACATGAACTGTATTCCGTATTTAAACGGAGATGATAGCGGAAGAGTAAAACTTTTAGGAATTTGGGCAGATTTTGATATTGGCTCTACAAGTGAATTCAGCGAGTGTTTTTCTGAAGAGTTGGATGCGTATATAACTATTAGAAATCCTTTCTTCAGTTGGTATTTTGGTTCGTCTATGAACAGCGTTCATTATTCTCAAATAAACATTAAAAGACCCATTATTATTACCGAATTCGAATCAACAAACGAAACTGTTGTGATTAATACTTCTCTACAAGCCGGTCCATTACTATTCAAAGACAGCTTAAGACCAACAGCTATTGAAGTGTTTGCAGGTAACGAAGAAAATACATATTTGCTGTCGCAATTTATAAACGCAGGACATAAAAAGGGCTATTTTTTCTGTTTGGTTGGTGACAAAGAAATCCCTTTATTTTCTATAACCGATAGACCATATGGTGCTGATTCTGTTGATCTTGGAGATTGTTTGCTGTTAGAAGACAATACCTTTAAGGCTGATATTAGAGAGTATTTTATTCACGATAATTTAAACTATAACGTTTACCTTTACCTAAAAGATGAAAGAGGCAAAAGAATTAAATTTAAGCTTAAAAATGATGAAGAAAATGTTTTTGAAAACACCAGCCTTGATGATGGAGAATATGAGGCTAATGTTGCATATGCAAAGATTTATATTGGCGACGAAGAACCAGAAGTCTCATTACCATCTTTTGATGTTGTTTTAGGTGACATAAACAAAAAAGCGTTTATCGACATTGAAAGAATTGATATAAAACCACCAAGGAATTTTGCCACTGGTGCTAAATTGAAAATGGATGGTTATTTTATAGATAGCATTAGCTATTTCGGATATGATCCAGTTGGGGACTGCGTGTTCAACGGAATGCTAAAATCAAAAACCTCCAAACCTCAAAAAATAAGATTCACTCATAAAGACGGGTGTCTGATAAAGAATCTTCTATTTGTTTATGGCAAAGATGGCGAGATTCTTAAAAAAGCAAATTTCGATACGACAAAGAATTGTTTTACTACTAATCCAGTTTCTGACACGGTGGCTGAATTCAAAACAATATATTACAAGTAATAGGAGGATCACCAATGTTTAATCCAGCGAAAAGTGCTCAAAAAATAAAAGAAGAATTTGTTGATTATATTACTACTGCTTTAAACTTCCCAATTGATGGCGACCCAGATGTTGTTAATTTTGGTAAACAATTTAGAAGTGAACTTGAAAAAACGATTTGTAAAGGGCCGTACGTGGACATAAATACCAACTTTGTAAAAGGCTGTACTATTAACGATTTAATTAAAGAAGGCGTTCTTTCTCCTTTGTTTACAGAAATCGAAAAGAGCAAACCAAATGAATTAAAATATAAAAGAAGCATTGTTCCCGATAGGCCCCTTTATTCACACCAAGAAAGAGCAATAAGGTTATTAAATCAAAATAGAAATATTGTTGTTACATCTGGAACTGGGTCAGGTAAAACTGAGTGTTTTTTATATCCTTTGATTAATTCTCTTCTAAGAGAAAAAGAAAATGGGACTCTTTCTAAACCTGGAGTAAGAGCTATATTGATCTATCCAATGAACGCTCTTGCAAACGATCAAATGAAGAGACTGAGAAATCTCCTAATGGAGTATCCTGAAATTAGATTTGGGGTTTTTAATGGTGACACACCTTATAGTGGAGATAGAAGAAAATGGTATAACGAGCTTCATGAAAATGAAATTATTGAAAAACTTAGATGGCCATTACCTAACGAACCACTAACCAGAGAAGAAATGGTCAAAAACCCACCGCATATTTTATGTACTAACTATGCGATGCTCGAATATATGCTCTTGACTCCAAATAGAGGAGCAGTTTTTGCGGGTTCTGATGTTAAGTTTATTGTTCTTGATGAGGCACACTCATATTCCGGCGCGACCGGAATGGAAACATCTTTATTGATTAGAAGACTTATCGCAAGAATTAATGAAGAAAAATCACATCCACAATATATATTGACTAGTGCAACTCTTGGTGAAGAGGGAAAAGCAGAACAAGAAATAAGTGATTTTGCTGAAAACTTAACTGGCGAATCGTTCGGCACCGACGCTATTGTATTTGGTCACAGAGAGCCATTCTTTATGGGCGAACAAAATGTCGACGTTCCAATTGAATTCTTTGAAGAATGTGCCCAAAACGATAGTGAAGACTTTAAACCAATATTTAGTAAATATGGTTTGAAATATGACGACTCTCTTGAGTATAAGGAGAACCTTTTCAATGTTTGCTTGTGCTCTAAATACTACAAAATATTGAGAACGTTCTTTGTTGAACCTGTGGTTATCCAAACAATCTCCAATTGGTTAAATTTAAACGAAGATCAAACTGTGTCTTTTTTACATGTTTGTTCTTTATGCAGAAACAAAAATTCAGTCCTTGTTGATTTAAGATTTCATTTCTTCGTGAGAACACTAGAAGGATTTTATTGTTGTTTTACAGGAAATAAAGAAGCTTTCTTAGAAAGAAAAGAATATATACAAAAAGGCAATTCAGAAGATAGAGTATTTGAAATATCGATTTGCAAGAATTGTGGAGATGTTGCAATTGTTGGTTTCATTGAAGATGAGAACGGCACAACATTTTTAAAAAATAGGAATTCTACGCTCCATGATAGAGTAGAAGACGAAGAACCTATGTTTTTCCATATAGTTAAAACCAAAGTTGATAATGATGATCCAGATGAAGGAGAAGTTGATTTCCAAGAAGCCGAAGAAAAAGAGGCTGAAGTTGAAGATGAAGAAGAGCTAGCTCATATCAAACAAGCTGATATAACAGAAACAAAAGACGTTAATGATTATTACTTATGTCCTCATTGTGGGGAGATTTCTTTAATCGCGGATGGATACCCGACTTGTAAGCATCCTAAACAGGATCTAATGCATGTTCGTGCTTATTCAAATAAAGTTAATCACTCCAAAAATAGATGCCTGTATTGTTTTAATGGCGAATACAATAAGTTCTACATTGGTACAGAAGCTGCAACTAGTGTTTTAGCAACTGCTCTATTTGAAGAATTGCCAATTAAGCCAGTAACAGTGGAAATAGAATCTCCTTTGCCTGGATTGCCTAATGAGAAAGCAACTAAACTTGCAGGAAAGCAATTCTTAGCTTTCTCAGATTCCAGAGCTGAAGCCGCATACTTCGCAAGTTATTTAGACAGAACATACCAAAATTTAATGGCCAAGAGGTTATTTGTAGAACTACTTGATAAGAACAAAAAAGTACTTTTAGATGAAGATTATTTTGACGAAATTTGGAACCTAAATGTTTTTGCTGATAAACTCGCAAAATTGTTCCACAAGAACTTAACATTTATTGACGATTTATTAACAGATCCTAAACCGGCCGAGCACAAAGCCATTTGTGAAGAAAATGCCTGGCAAATCATATTAAAAGAACTCGTGACATGCAAACGTAGCAATAGTTTGCAGTCCTTAGGATTTTTAAAGTTTGAGTATCTTGGTAACACAGAAAAAATTGTCGATTATTTCAAGAATACTTATTTTCCTAATTTGGACAAATCTGACGTCAAAGAACTTCTTGATGAACTAGCAATGACATTTGCTTATTTTGGAGCTGTAATGCCTGACTCTTATGATTTAAAGCTTGAAACAAGAAAAGAAATTTTCTTCGTAAAGGACCAAAAGGCAATTCAAAAGAGCAAAAGTGGTTTTTCTCTTCCTAATATTGGAAACTGGCTACCAATGGCTAGAGAAAAGGATCCAAGTAAGTATTACAAAACATATAGACAAGAATTGGCACTTAAAGCTTTTGGAGATGATAATAAAACAGCCGAAGCAAATAAATTCCTTGGTGAATATTTTGACTATTTGATTAAATCATCAAATCCATTTCATGCTATTAGTATCGACGGTACTAACCCATGGTATGCTTTACCAACGTCTGCTTTAACAATTAAAATACCTGGTCATGAAAATGTTAAATGGTTCAGGTGTAAAAAATGTGGAAGAATTACTACAATAAACTTCCAAAATAAGTGTTTAATTACCAAATGTTCCGGTGATTTGGAAGAAATACCTGATATTAAAGATTATTTGAAAAGCAATCACTATTTGAAATTCTACAAACATGGTGATGATAGATATTTGAAGAAAATGGTTATTAGAGAGCATACTGCCCAGCTTAGTAAACATGATGCTTCTGCATATCAAAATCAATTTGAGAAAAACAACATTAACGCCTTATCGTGTTCAACAACTTTTGAAATGGGCGTTGATGTCGGTGAACTTGAAACTGTATTTTTGAGAGATATTCCACCTAGCACAGCCAACTATGCTCAAAGAGCAGGGCGTGCTGGAAGAAGTAAAGACTCAGCTGCTTTTGTTCTCTCTTTTGCAAAATTGTCATCACACGATTTCAATTATTATGAAAAACCAACTGAAATGATTAATGGCGAAATCACTCCTCCATTCTTCAAATTAGATAATCCAAAGATCGTTTATAGACATATTTTCTCGACATGTTTTGGATTCTTCTTTAATAAGTTTGAAGCCTATTTTGAAGACTCAGAAGGCAAACAACGTCCTATTTCTTACTTCATTGAAAATGGTGGACTAGACGAATTTAAGAAAATGATAACCAGTAAAGATGCTCAACTAGCTTCAGTGCTTCATAGTTCTTTTACAGACCTAGATGATGAATTTGGCATATCTGGTTTTAGTGGAGAATGGGCTTCTGAGTTAATAGGTACAAACGGTCGATTAACAACAGCAGTTGATGAATACTATTCCGTCGTTGATGACTATCTTAATGATATAAAGGCCATAGAAGCTGCAAAAGGCAAAGATTGGAAACTAATTTCTGGATTTAAAGAAAAAGATATGGAGAGATATAAAGGAACATCAATTATCGATTTCCTTGTTGAAGCCAATATTTTGCCTAAATATGGATTCCCTGTTGATACTGTCGAATTGAAAATTGGTGGTGAACATCTTTACGATTCAAGCACAAGTAATAGGGGATTAAGACTTAATCGTGATATGACTCAAGCCATAAGCGATTATGCTCCTGGTTCAAAAGTAATTGCTGATAACAAAATGTATACCGCCAGATATATATCTAAATATTGGAAGAATGGAGAAAAAGATTTTGATAAACTCTATATTTCTTATTGTAGTGGCTGTGGTACTTTGAATGTTTCATATACCAATACACCAATGAATAAAAAATGTGAAGGCTGTGGCATATCTCTTAATGGGGTAGTTTGGGAGGAAGCTATAAGTCCTTCAGCTGGCATGATTACAGATGGAGGCAAGCCGGAAGAAGTTCCTTTGACTAGACCTAAGAAAGTGTATAGATCCGATTTCTATTATATTGAAGAGGACCATTCTGCGAACAAAACCACTCTTGATTTTAACCACTCACAAATTACAGTCATATCTTCAAGAAAAGACAAAATTATTGTTACTTCCGCAAAAGGTGAGCCTTTCTATGTTTGCCCGAAGTGTGGTTTTGCTTATGGCAGATACGATCGAATAAGAGATAAAAACGGAAAAATAGATAAAGTTGCTACTGGCATTCTTCAAGCCGGAACAAAAAAAGAATTGACTGTCCAAAAAGGTCATAACAAACCAAATGGAAAGCCATGCAATAGTTTGTCGTTTGAAAAGAAAACTTTATATCATGCCTTTAACACAGATATTGTTCAGATTATATTTAACAACGCTACAAATATCGATGACGCAACAGCTACCTCTGTACTATTCGCATTGATTGATGCGATTTCAAATGAATTGCACATCGAAAGAAACGAAATTTCCGGCGTCATTAAACGTGACGATATATTTGGTGGTGGAATGAATTATCGTTTTATTCTTTTTGATAATGTACCTGGTGGGGCAGGCCATGTTAAGCAATTGTTAGATCACAATTATTTAAATTTAGCTGCAGTTATTGATGCCGCGTATAATAAATCGCTTAACTGTTCTTGTGATCCAAAATCGTCTTGTTACAAGTGTTTAAGAACATATGATAATCAAAAGTATCACGATATTTTAAGTAGAGAGCTTGTGATTAATTTCTTGAAGCCATACATTGAAGCGACACCTAAGAAACATATTTCGACCAAAATTATATTAAAGAGCGAAAGTAAATTCCCGTTCACTAGCTGGGACCCGTTCTTTAAAAATGCTAAAGGGTTATTCACAGCTAACGCCGAAAAAATTATTTCCACGCTTTCCTTACCAAAGAAAATGTTTGGAGAGGTTGAAATAAATGGCAAGACACTTAAGAAACGGGCAATTGTTTATTGGCCTGATGAAGGTATCTATTTGTTTGAAAGTGGCGCAGAGAGCGAACTTGCTAACATTGAAATACCAGTAGACGTTAAGTTCTTAATCGGCAATGACGAATTAAAAGATGCGGATGTTTATTCTGTCAAGGAGGGCAAATAGTTATGGCAATAATGATCCCAGGAAGAGCGCTTGATTATGATAAAACAAGCAAAGAAGATGATATTTTTGAAGTTCTTCATAAACATCTCCCAGAAGATTGGTATGTTTGCCATTCTGTAAAAATTAAGGATATTGATAATAAGAACCAGTCCTATGAAGCAGAAATAGATTTTTTGATTTTAATTCCAGATGTTGCCGCCATTTGTTTGGAGGCAAAAGCAGGTGCAATTAACATTAGAACTGGCGAAGGACTTTATTATAATGGCCAGGCAACTAATTACCTTTGGGTTTATAGTGATGGAACAGTTATGAAGTATAACGGTCCATTCAGACAGCTTGATAGATCAAGACGTAATCTGGCTAAATTTTTAAATGAAGGAAGAGCATCTAAGTTTGGATTTGGTCCGAAAATGTCACTACTAAGTCTAGTTTGCTTTCCATCTATTGACCAGAACACAATTAACAACTGGACTCTACCGACAGATGCAGGAAATAAAAATTATATAATTGGCAGATATGAGATTTATGATCATCCTGAAAAACTAACAGAAAAAATACTATCTATTGTTAAGTACCAAGTTGAAGTCGAATTTGACAACAAGACAAAAAGAGAATTTGTGGCTGAGTGTCCTGATTGTCACAAAAAGATTTATAGAGAGCACACAACTGTTAATAAATTTGCTAAGCTTTCAAAGGAAGATTGCGAAAGCTTTATAAAATTTGTAATCGCCCCATCCTGCAATTTAGTACCAACAGATAGATTTTTTATCGATCTAAAGAATGGGAGATTGTCGTCTTTTCTTGAAGACCAAAAGGCAATTCTAAACTATTTAGAGGATCAAAAGATTGCAGTTATTGCTGGTGGAGCTGGTACAGGAAAAACGATGATTGCTTTGGAAAAAGCGATACGCCTTGCTGATTCTGGACAGAAAGTACTATTCCTCTGTTACAACAATAAATTAAAGGAACATTTAGACGCCTACAGCCAAACATATCCTCTAATTCGTTTTGAAACAATTGATTCTCTTTATCATCATTATTTAGGAACTATTGATGACAAAAACTATAATCTTTTGGTTTCTAAGATGGCTGAAGATAAGTCCTTTGACTATATCAACTTTATTGTTGATGAAGCTCAAGATTTTGGCAAAAAAGAAATAGAAGCTTCTGGATTCCTTCTCAATTTACAGCTTATCGCCGAAGAAAAAGGTGGCGTTTGCTATTACTTCTATGACAAATACCAATGTGTTCAATCAAAAGAGATTCCAGAAGTTATCGCAAGTGCTGATTGCAAATTGACTCTGTTTAGAAACTGCAGAAACACAACCAAAATAGCTAAGTCCTCTTGCACTTTGTTTAAAGAATCTGAATATAAGAGAGACTATATTAAAGGCTTTGAAACAGGTAACGAAGTTAAAGCCTTATGTGTTGAAGTTGATGACAACTATGAAGCACTTAGGAAATTGGTGAATGGATATCGAAAAAAGAATTATAAAGACATTGTTGTTCTAACAACTAGAGAAGCAACAAGCTCATCATTGTCTGAAATGGTTAGAAACGAAAAAATAGTTATTGATGGCTTCCCGTGCACATTTACTACTTGTAGAAAATTTAAAGGTTTGGAAGCAGAAGTGGTGATTGTCATTGATATAGACAAAAATGTTCTTTTAGACGATAACAACCGTCTCTTGTTATATGTTGGTGCCTCAAGGGCCAAATTTGAATTGGGCTTAATATTCAACGCTTCTTTTGATGAATGCAAACAGACCATGGAGAAATATGGAAGTACATTACCTATGTTTGGAACAGGAGCTTTCTTCATGTTCTTTGGTGCTGAAGATGGAGAATAATAATGAGCTTATACATCGTTAAAGCTGACATAACTAATAGAGACGTTGATGCCATTGTTTGCACAGCAAACACTAATTTACATCTAGGTGGTCTCATTGGAAAGAAGATCATTGCCAAAGCAGGCAAGATCATTTTGACTGAGCTTAATCAAATCGGACATTGTGATGTTGGAAACTCAGTGATTACTAGAGGATATGGTTTAAAAGCTAGAAATGTTATACATACTGTTGGGCCAATATATCAAGATGGGCAACACGGAGAACCAGACTTGTTAGAAAAGGCATACCTTTCTGCTTTGAAGCTTGCTGTTAAATACAATTTAGAAACAATTGAATTTCCACTCATTTCCTCTGGAACTTATAAGTATCCAAATAAAGAAGCTGCTGAGATAGCTATCAAAACAATCACTAAATTCCTTAAGAACAACGAATTAACAGTTGGACTTGTAATTTACAGTGACAAGACATTTGATGAATGTATTGACCTATTTAAGCCTTTTAAATGCTATATCGGCGAAGGGTTCGTTCATCAAGTAGAGCAATATGAATATGAACGCGAGAGAAGATTGGAGATGTGCCATCCAAGAGGACCTCGTGATTATGAATGCAATGGAGTGCCTGAAGACGGTATAGTTAAGATTAAGAAACGCCCGACCAGAATAATTACTGGTAGTGCTGATTCATTAGTTGCTCCTGCTGATAACTTCAATTCAAAGCTATTTTATTATTTGAATCAGTGCGGAAAATCTAATCCTCAAGTCTATAAAAAAGCCGGTATTGATAGAAAGTTATTCTCAAAGATTATTTCTCATAAAGATTACGTTCCTAAGAAAATTACCGTTATTTGTTTAATCATAGGCATGGAGTTAGATATTGATGATGCTGAAGATTTAATGGCGGCTGCTGGCTATCTCTTTTCTGGCTCAATCTTGTTTGATTTCATAATTAAAAACTTTATTGAAGATGAAAACTATAATGTGTTTGAGATAAATGATGTTCTTTATAAGAACAACCAACCATTAATCTGTTAATAATTCAATGTCGCTTTTGAGGCGACCTTTATACACAATTTGTTTGATAAGATACCCTCTGTAAAAACGCAGAGGGTTTTCTATTATGACGTTTAAAGAATTAATGGACCTAGTGACTGTGCTTAAGAAAACAGGATATACAGAGGAAGAGCTGGCAAACATATTTGTTCAGATCTATCTGGACGGAAAGTGCTGTCTAAAGGATCTAGAAAAAATGATGGCCGCAATAGGCTACAAGCTTACAGATGAGTTCTACAAAAAGATTAATGTAGCTGAGAGGAAATAACTCGTCCTCACAGCAAACATACTTAAGTAGAAATAATGAAGTGGAGGTAACGACTATGAAAGACATGAATTATGAAATTGGTAGAAATTATGCACGCAATGGTGATTACAAAGATGCCGTGCGTTATTTAAAGAAATCCATCGACGATGGAAATTTTGACGCTGCAAATGATTTGGGCGTTATCTACGAAAGAAACGACATGTATAAGCAAGCTTTGGGCTTATATAAAATCGCAGGCTGTGCAGGACACGCAACCGCTATCCATAATGTAGCCAATTTGTATGAAAAAGGATTGGGCGCAAAGCAAGACCTAATTAAAGCCAGAAAATACTACGAATACTCAGCCAAACTTGGCTATGCTTTGGCCTATAAAAAACTAGCCAAATTATACCTTTATGGCATTGGTGTTGAGAAGGATCAATCGAAGTCTGTTTTTTATCTTGAACAAGGTATGAAACTCGAGAAGAAAAATGGATATAAAGACAACGACTGTGTTAATGCTTTAGCTTACAACTATAGCGAAGGTTTAGGCGTTAAACAAAGTGACAAAAAAGCTTACAAATTATGGAAAATATGTGCAAAACATGGGGATATTAACGCAATTTACAATATTGCCATCTGTTATTTGTATGGTGAAGTGGTGAAGAAAAATGTCAATAAAGCTTTGACCATTTTAGCTGATTTAGCATGCAAAAAACATTATGGTTATGCGATCAAAATGATGGCGGAAATCTATGCCAAAGAAGACTTCGGAATGAAGGATTTAAATGAGTCCGGATATTGGTTAATTGAAGGTGCTAGATATGGTGAAATTCACTGTCTTTTGAAGATTGCAGAAATCTGTCTTTCTGGTGATAGAAATGACTATGGCTGGAAGAGAGACTTTACTGAACAAGCAGTTCTCGATTTTTTAAAGACCACAGATGGTTCTGAACAAGAATATGAAGACGAAATTAATGAGTATAACAAGCTCAAAGAAAAATATACCGACAACATTGATTGGGCATATTTAGAAACTTTGCCTGAGTCAATTGAAGACAATAGACAACCTAACGAACTTTGCTAAGGACAATTGCTAAAGAATTGATCGAAAAGAAAGTTCTTAACAAAGAAGATATTGGCAATATTTATAATGACTATCTAAGTCAAAAGCGTAATAAAAGAGATAGTGGCGTACCTTTTTTGCAATAATGAATCGTTATTATTGTATAATAAATAAGATAATAAGCTATTGCTGGAGGTTCACTTATGAGTGCCTATGATTATGAACATTTTGTCAACGACTTTATTAATAGAACGCAAGCTAATTTAAACACGATTGATAAAATTGCTGAGTCTGGAAACGAATCAGAAGTATATGAAATAACTCAGTTAATTAATTCATTGTTTGGATTATTGATTGTTCCTTTTGAAAGATATAAAAAAGTCGAGGAAGATGAGCTAAAAAATAAAAACGGGTATAACGAATTAGTGTCTTCTATTAAAAACATAAAGCGTTTATATACTAATTATGAAGACGACAGAGATGATCTCGGCAATTTCAAAGTATCCAACTTCATAAAACACTTACGAAATGCATTAGCGCATCTGGGAAACGATAGAGTTTTATTTCTTGATGAAGACCAAAAGCTAACAGGAATGCTTTTCTACGATAATTACAAAGATAAAGAAACCGACAAGTTATATGAGTTTTGTGTTGAATTAGATATTAATTCATTCCGGCAAATAGTTGAAAGCATTATAAAGATGTATTCGGATGTTGATAACGAATTCAACGAAACCTATCATAACAAAATTTTAAGAAGGCAAAAGATTTTTAAAAGGAATAAATAAGGATGGAAAACACTTTATTCGATCTTTTGGTTAATAAATCTATTGATTGCAGAAAAGAAATCGCGAGACTTGAGAAGTTTAGAGGGCTAACTACTGCCACTGATGAAAACAATTTAAATAGTTTTTTAGAACATTATTTCTCAAAAGACAGCGTGAAAAATTATTCTGTAGTCTACCTTGGCCATTGGAATAAATGGACCAAATCCTTTGCTAGCAATATGATTCAAGGCGGACATATAGATCCTTTGGATCTTGAGCCATTTGTGGCAAGATATGTTGCTGCCATCAATAAATCTGGCGTTCAAACTTTCTGGTCATGCGATGGTTGGCACAAAAAGAGTGAGCATGTTCTCAAAATTGGTTTCAAAGAAAGATACAGTCTGATCTGGCACAATATAATTTGTTCATTCTTGACTGATAATCATGGCATTTCCTGGCGTTATGACGGCGTCTTTGCAATTCTTGATTTGCCAAAGACAGACAAAGGAAAAATTGAAAAGTATATTTCTTTGAACCAAAATGCAGATGCTATTGAATTGCTTCAAAGCAAAATGTTAGAGATAAAAAGAAAACTTATATCTAAAGCCAAAAATAAAGTTAAGAACTCTTTAACAGATGAAGAAGTGGAAGAATACATGAGTAATCTCGTCAATGAGATCCTTCAAGAACAAAAGCAATAAACTAGGCGGACGTAAAATGTCCGCTTTTAAAAATCCCATTGAATTTAGAAACCTTATTTAATAAAATAATTACGCTCATAAGTTCGTAGCGAGTTGATTAAGTAAAATTCAAAAAAATCTTTAGATGAAATTTTAAGGAGGACGAACTATGAGAAAACTAATTAACTCGCGCTTAGTGGGGCAATCCATTAAGCACCTAAGGCAAAGCAGGAACTGGACTCAGGACCAGCTTGCCGACATCGTCGGGTACAGCGTGAGGAACTTACGCCGCATCGAGAACGATGGCACCGGAAGTATTGACGTTGTCAATACCTTCGCGGGTATCTTCGAGGTATCCGCAATCGACATCCTCAATGGGGATGTTTTTTGTTGCTTTGGAATAAGAAAAAACGACTATCATCTAGTCGTCATCTTCATAGTATTGATCGTACTCGTCATAATCAACATCGTCATCGGAGGATTCTTCTTTCTCTAGTTCTTTTAATTCCTCTTCGGTGTAAATAGACAGCCTCTTGTCTTGGCTTTTGTTTTTTCTGGGTTGTTTAAAAAAGCTGGCGATATGTTCGTCTGTGCTGTCAAAACCATTCCAGCCACGTTTAAGGTTAATTTCTTTAACGCGCTCTAAAACAATTTTTGGTGCATCAGCCTTATCAATAATAATGATTGGCTTACCATCTACATGTTCTTCATGCCAAAAACGTCTATTTCTAGACAACCATTTATTGGTGTATGCCGCTTTTGACTTATTTTTATTCATAGAATAATTTCCTCCTATTATCTTAGAAAAAAAGCATTGGCGACCTTCGTCATACGTTACTTACTCTAATCTGTTATTCACACACTAGCACGCCAGGCTGAGCAAGAGGGAGCGACCCTAATGCTTCTGGAATGGGTTATTGCTAACCGTACCTAGGGAGGAACCTCAATAGTCCTCCAACCTTCAGGGAGCTTCAGCATCAGATATTATTTCTTTTTAAAGGAATCCTATTCGCTGTTCCCCTACAAGTACCTACCAAGTCAGTTATAGGATGTTGCCATCCGTCAAAGCGAGCACTTCCTTTGAGAACGCAGATATTGGTTTCTCACGCCAACATCATCACGTGGGACGTATTTCTACGGCGCCTCTTGTCGTGCCTGTCCGGGTAGTTGTTTACATCGAAGAGCGTATCGCGCCACCAACCAAAGCGGTTTTCTAGTCCCGAATACCTATTTATTACTAAGTAGGTCTTGGTTCAGATGCAGTATCCCACATCTTCGCCTATTTTGGCTGGGCCCCAGCCATCAGCAAGATGACTTCACTGGGTTCCAATGTGCTTATAGTATAAATTGCTGTCAATAGAAAGTGAGAGGACACCGATTGTCCTCAATAATCAAAGACTGTGGTAAACTAAATGCATGACGAAGAAATCTATATATTTAGTTGAAAACGAGATTCGTCCTGGCGATTATGTTTTTTTTTATAGTGGAGAAGTTCTTACCGTAACTAAATACGATAAAGACAGACATAGAATCACATTTGAAGATGGCTCCGTTAGAGATCTTTATGTCATATATGATAACTATGTTTCAGATATACGTCATCCGGCTGAAAAAGTTACAAAAACAAAGTTAGATAAGAAATGCAGTTCAAAATCAAAAACTACGAAAGCCAAACCTGCAAAGAGAGAATCCAAGACGTTCTCCCTTTATGCGTTAGCAAGCGGTAAACCTGGAAAGAAATTCACAATCAAAGCATTTCTGCAAATAACTAAGAACGCTAAGAAAAAGCCAGGTGGAGCCAATACTGAAAAGACAATTAAGCTCGATGATGGTTATGTTTATGAAGCTGATTCACAACAAGAAATATCAACACTTAAAAAGTTGATTTCGCATGATGCTTTTAAAAGATTGAGGGGGCAATGTATTAACATCCCGTATAGGTATGGTGGTAAAACCCATAATTACTATCCTGATTTTATCATTCTCACTCAGACCAACAAGATCATTATTATGGAAGTAAAAGAAATTGCCCAAATGAACACAAAGCAGAATATCAAAAAATATGATGCTCTTAAGAGATATTGTGAGAAGAATGGTTATTTATATATCATGTGCGATAAATCATTTAAACCATATGAAAAACTTAGTAAGTTCACTGCAAGTAGTCGAGTAGAAACTGCAATCGATGATGCTCTTGACGAAAAAGGATGTTTTGATTATTCAGATTTTAAAGAATTGACAAAAGGCAAAGACCATAAAAAGATAAAAGGCATCAGAAACTCGATTGGTATTTATATCAAATCACACAAAAAAGTCAAAATGATTGGCGATCTAACATTCAAGAGTTCAGATTTCCGTATTATTAGAATTAAGAAGAAGAAATAGGGGCAGAAACGCTCCTTTTTGCATTCGTATATGCAAATACGTATTATGAACCCTGGCCAAACCCATATACCCCGGGGCCAGCGGTCCTCACCCTTATTCTTTAAGAATAAATCGACATATTTTTACCTTAAAAAAGACTTAATTTTTCTATAGGGTTGTAATAGGAAACATATCTTTTTTGATACCGTTGTCATTGGAAACATATCTTTATAACATTTGTAGGCGGGAATATAACCTCTCGCATTACTCGGTTGGATTTTCCGAAATATATAACGAAATTCGCTCATAATTTGGTGTGCATTTGCATAATTCATATTCTTAGACCTAAAATTTAAGCAGATATTGATAACGTGCACAAAAAATGATAATATTTGGGCGTGAGGTAAAAACATGCACAAACTTCCTTTTGATTATAACTATAATGA
>CAJOLV010000017.1 GCA_905235515.1 uncultured Bacilli bacterium | reverse complement strand
GCATTGAGGACGTGAATAGCGACATTAAATGATGAAAGATTTAGAAAAGAACAATTTTGATATTGAGAATCAAGACGGTCTTATAAAAACTGAAGAGATTAATTTGTCCCAAGGTGGAAAAGAAGTTTTTAATGATGGTCAAGAAAGTTTTTTAAGTAACGAACTAAATACCAATTCTAGTGAAATTAGCGATTTATCTTCCACGGATAATAAGAAATCTTCTACTGAGAAAAATAACGAAGATGTTAATAAAATCACTTCTGGAGGAGCATCAGGAATGGTGACTGCCTTACCAGGAATATTGGTTACTTTTGTTGGCGCTATCGCCACAATCGGAGTGGCTACTGGATTAATTGGTACTCAATCCTCAAATCATATTAATAACTTCTTAACAAGAAGTACTGAATTAGGATTTGAAATTAATGGTGATAATGATAAGACTTTTTTGCTTTCATTAACTAATGATAGTTATGAAGCTAATCAAGATATCACTGTTGTTAGTCCAGCCATCTTTAATGATTTATCACCAAATACAGTCTATGACTTAACAGCTTATGACACTAGTGTTTCCCCAATGAAGAAAATCTTTAATAGTAGTTATAAGACTAAAGCCAATGATACACATTCAAGTAATGTCTCTAGTAGTGAAGTTGTTGATGATTATTTAATCTTTACCGCTACATATGAAGGTGATGATATTGACTTTGTCACTATCGAAGTGACTGGTGATAATAATGAATCATTATATTTATATGAAGGCAAACCAATTAATGAATTCTCTGTCTATGTTGGTGAAAACACTAATGTCAACTGCACAATATCCATTAATGGGGAAGTCACTTCTTATGAACAATTAATCGTACCAGAATCTGGTGTTGATGTTCCTGTCGAAAGTGTCTCTCTAGATCAAACCACATTATCATTAATAGAAGGAGAGACTGCGACATTAGTGGCAAATATCTTACCAAGTAACGCTTCTAATCAGGAAGTCACATGGACTAGTAATAATGAAAATGTTGCCACAATTAGTAATGGGGTAGTAACCGCGGTTAGTAGTGGTAGAGCCATTATTACAGTTATAACCACTGATGGTAGTTATACCGCAAGTTGCACCGTTAGTGTCCAACCATCTAACATCCCAGTAACAGGCGTCAGCTTAGAACCAGAAAACGCTCAATTAAGTGTTGGTGACACTACTCAATTATCAGCGTCAGTATTGCCAAATAACGCAACTAACGCCAATGTGAGCTATCAATCTAGTAACGAACAAGTCGCTACTGTTGACTCTAATGGTGTTGTCACTGCTATTGCTACTGGTGAAGCAGTCATTACAGTCACTACTGAAGATGGTAGTTACCAAGATTATTGTGTGATTACAGTTAGCTAGCTTACAAAAATATAAAACTTTGAAAAAGAGGCGAAACCGCTAGAAATCGCCTCTTTTGTTACAATATCTCTATCTGACGGAGGTATTGACATGCCTTATTTTAACATGGAAAAAATATTTTTGGTTCCTTTCTTAGACCTCGAGGTTAAGGATGTTAATTCTTAAACTAAATTCCGTTTTATATCAAAAAGTTGCTTTTACTCTAATAATGTATAATGAAATCTCCTGTAGGCAAAAGGAGGTTTTTTATATCACATTTAACAGATGACAACAGGAAAACAATAAGCAATATGATTTCTCATAAAGCAACATGCAAAGAACTTGCAGATCTCCATTGTTTAACAAAATTCATACATTCGGCATCAGTATAACGCTTTCCCATAAAAATAAATGCTCCTTTCGCAATGATTGGAGCATACATCTATTTACTGAATGGCGGTAGGGTGTTATTTAACGACGTTTACTATTATTCTTCGATTGGATCGAATATCAAGTCTTCGTATTTCGCGAATTCTTTTAACACTCCAACGTAATTACCAGGAACCTCGCTCATATGATGGATATATGGTCCTTCAATAAGTTTGCGTTCAACTTTTGGTAAGTCATTAAATTTTGCCCACATATATGTTCCAAATGTTTTTGGCCCCTCACAGGTATTAAAATTACCCGCTAATAAATAGTATTGACCTCTATCAACTTGGAATCTCGCGATAGTGTAGTTACCATCTTTTAACTTAAATGATGGTTTGGTGTTATATAAGAATGGTTTACAACTTGGATCTTTATATTTAAGTGGGAATGGACCACAATGCCATAAAAGCTCGCTGTTATCGTTATCTGGATTACGGCAAGTAAATTCACCTTGGATAGGTTTTTCTTTGCCTCTAGAGGCCGATAATAACAAAACATTAGTGATTGTCATATGAATATCCCATTCACATGTGACATAGATATCTCTATCCGCTAATAAGCACATCGCTAAACATGGATTCGCTCCCCAAGCGAGATTGATACCAGTCCAGCACTCACTAGAAATAATATTGCAATCATTAGCCTTAGCTAAATTCTCGTAATAATAGACAATTGCTAACATCTTTTTAAGATATGTATCATCTAAATTGCCACAATCAAAGGTTTTCTTTAATTCGACTAAATCTTTATCAAGGACATCTTGTTTCTCATCCCAAATCTTATTTAAATCAATGAGAGCTTCGCCTAAGTTAAAGATACGAATATCAATACCGAATTTTTCACAAAGTTCTAATTCGTTATACATAATGCTCTTAAATGGTTTGATGCGGGTGCCAACTTGTAAGATTCTCATATTCTTAAAGTTTTTCACCATACAAGCGACAGAGAAGAAATCTTTTAAGCTTTTATCAAAAATAGGTGATTCAATATCACAGTTTTCAATATAAGAGAATTTAACATTATTTCTCTTTAATTGCTTGCTCATTGCAAACAAACCGCATTGAGTGTCGGTGTATCTAATATCATCTTTAAAATTACGATCTCTTGGACCCCAAAGTAATGTTGGTAGATGTAATTCTCTGGCTACTAAACCAGCACAGTTTTCCATACCAAAGTTACAGTTAATGATGAATAATGCATTAATCTTTTGTTCTTTGAAATACTCCACAACTCGTGGACAATCTTCTTCTAAACAAAGAAGGCCTTCTTCATTTAAGAATTCGAGATCAACAAATTCTGTCATCTCATCAGAGTAATGTTCTTTTAAATACTTAATGATTTCGTTTTTGTTATCAACTGCGTAATCACTTTGGAAGATACCAATTCTCTTTGGTGGTTCTTTAATCCATCTTCTGATTGGACAAAGGCCGATTTTAAGTTTGTAATCTAACATATTATTTACCCCTCGCTTTTAAGAAAGCTTCAACTTCATTTTTATTTGGTAAGGCGTTTCTAACGCCTACTTTCATACATTTTAATGCGCTTGTCGCACTGGCAAAGTAAATAGAATCTAGTAATGATTTGCCCTCCAAGTACGCTACTAAGAACGCTCCATGGAATATATCCCCTGCTCCATTAGAATCAATGCAATTAATCTTGAATGCCTCGTAGTGGTGAACTTTCTCGTCTTCGATATATGTTCCACCCCTTGGTCCTTGTGTAACCACTAAAACCTTAGGTTTGTATTTTAAATATAAATCCATAATTGCGTCATCGACGGTATCTTTACCAGTGAACTTAAGAGCAAAGCTCTCGCTTGGAATTAAAATATCAACATAAGGTAATAATTCTTCCACTCTTGGATATGGAGAACCAGCATCTAGAGAAACAATCTTATGATATTTCTTAGCAATTTTTGCGGATTCAATCGCTAAATTCATAAAGTTGCCATCAAGATGTAAAACATCAAAATCTTGAATCGCTTCTAAATTTAATAATGAAGGATCATCAGGAATAGTTCCTTTATCAAATAGGACTGTTCTTGTACCTTTATTTTCACCTAATATTATAAATGCTTTAAAAGCATCGATATTATCCAATAGTTTAATGTTATTGGTGCATACACCAAATTGTTTGAATTCATCCACTAATTGATGACCATAAGCATCATTGCTTAATGAGCCTAAATATGCGGCTTGTACACCAAGTTTTGCAATACCCACTAAAGCATTACCAACTGGACCACCGCCGCAAGAAAAAACTCTATTTGCTCTGATTTTAATATCTTCTTTTGGATAAGAATCCATTTCAATATATGTATCTAATACGCAAGCGCCTACACCGATTACTTTTTTCATACTTTTTTATTATATATCCTTTGCATCCATAATTATTCCATAATCGGAATAATCAAATATTTTCGCCTTTTTATCATTATTAATCGCAATAATTGTTTTAGATTTATTGATACCAACAATATTTTGTACCGCGCCACTAGTACCTATCACAATACATACTCTTGGGGCTATTGATATACCTGTTAAACCAACTTGATGTGAATAATCAATGACGCCAGAATCCGCTAATGGACGAGTGCAATAAATCTTCGCTCTAAAATCATCGGCTATTTTATCCATGTGCTTCAAGCAATGTAATGTTCCTCTTCCAATCACAATGGCGATACCATATTCTTCTGTATTAGTAGCTTTAATTGTCGCCATTGATATTGGTGATTTAGAAACAATATCAGCAATTACATCTCCACCGAGAGCAGGTCTAGTGATAATAAATTGATTTTTAACATAGTTAAATGATACACAATCTGCGCATAACCCAACATTCATTCTAATCGCTACACGAGCGGCTAATTGTTTATATTCTCTTTCTTCCCAAAGAATTATTTTTGGTTTGATTTTTTCAATTAATTTGATTACTTCATCTATGGATAGTCCATCTACTTTAATCTCTTGGACTTGCTCACCATATTTTAAAGCGACATCATTGAGATTACCTACGTAATGAATAAGAGGAGCTTTGTTCACTTTCTCTACTTTCTCATCTGGCATTACAATCAATGATGTGTAAACTATTTCATCTAATTTGCTAAAATTGATAAATTTACAAAAACGTCTATCAGTTTCATTAGCGTAAGATTTAATAACTTGTGTAGGAGAACCAAATAATCCCACCGATTCAACTGGCAAATCTAATTCTTCATTTGTGATAATTCTAACTTCTCTTTTTTTGGAGAAGATGGAAGGGGCTCTTAAAAGTTTAAATTTTTCAAAAGTCAATAATTGTTTATTACCTAAAACATAGGATTTATCTTCTCTTGTTTTAGCATTTTCCCTTTCAATTGAAATCACTTTATTAACTAATTTATAACCAGTTAATTCAGAGAGCATAATCGGTACTTGTGCAGTGTTACCATCGATGCTTTGTCTTCCACAAAAGATCAAATCTGGATTATATAGTTCAACCGTTTTTGCTAAAACTTTTGTAGTAGCAATTGTATCGCTACCAGCGTAAAGCTTGTCACTTACTAAAATCGCATCGCATCCTAATCTTGTTAAATTTTCTAAAGTTTCTAAGTGCGATAGTGGAGACATCGCTAAAACTGTGACCTTACTTTCTGGATATGATAAAGCACATTCCAAAGCACATTCATCAAATGGATTTAAGTCACCTTTATATATCTTTAACAAGACCAAAATATTTTTACTCATTTTTGTAAAATTCCACTAAAAAACTGGCGATTTGCTGGTATTTTTTGAAAATTTTCATATATTTCTCATGATTCTCTAAATCTGGTTTTACTCTCCCAACAATCTTTTGTGTTCTCTTAATTGCATCCTCTAAAGAAGTGAATTTACCACACGCCGTTGCAGCGCATAAAGCGCCTCCAAAAGAGGAATCGTTATTCTCAGTGACATATAATTCTATGCCTAAAACATCACTGACTATTTGCCTCCATAGAGGTGATTTACTTCCACCACCTAATGCAAAAGCGCGATTAGAAACTTCTAATCCGTGATCTTTTAAATAGAGATAACAATCTAATAAAGAGAAAGCCACGCCTTCTAATAAGGCTCTCACTAAATGTCCTTTTGTATGAGTCGCAGATAAACCAAAATATCCACCTCTAATATTTGGGTTAGCGTAAGGAGTTAATTCACCCATTAAATATGGAAGGAAGATTAATCCATCACTACCTAGAGGAATTTGTTCTGCTAATTGATCTAATTCCTTATATGTTCCACCTAAGGTATCTCTAAACCACCTTAAAGATGATGCGCATGATTTAGTGCCGCTTCCTGGATAGAATAAGCCCTTATTTAAGTGCGAATAATTAATAATGTTCTTATCAGGATATGGTTTATCTGTTATGAGACAAATTCTTCCTGCTGTAGCTAATTTTAAGGTCATATCGCCTTTCTTCACGCCACCAGAAGCAAATACTTCCATCGCGGTATCTGTACATCCACATAAAACTTTTGTGGTAGTGGATAAGCCACTTACTTTACTGGCCCATTCATTAATTGTTCCTAATACATCAAGTGGTGAAACTATCTTAGGCATTTGTGAAATATCTAAATGGGCTAATGACAATAGTTTTTCGTCCCAACAATTATTATCAAAATCAAAAAGCATACTGCCTTCTGCTTCAATATAATCGGTTACTAAACCAGCACAGAATAAATGTCTAACATAATCCTTAGCGAACACTATGTGTTTAATGCGGCGGTAAGCATCTTGATAATTATTGTATAAATACATTAATTCTGGGAGAGTCCAAATAGTGTCAGGCAAGTGTTTTGTTTTATCAAACAAATAATCTTTATAATTCTCTAATAAGAATTCTTTTTCTTTAACACTTCTTGTATCTGTCCAATAAATAGAATCACAAATGACGTCTTCATTCTCATCTAAAAGAACAGCGGTATGAGTCGCAGCGTCAAAACAGATACATTCAATTAGTTTTGGATCAATACCTGTTGATAGAATTGATTTTATATTTTTAATGGCAGCATTAAACCAATCGATAGGTTTTTGCGTTGCTAAACCATTTTCTACATAAGTAGTGGGGTATTCACTGCTAGCAGTGGCTATCACATTACCCAATTCATCAATAAGGGTGGCTTTGCTGGAACCACCACCAAAATCAATTCCTAAATAATACATATTTGTTCCTAAAAAGAAGGGGTTCATAACCCCTAATAACTTAAATTATTTAACAATCCATTTATGGCATTCTTCACTAGTGCTTAATAAGCCTCTGCGTGGACCTGCCATAACCCATAATGTATAGTTCTTATATCCTGGGGCGACTGCCATTGGATGATAACCACGAGGAATTTCTACAGCATCACCATGTTGAATTCTATATGCTTCATCAATGGTTTTATCAGAAGTGTAAACCATTTGAATACCAAATCCCTGTGGCTTATCAAATTCATAATAGTAAATCTCATCTAAGGCACCTTCGACTCCATTTTCAACATCGTGTTTATGTGGAGGGAAACTGGCCCAGAAGCCGTTTTCAACCCAGTATTCGCCAATGTATAAATAGTTAGCTTGCATTGTTTCTGGGAATGTAAAGGCGACATCTCTCACAAATGTTTCTTTGCCAAATCTCGCCATTTTAACTTCATCATGTCTGATGCATTGTGGTGGATAATATTTTGGTGCTGGTGCTTTACAAACAGCCACTCTTACATCACCATCAACGGCTTTCACGGTAAATACGGTGTTTTTACCAACGTAAACTGACTCAGCGCCAACTACTTCTAAAGAAGATTTACGATAACCAACTTTTTCAAATTTGAAGTCTTTACCCCAAACATCACATTTACCATCTAAGATGATAAGAACAAATTCTTTGTTTTCTTCTTCAATGGTAAATTCTTTACCTTCTGCTAATTTGAGCATATCCATTTCAGCAAAAGCTAAAGGAGAATTACGATCGGTAATAAAACGTTCATAGCCGTATTGTTCTTTATAAGATTTCTTTAAGTTCATGATTATACCTCTAGAGATTTTCAAGAATCATTTCTTCAACTGTAATTACTTTATAACCCTCTGGAGCAGTTTTTGCTAGCAAAACATGTTCGTCAGGATTTTCAGTGACTAAAACTTTGCAACCCATATTCTTGGCATTAACCCATCTTCCTTGAGCGACGAGCGCCATCTTTTCTGGCATATATTCGTTCATAATGAGATGGCCTGCTAAGTTAGCTTCTTTACCAATTAAAAGCATATCTTTGACAACGCCAACTTTCGCAATAAGTTCTCTTCCTGATTTTTCATCATCGAGTTCACGAGCGTAAGCATAGTTATCTTGTAGGGAATATTCTTTTTTAGATTTTTTCACTTTTAATTGTCCGTTATTAATAAGTTCTAATAACTCTTCATTGAAACTGAGTAATTGAGCTTTTACTTCAATTCCCCATTCTTTCCATTCATGAAGGATTAATGACAAATCTACAGGATTATAGACAATAACCTTTTCATATTTATTTAACTCAGCAACAGACTTCTTAGCTTGTTCGACTGTTTCATTAGTTTTTCCTGTTAAGAACCATAATGCAAAACCAGTATCATCTGCCTCTTTATCTAGACGTGCTTTAACGTTACCTTTTGCTAATAAATCTAATGCTTTTTCAACAGCATCACTATCTTTATAAATGGCGTTTTGGCCAGCGAGTAAAAGAACTTTTCCTTCACTATGTTTTTGATATAGTTTTTCAACATTTTCATCAAAAATAGTGCCGTTTTGCTGGTATTTTTCTAATAATTTAACAATATATTCAGGTGTTTTACCTTCTAAGACAATTTGTGTTTTAACTTCTTGAATAAAGATCTTTGGATCCCATCCAGTTTTACAATTGTTGGTACACGCTCCACAAAGAGTACACTCATACATATTGTCAGCAATGTCTTCTAATTTTTCTGTTCCTCTTAGAACATATTGAACCATTAATGCTCTAGCTCTCGCATTATTTCTTTCTTGGCCATCAGCATTACCGATTGGACACACATGGCGGCACATCCAACAGAATCTACATGATTCAGCTTGTTGTCTAGCTTTATCTGAAATTTTCATGACTAGTTACCTCCAAATTAAAGACCAAGTTTAAATGGATTCATGATGCCATTTGGATCTAAGGATTTTTTTAGTGCCTCAAATACTTGCATGGCTGGTCCATATTGTTCTTTCATTAAACGACCTAATTTGATACCTACACCATGGTGATCATTGACGACACCACCATGAGCAATAGCAGTTCTAACGCCAGTGTTCCAAACCTCATTATGAAGTTTCATAGCTTCGATAGGATCTTCTGGTGGATTATCACAAATGAATCTGTCATAAATCATTGCGCCCCATTCATACCAGTGAGAGAAGTGAGCAATAAATTTAATATTTGGGAATTTAGTTTCGATAGCTTTCTTCATTGCCCAATAAATTTCTTCGATTTTGTCATATGGGGCAATGCTATCCATTGTGCCAAACATTTGTGGTAAATCCATCATATGGCCAGGGTAGAAGAAGGTGATCTTTTCATCCCACCATTTTTCGCCATATTCGGAGCCTAAATCTTCCGCTCCATATTTAGCAAATGTATCTAATAATATCTTTTCTTCGACATCGACTAATTCCTTTTTGCCTTCGCAAGCAATATTCATAAAGGCACCAGGTTTAGCCACACCGACAATCTTCTTAATAAGGGATGCTGTTTCTGCATCATCGTATAAACGCATAACTGATGGTTTGAAAATTTGTAAAAGTTCTCTACTCGCTTGGAATGCAGAGTGCATATCTTTGAACAAGAACCCTCTGAAACTTCTTACTTCAGGTTGAACATAAATTCTTATTTGAGCTTTAGTGATAATACCAAGTGTTCCTTCTGAACCAATAAAGATTTGATTTAAATCTGGACCAGCAGCGTGTTTAGGTGCGCTTGAAGTATAGATAATATCGCCATTTGGTAAAACAACTTCCATTTGAAGAACCATATCATCAATCTTGCCGTATTTTGTAGAAACAACACCGATTCCTCTGTGCGCTAAGAAACCACCAACAGTGGAACAAGTTAATGATGATGGGAAGTGCATAGTGGAGTAGCCTCTTTCGTTAGCCGCCCATTCAATGTGCTTGTAAATAGCACCTGCGCCACATTCGATATACATTCCTTCTTCATTTATTTCATAGATTTCATTCATTCTCTTAGTGTCTAAGAGGATGCCACCACAAACTGGAATTGCGCCACCTTGTGTGCCTCCACCTCCACCCCAAGTGGTAACTGGAATCTTGTAATAATTAGCAATTTTTAAAACTTTACTAACTTCTTGAGCGTTCTTCGGAGAAACAATAAAGTCGCCCATTGGCATTTCTTTTCCTCTATCCGCCCACATTCTTGAAAGCCAGAAATAGTCAACGCTATGAGCAATCTTGTCAACCAATTTGGTTGAACAGTTCTCTTTACCAACTGCATCTTCTAATTCTGAAAGAATTTGTGTGAATAAAAATTCATTCATAACTGATTACCTCATTATAGTTATACTATATACATTTTATTGACTTTTAAAATAATTTTCAATAATACCATAAAAAAATTTCATAAAAATGACAAAAAATAAAACTTCTTTTCATTTTGCATATTATTGATTTTTCTTATATAAATATGCGAAAATATATTTTGAAAAGTGTGTGAAAACTGAAAATGGGAAAACTTTTAATAAGCATTAAATCTTGCTATCCAAAGATGAGCAAAACTGAAAAAAGGATTGCCGATTATTTAATTGAAAATGCTAATAATCTCTCCCCTGTTTCAATTACTGAACTTTCAAATTTGACAAACGCTAGTGAAGCGACGATTGTCCGTTTTACCAAAAGGGTGGGTTGCTCAGGATATCAACAATTTAAAATTCAACTTGCTAAAGAAGAAAGACATATTGCTAATAAATCTATCAGTAAGGATGATGATTTTTTAGCCATGTACAACAAAGTTTGTGATGATGTTTATGCTTCTTTAATGAAAACCAAAGACATCTTAACGGATGATGCGTTTTATCTAGCTTATGAATATATTGTTAACGCTGATCGCATTTATTTGATGGGTGTTGGTAATTCATATGCTGTATGCTTAGATGCGTATCATAAATTATCCCGTATTGGTTTAAACGTTCACATCTGCTTTGATTCCCATTTTCAAATCATTTCTGCCTGCCAGACTAACGAAAATAGTGTCATTATCGCTGTGTCTCACTCTGGCTGCACAAGAGATATCATTGAATCAATTGAGGTAGCTAAGAGGAATAACGCTAAGGTTATCTTAATCACAAGTGACAAGAAATCACCTGCCGCTAAGTTATCTGATATTGTCTTATGCACAAGCTCAGATGAGATTAATTATCGTATCTTAGGTTTATCATCAAGATATGCTCAATTGGCCTTATTTGATACATTATATTCATACATTGTCACTAATGATGATAAGGTTCCTGATATCATTGAAAACATTGAAAATACCATCTTGATTAAGAGAGTTTCTACAAAGAAAAAGAATTCCTAAATAATATAAAAACCCTGCATTTCTCGCATGAAAAATTAAAATATGCTAAATATGTAGGGTTTTTTACTGCTTTTTTCTAAAGAAGATTAATCTAGTTACAACTATGGCAATTGAGATATATGCCGCTAGAGTAATAGAGATAGTTAAGATGAATGCATCTGATGCTAAAACAACATTAGTGGATGGCTTTGGAAAATATTTAGTAGGATTGTTTTCAGTGACTTGATCAATAGCTTTTAGCTTAGCTTCTTTACGTTCATAAGTAGTGACGCTAATGGCTTCACCATATTCCAAAATATAATTACGATAGTCTTGGCAGACTTCATAATAATCGTTATGCATATTGGTTAAAAAGTTAGGCTTTATATCAAAGTTGATTTGATAAAAACTTGTGCCCTTACCATCAAATATTTCAATTGAATTAATGGATGAGTCTGTATTACCTCCATGATTAATGTAATCATCGTAAGTAATATATACAGTCAAAGAATAGTAATGTTCTATATAAGAATAGAAGTTGATGTAGTAATTAATATCTTCGGTGGTGTATGGTGTATTATCAAAAAATAAATCAATAGTGTTGCTATTATCTAAAGATAATTTGATTTTTCCCTCTTGCCCTTCTAAAGAAAAATTACCTGGTAAATTAAATAGAGAAAAAGCAACCGCTTCCTCAACAATATCATATTTCACATAGATACCATCTTTTGGCGTGTATTTGTAATATGGTTGTTTAACTAAACAAGGATAGACTTCAATTCTTGAACCATCTTCTTGATTTCTTTTATAAAAATAATCGTTTTCCGTTGGCATTGTATAGTTAAAGAAACGTTCAACTGTGTAATATTTTTCACTGCTTACACAATCTCTTAGCAAATGTTTCGATTTGACATTAAAACATATGGAACCACCAATCATAGTGACGCCAATGCCTAGAACAATGACCAAAAGAAAATAAAGTACTTTTTTCCACCACATATAGAAATATTATAAACAAATATTATTTGATTTCAGAAATACCAAGTCTTTGATATAAGTCTTGATAATAAATAGATTCAACGAGCATCCAATCTTGAGGTGTACCGATTGTGCCATCATCTTTAATAAAATTAACACCTTGTAATCCAGAGACATAAATAGTGCCATCAATCACTGCACAAGAGGCCCAAACACTATATTCATTTGGACTATAGGCATAGTTACCGATTTGGATTAAATCTTTGTCTCTTTCAATATCATCGTTATATTTAATTCTATTTTTCGTAATAAAGGCAATTTCTTGGTCGTAGTGAGAACTATCGCTTGGATAATATCCTTCATACATTTCATCAGTCGCACAAGAGATTAATAAACGGCCATCAGGAAGAGTAGCACAGAATGGTGCGCAGCATTTATACAAGCTGCCGTCGCCATTTCTTGTACCGCCATCGTGATGTGGTCTAATAATTGTTCTTGGAGGAGTCCAAGTTAAACCATCCATGGAATATGTAATTTGAACAACCATGTTATAACCAGGAACTCTTTGTTCAGTAGAATCTTCTAAAGTCATAGCCCAGCCACCATCATAAAGAGGGGTAAGGACAGTCATACCTGGACGTGAATTTTCATGGCCAAACATTGAAGTATCGGAACCTCTGAAGATAAGTTTAAGCTCTCCGATTTCAATCTTTCCTTCACCGACTTCAGTTGCTCCAGGTGCAACTTTCAAAGGAATCATGACTGTATTTTGACTGCCACCAGGGCAGATAATGTCATCTTTTAATTTAGCAATATAAATACCATTTTTATTGTATTCTTCAGAGTAGTGGACATCTTCAGAAATATAAATAGCAATTGAGCCATCTTCCAATAGAATTGGGTATGGTTCATAGAACGCACCTGGAGTGCCAGTAATACTTGTAAAATTTTCACATAAGGTAATAGGCTCATCACTGCTATCAAAATTGCCGTCTTCATCAGATATTCTCATTCTTAAAGAACCATAATAGAAATTACTAGATCTCCTATGAGCACGATACATCATCGCAATTCTACCATCAGGAAGAATATATGGTTGCGTATTGCCGGTATCTGTGGAAGCTTCTCCATCGATTGGGCATATTTCTGTAGTCTTGCTACTAACTTGAATTGATTGACCAAAGGTATGACCACCATCAGTAGAAGTAGCAATTCTATTTGTAGCAGAGAATAATAAAATCTTATCTTTAAACTTAATAATACGTGTACAACCTGCAGGATCATTTAAGCCTGTCACAGCAAAACCATCTTTATTGACGCATCCAATCAATTCACCATATTCATTAATTGCGGTGTTATAAAGTAAACCACCACATAAGGATGAACAGAATGGTGAATCAAAGCTTGTTAAAGTAATAACCTCTTGTTCTTTATTATCAGAAGTAATGTGATAAGTTTTAGCTTTTGCGTCGACACCACAACTAATTAATTGGCAACAACTTAAACCAATGACGCCGCCAACGTAGGTACTGCCTTTAACTGTACCATAGTTATAACATTGATATAAATTGTAGTCATTAACTTTACTGGTTGAGTGGGTTAAACTAGCAACAATACCACCGATAGTGGAACCTTTACCTGATACAACGCCATAATTTGCGCAATCAGAGACATTTGTTTTAAATGTTTTATTAGCACCTAAAACGCCACCAATAGAAGCTTTTCCTTCAATTCTTGCAGCGTTAATACAACCAACTATTTTAAGCACGCCATCGTTAACAGTACCGACAATGCCACCTAAATAACTGTTACCTGATAACTTGCCACCAACTTTTACATCGACAACCGTACAATCTCCAACAGTGTATCCGATTACTAAAGATGAATTATCTAAAACTTCAACTTCTCCATTTAAGACAAAACAACCGATTTTTGCGGAGTTAATTGAAGAAAATAAACCAAATTTACTAATCTTTTCACTTGCTTTCAAACCAGTGATTTTATGGCCATTGCCATTGAATTGACCAGCGAAATTTGAGATTGGTGTCCAAGGTTTAGTTAAAGTAATATCGTTCGCTAATTCGACATAAGCAGTTTTATATGTTTCATCGTTTTCATTGACTTTTGCTTGAAAACTGATCAATTCTTCTTCATTTTTAATTGTGATTGGATTTAAATGCTCTCTTGGATCAATTTCTTCAAAGGTATATGTCTTTTTAGAAGGAGTGGTTAATGTATCCATATCAATATTATCATCTTGACCATTATTGCCTCCATTATCTTTATTACACCCAATAAGTAGTGTAAGTGATAGGAACATTACAGATAACAATTTGCTAGCTTTCATAACTGTCTTACTCCATAAATGGTTCTAATTGTTCTCTTAAAAATAAAGCCACTGATTTGAGGTTCTTTTTAAGACCAATTATTTTATTATCGCTATAAATTAAAATTGAAATATGAGTTTTTCCATAGTCTTCAATAAAGGAAATTGTGTATTCAAAATCACCTTTAGAAGCATACATTTCATGATAATCAGAAACTGTTTTATATTTATCAAAACCATATTTAGGCATTACTTCACCAACCTTACGCATTGCCATTTCAGCGCCCATTCTTAAAGTAATCGGTTTCAAGGCGATATCTTTTTGGGTGCTATTTGTGCGTTTGGATGATCTTGCCATATTATAGAACAATCCTATTTGTTGTATCTAAATCAAAGAAATGGACTTTTTCGTGTTTGAAATTGAGATAGAACTTTGTGCCTGATTCATATTCCTCACCAGATGGGACTTTGATAATAATTCTTTGTCCACAGATATAGGAATAAACGATTAATTCGTGGCCTAATAATTCAGATAAATCAACTTCAACTTCAATATCGTTATTACCTTTTTCTTTAGAAATAATGATATCTTCAGGTCTCACGCCTAGTTCAAAATCAAAGATGCTTTTTTGGAATTCTTCTACTTCGCGTGCGTAATTTTCCTTAATACTATTTATTTTAAATAAATGTTCAATTTTATTCTTTTCTTCTTTAGATAGCTTACGACCTTTTTCCTCCAAAGCATTCTTCTTTGTTTCAGGATTAACTTCGAGTTCTTTTAGGTCAGAAACTTGTAGTTCTTCTTTTAGTTCATTAATTTTATCTTCGGTTTTCGCTATCACTTCTTTTAATTCTTCAACTTTCTTTGTTGAATAATCTTTGAGGAGTTGCAATTGTTCTTTTTCTAAATGTAATTCAATAGGCTCATCGCCCTTTACATTTACTTTTCCATTGTCATAGTGACAATTGATAAAGTTCATAGCAGGTGAACCGATAAATCCACCAACAAACATGTTGTTTGGGAAATTATAAACTTCTTTTGGTGTGCCAATTTGTTGGATGTAGCCACCTTTCATAATGACAATACGATCCGCCATTGTCATAGCTTCGGTTTGGTCATGGGTAACATATATTGTTGTCGCGTTAACTCTTTTATGAATCTTAATGATTTCACTTCTCATTTGAACACGTAATTTTGCGTCTAAGTTTGAAAGTGGTTCATCCATTAAGAAGACCTTTGGAGTTCTTACAATTGCTCTACCTAACGCAACACGTTGTCTTTGACCACCTGATAATGCTTTTGGTTTTCTCTTTAAATATTCTTCTAATGCTAATACTTCAGCGGCTTCATGGACTCTCTTATCAATTTCTTCTTTTGGCAAATGTCTCATCTTAAGAGCAAATGCCATATTGTCATAGACAGTCATATGTGGATATAGTGCATAGTTTTGGAACACCATCGCAATATCCCTATTCTTAGGATGTACATCATTAACAACAACATCATCAATAATAATTTCGCCAGAGGTAATATCTTCTAAACCGGCGAGCATTCTTAAAGTGGTGGACTTACCACATCCAGATGGGCCAACAAGCACGACAAATTCCTTGTCTTTGACATCTAAGTTAAAATCAAATACAGCTTGGACAAAGTTATCGTAAATCTTGTTAACATTAACAAATTTGACTGTAGCCATAGCAAAAACCTTCTATTTACTTTATTTTATTAAGAAGAGGATGAAAATGGAAATAAAATAAAAAAAATTTTCAAAAATATAGTGAAATAATTCATTTTATTCAATTATTCATTGCAGTTAAAAAACCATTAAATACCTATTAAATAATAAATATTATGTGTGTTTCCTTAAATAAAGAAATATAATACAAAAAAACTATTTTTCAACACCTTTTTCATTTTTTCACATTTTTTGTCAGAAAAAAGAAAAATTTTTTCAAAATTATTTACTGAGCGAGTTTGTTTTGTTATATTTTTAATGAATATAAAGTTTTTTGATACTGGAGTTACTTTTTATGAAAAAGAAAATTCTTTCTGTAGTTGCTGCGATTCCAACGCTTTGTTTTGCTTCTGCTTGTTCGGTCGCTAAGATTGATAAAAACGCAAACATCGATCAATGGTACAACAAAGATACTGGTGAAATTGATATCACTGAACAAGTTGATATTGATTGGTGGACTTGGGGCGGAAATGCTGCTGAAGAAATTTTTACAAATATCGCAAACACATTCTCCACAGTTGTTTGTCCAAACATCAAGGTTCATTACACATGTTTACCAAGTAGTTCTTATTTAAATACACTTGCTAACTCATCTAATGACTTACCAGATTTATTCTTCATGCCTGATACAGATTTCTATCAATATGCCTTTAATGGTGTTGTATGGGATTTCTCAAAATACATCACCGCTGCAGAAATAGCAGATGTCTGGGAAGCGGGTTATGAAAGATATATGTATAATCCTCAAACAAAGATTGTGGGTAATACTCCAGGAGCAGGTATGTATGCTCTTCCAAAAGACATCTCTACATTCTCATTATGTTATAACGAGAACTTGATGAAAGAAGCTTGCCAAGGATTAGGCCTAAACTATAATTCCGTTAAATCAGAATATTTAAACGATAAAAAACCAATTTCTTGGGAAAAATTTATTGAATTAGGTTTAAAAATAAAACCATATTTTGCTAATTCTAATAAAAACATCCTATCTCACTATGAATTAAATGCAGCCATTTTCTCTAATAACGCTGACTTCTTCACAGATGATGGTGCTGCTTCACGCATTGAAGAACCACAATTTGCTGGTGCTTTAGACTTTATGCATTCCTTAGCATTCGAACACGGTTTAATGGCAGGCTCTTCCGGTAGTAGCACCACAACAGGATATAACTCTTTCGTTGGTCAAAACTCCATTTTCTCATTCTTTGGTCCTTGGGACTGTGAAACCTTCTGGGGTGTCACAAGTGCTGATCCAAATGGTATGAACTTTACTGTTAAAATGATGCCTGTTCCTTATGGCCCAGGTGCTGATGGTGTTTATAACACCGCTGATGATGGCATGAGCTGTGCTCAAATCGGTTCTGCTGGTTATTGTATTTCTAATAAGACAACAACTACTAACCTCCAAAGAGCGGCAGCTTTAAAATTCTGCAAATGGTTAACCATTAATGAAGATGCTCAAAGAGAGCTTTATCAAAAAGGTACACAATTACCAAACTTAAAATCAATGGCACAAGAATATATTGATTTTGGTTATAAGACTGTCACCACTTATAATGGTCAAACAATCCCAGTCAATCCATCTAACTTATCTGCTTTCATTGATGTCGTTGATGGCAGTAGTGAAACAGATAGAGTTACTGGCAGAGCCAAACACCAAACTCGTATTCTTTCTAATGAATACTTATCTGACTGGTCAAAGGTTGTCACTAATACAAGATTCTGGTCAGACGCCACTATGACAGGTGCACAATTAGTCGCAGCCTATAAAGACACATTACAATCAAGAATTAATGAATCTAATGCAAAATTAGGTAGATAATATGGCCTCTTTTGTCAATGAATTGGAATTAAGTGTTCCTTCGATTAAACCTATTAAGGTTAAGAAGAAACCGAGCAAATTATTAAGAAGCGAGAGAAGAACTGCTTTTCTGTTTATCTTGCCTCCAGTAATTAGCTTCTGTGTTTTTACAATTGTTCCTTTATTCGTCGCTTTAATCTTGGCCTTTGGACAATTCAATATTTTCACCTTTGAATATACATTCGTTGGCTTTGACAATTTTAAAACCTTATTAAATTACAATAGTGTCCAAGGACGCACATTTATTGATAGTGTCCTCACAACATTGTGTTTCATCATTGAAGTTCCTATCGCTATCGCATTAGGTTTACTATGCGCGACATTAGCGAACTCCAGAGGATGTAAAAAAACTAATACACTCTATAGAGTCTTATTATATTTACCAACCGTTTGTAGCGCTGTTGCCGCAAATGTCATTTGGAGAGTCATCTTTTTAGATGGCGCCACTCCAGACTCTAGTGGTGTTATTAATAACTTATTTGATATCGCGGTTAGATGGACTAAAGACAAAGTCCCATTAATCACCGCTATTATCATTAAAAACTCTATCAATGGCATGGGTAGTGCAATGATTCTTTATTACGCGTCCATGTGTAACATCTCTAAAGAATATTACGAAGCAGCGGAAATGGATGGTGCGAATGGCTTCCAAAGATTTGCCCATATCACTTTCCCAATGTTAACCCCTGTCACTTTCTATTTATTAATTATGCGTTTAGCAGGCTGTCTACAAAGCTATGCCGATTCCGCTATTTTTGCGGCTAAGAATCCAAATGCTTGGACAGTCGTTTTCTATATTTGGAACTATGGTATTAACGAATATAACTACTCCTTAGGTGCTGCCGCGGCTCTCTTACTGGGTGTAGTTATTATGACTATTACCATTATTCAATTCCGTTTATCAAATAAGTGGGTGCTTGATCTATGAGATACGCAGACGAATCATTCTTAAATTATCAGACTCTCACTGTCACAAAAGTGAAAAAAGACTACAAAGTCTTAGATGAAGAAGTGAGAAAGAAAGACGCTCGCGATAAAGCTAAAGAAATCGTTGGTGGAATCGTTGCTAACTTAGTTTTAGCGTTCCTTTCCTTCTTAGTTTTATTCCCACTCTTATTCATGATTTGTTCATCATTTAGATCCACTGAGGAATATTTTGCGCGTATCGCCTATATGTTCCCAAAGAACTGGTTCAACTTTGATAACTATAAGAGAATCATGGTCGATCTAAACTTAATTAGCGGTTATAAAAACACTTTAATCATTGTTGTCACTGTCATTCCTTGCGGCACAGTTTTTGCCGCCATGAGTGCTTTCTCCTTTGCCAAACTTAAATTAAGAAGCAAAACTTTCTGGTTACTCTTCTTATTAAGTGGCATGATGGTTCCAGGCGCAGTGTTATTAATGCCAAGATATATTGCCTATTCCACAATTGGTTGGATTGATACTTTATATCCATTAATTATTCCACACTTATTTATCCACGTTGGAACAATGTTCTTCTTTATTCAATACATGAAAGGTATTCCATCTGAACTATTTGAAGCTGCAAAGATTGATGGTTGTTCCACATTTAGAATGTTCTTACAAATTATGCTTCCACTTTTATTACCTGCAGTGGCAGCACAAGATATCTTCTGGTTCATGGGTATTTGGAATGATTACTTCGCTCCATCAATCTACTTACAAACCAAAAACAAGACCCTCCAAGTTTTAATGGCGTCTATTAACCAATCATTCTCCGGTAGTGGACAACAAACAGTTGTCTTTGCTGGTGCGGTTATGAGTTGTTTACCAATGGTAATTGTTTACTTAATCTTACAAAAATTCTTTATTAAATCAATGTCCATTGGAGCGGTTAAAGGCTAGAAATTATTATGTTAAAGAAACTATTATTAACTGCTTTATTGGCTTTAGGCACTAGTGTAGTCGTTGCTAGTAGCGCTAATGCGTCGACTTACCGCTATTATGCGGAAGAAAAAGTTTCTTCTGGCGATCAATTTGATTTTGATTCCAATAACATAAATGATAGTGAAATCATCTTAGATGGTTTAAAAGATGAAGCTTATGCTTTTGCTGTCGATTTCGGTTTGAAAACAACATCTAGCCAATATGACGTTCAACTCTATGTTTATCATGGTGACCAAGCTTTATATTTACTCTTTGATGTCTATGATGAATATGTCACTAAGAGAGCTATTGGTGCGAATAACGCTCAAGATGAAGATGGTGTAGAAGTCTATATCGATCCACTTCTCAATGGTGGCACAGCCGGTCAAAAAGATGACTATCGTATCTATTTAGGTGTGTCTGGATTCTCCAAAGTCAATATGGGCACTGGTAGTGGTTATGGTACAGATATAATCGGTTTTGGTGGAGTTCTTAAAACATCTTTAAAACCAAACACCATTCCAAATGATAACACCACAAAAGATGAAGGATATTACTTAGAATATCGTATCCCATATATCTCTATTTCTGGTGAAACTAATAAAACCACTCCATTAGGATTCTGTTTTGTTCATACAAGTGTACAAGACATTAATGGTGCGAGAACTAGAACTGGTATGTCAGGACATCCAACCTTTAAGATTGCTTACGCAGATGTCCCAAATAACGCGATTGTTCTTAATGGTGATAACCGTTTCTACACCAAAGCAGCATTTAATAATTTAAACGAGAACACTCCAAGTGTCATGGGTAAAGTAATCACAAAGAATGGTGATCCAATTTATAACGCCTCCATCGTTGGTTACCACGTTGATTTACCAGGTAAGTTATATCGTGCCTCCACTGACTTGAATGGCTATTTTGCTTTTGAAAATATTGATACTAGATGTGACTTCATCGTCGAAGCATCACGTTCTGGCTTCTTAACATATACACTGACCTATGATGTTGAAAACTTAATCAACGCTAATGGTGCGGAATATTTCCAAACATTTACATTAATAGTTAATACCGAAACCAAACGTACAATTACTGGTCAAATTACCGCCTTAGATACTGATGCATTAGATGGCTTTAATGTCAAAGTAGTTGGCTATTCTGATTTAACCGCTACAACAACATCAACTGGTGCCTATTCTATTGATGTTTATGATAACGTTGATGCAACATTAATCTTCTCTAAAACTGGATTTGAACCAAAGAAAGTTATAGTAAATAAAACCACTTCAACAGTTCCATCCTTTGAAATGCATCACAAGATTGTCAATTTACTCAATCCAAAATCATTAGGATTACTTAACAATTATGCGAGAGCGGGTATTGTTAGAGGCGAAGATTCAATATACGTCAAAGTATCCTCACCATATATCATCAGCGGTGATGAATTATTATCACTTTATTTCAATACTTCCCGCAAAACCGCCTTCAATAACAATTATTTTGATGGAGATTGCCGTGTTGATTTTGTTAATGGAGTGAGCAAATTATACGTCTATAATGAAGCGTCTCATGGCTTTGTTTTAGATGAAGAACATTCTTCATTAATCACTAGTGAAACCATTAATTCTGTCTTATTTGAGACAAGCATTAATATCCCATATAGCGTTCTCGGTATTGATAGCACAAAGACCTTTGGCTCTGCGATTGCTTTCTATAATGGCGAACAATATCAAGAAAACTTATTAGATGATAAATACGCAAAAGATGAAGATGTTAACCCATTCTCCACGATGACATATCTAAGATTCTCTCCAGATGGTTTAACATATTTCTCTAACAATAATGAAAATACAGAATTCCTCTATTTCTATCACGGTATTGATGGAGCGATTTCTGAAGATATTCCTAATAACGCTGATCATATCTATATGACTTATGAACGTGATAATGATGGTTTAACCATGTATGTGACAGTGGATGAAGGCTTAGGCACCCACTTTAATACAAGTACAAACTTAGTGGGCCAAGAAGCTATCAACATCTTATTGAATTTAGATGGTCAAAACTTAACAGCCTGGGCTTTATATAAAAAGAATGTTCCTTGCTATGACTTAAATATTCGTATTTATGGAGATGGTAGTGTTATATACACAAGGTCAAATGATTTTGCTGGACAATCCTCTAACCAAATGTGGTGGAGTGATAAACGTCATAATAATGGTGTTGCTTCTAACTTCACATTAGATGGTAGAGATATTCCAGCTGAAAACTTAATCATTGATAATGGTGAAGGATATAAGACTTACACTCTTAAATTTACCTATGCTCAATTATTAGCCTTAGGTGGCGCACCAGAAGATACAGTTTTAGATGCCACTAGTGAAATTGGCACATGCTTATTTGAAGTCAGTGAAACTAGTAAAACAACAGTGAGATTCTATACCAGCAGTGGCAATGCTTGGTTATTCCAAAATAGAACATTAACAAAGACATTAGCGGCTTTCTCAGCGCAGAGCAACTATGTCTCTTTAGTGAAGAATAAATAGGGGAGGGAAATGAAGATGAAAACTATTAATAAATTATCCCTTCTCATGATGTTGACCTTAACACTTGTGAGCTGTGGAAATAAAAACAAAGATCAAGAAGCCACCCCAACATTAGATGACGTTAATTTACCAACCGAGCCTAAAGAAGAATCAACAAATCCAGGTTCTGCTTATTTACCAGTTGAAGGTTCTGAAGCGACAAATCCTTTAGAAATCACTGCAAATTCTGCAAATTACGACTATTTTGATAATAATTTACTCCACAATATCTCTGGACAATGGAGTGGTTATGGTATTCACACACCATCTATTTTGAAATATGCCGGTGTCTACTATTTATATCAATCCACTCCAAAAACAAATGTTGGTATCCGTGCCTTTAAGTCTACTGATTTAATCAATTGGGACTATGTCACAGAATCTGGTTTCACATCTGGCTATATTTCAAAAGATCGCTTAACTTATGCAGCGACCTCTCCACGTGTCTATTTCTATAATGATTTATTCTATTTATTCTTTAATACTCCAAATGGATATAAGGTTTATTCTTCCTCATCTCCAGAAGGACAATTTAACTATGTTAAAGATTTAAACTATGCTTCTAAATATAACGCCAGTATTTATATGGCGCCTAATGGCAAATTATTCTTTGTCACTGGTGGAGAAAAATCCGTCGCATTATATGAGATGAAATCAATTGATGAAATTGATGAATCAACAAGAGTGGAAGTTGATTGCACAACAATTGATTCTTATTCTGGTGCTTCATTTGAAACTCAATCCCCATCTATCTTTAATATTGATGGAGTGACATATCTCACTTATTCATCAGTGGATGAATCATTTAATAGTTATCGTAGCTATCTCGTCAGTGCAATTAATCCTGACTATTCCTCTTCTCAAACATTCGCTCAGTCGTTCTTTAATCAGCAACAAGGACCAATCTTAATTAACACCAACTCAATGCATGGAGATATCGCTCTTGGTGATTTATCAATCATTGAAGGTCCAGATATGGTTTCTTATTATGCGATGTATACATCTTTAGAATCTCCAGGTGTGAGAAGATTAAACTTCGCTCCTATTTCCTATTCCGGTGCAAATATTTCTTTTGCCCATAGAAATCTTCAAGAAGTAAAAGATGTAAAAGAAATCATTACACCAGTGTTAACTAATGAAGAAAAAGCATTAACAGAAGAAACTATTAAAAACACTTATACCGCAACCTTAGTAGCGGATAAAGTCGATGAATATTATTTCTCATATAAGACCGCTAACAATAATTACTCATTATCATTCGCGGATGGTAAAGCCATCTTATCTAAGAAAGAAAATGGTTTAGCCTCAGAAATCGGTAGATATGATGCAATGGGTGATAAACATATTGTGAAAGTTATCGCTAATGAAAAAATATTAAATGTCGAATTAGATGGCAAAGCCATTGTGAGTAACTATCAATCCAGTAGTGATTTATCTGGTAAATTAGGTTACAAAGTTTCTGAAGAATCACAAATCATTCATACGACTTACGTAGAAACAACTCCACTTATTAACGAAAGATATTTCTTTAAACAAGGTGAAAGTAATCTTTACGCGAATACATATTTAGAAGAATTCTCCCACCTCACTAGCAGTGAACCATTAAAACAAGTTTCAGAAACCTATAGTGATTTCTATGGTTCCTATTACTTAGATATGTCTAGTTTCAATGACTACGCTAGATTCTTAGTCGATGTTCCAGAAGATGGCCGTTATGGTGTTGAGATGACATTTAATGCCTCATTCTCTAAATTCAATTCTTCTATCGGTGTTCGTCTCGGTAGTGGTGATGAATTGATTTATGAAATCCCGCGTCTAGGTGAACAAGGCTATGCTAGAGTGTTAACCGCAGAATTTGACGTCACTAAAGGGGCCAAAGAATTATTCTTAGAAAATCTTTCTAAAGCACAATTAAGATTAATCGCTTTACGATTAGTGAAAGTTTCTGGTTTTGTTCCTGATTATTCTAATACATTAGAAAGTTACGCCACTAAAGGCATTCATTATGAAACAGACTTTGCATTAAATGATAGTTATCATTCCCATGAAGTTTATGAAGGTGCGAAGATGTTTGCCTATGTCGGTGATAACACCATCACAGACTTCAAGATGGAAATTGAAATTGGTTTCTTATATAGTCAATCCATTTCTGGTTATGTCGGTGTGGCGTTCCGTTGTAATAATTTCGCATCTAGTAGTAAAGATGGTGACGATAGTTTAATCGGTTACTATTTAGAAATTTCTCAATATCAAATTAGATTAAAGAAATACCAATATGGTTATAACATCACATTAGGAATTAAAGACTTAGCTAACTCCATTGGTGATGTCTTACCATACACAATCACTATGGTGGGTAACACTATCACAATCTATCGAGAAGATTACAGAGTCTTCTCTATCACTGATCAATTTGCTTTTAGTAGTGGTCATTTAGGTTTTGGTAGTAGAGACACTAATGGGGTTATCCGTAACTTAGTAGTTAGTAAGGGGGGAGAATAAGATGAAAAAGAAATCTTTAATATACTTATTAACTAGTGTTGCTATGTTATCTATCTCGGCTTGTGGTGGAAATAATAACGAAGTTGTCAAACCAGAAAGTCAAGGTAGCAAAGAAACCTATAACTATGGTCAATATAACAACAATGACTATAACGACTATATCTTTAATGGCGCATCTTTAATTAAGAATCAATGGGCAGACCATGGTATCTCTTCTCCATTTATTCTTAGACATAATGGTGTCTATTATCTATATTCATCAACCACTCCAAATAGCAATGAAAGTGGTGTGAGAGCGTGGTTCTCCACTGACTTAGTCCATTGGCAAATCGTTAAAACTCCAGGCTTAAAAGATGGCTACGTCGTCTCCACAACTGTTGGTGAGACTTTAAAAGCGAGAGCCCCTGAAGTCTATTACTATAATGGTCAATTCTATATGTATGAATCATATAACGATGGAAAAGGTCACTTTATCTTAAAGAGTGATTCTCCAACTGGACCATTTACTTCTATTACTAAAGCAGCGATTGATGGTGAATATGATGGCACTCTTGTCTTTGACAAGAATGAGAATCCATATTTCTTAACAGCCTATAAAAATAACATCAATATCTCGATGATGGAATCAATGGAATCAATCATTGATACCAACTTAAAAGTGAATGGCACTGATCGTTATAGCAATATGTATGTTGAATCCCCAGCAGTCTTTGACTATATGGGTAAATATTATTTACTATATTCCTCTAGTTATTCTAAAACTGATGGATATCAAATGAGCTACGCTGTCAGTGACGGTTGGACAAACTACACTCCTAGTGGATTAGCCTCATCATTCTATAGAGGTAGTAATAATGTCTTGATGTTAAACGCTGATAAAGAAGAAGGATTTACTGGTTTAGGTCATCCATCAGTGGTCTTAGGACCAGATCTTGATAGCTATTATGTTGCCTATGATTGTATCGATAGTGTGAAGAATAATCTTCATTCCTTCAATCTTGATAGACTATTAATCTCTGGTAATACACTAACCGCTAAACATCAACGTTTTAACTCTTTAATGCCTAATAGACCAGATTTTGAAACTGCTGATGCATCAGGCTTACAAGAAGTTGGTAATTACTTATTAAGTGAAAATAATACTAACGATGCATTCTCCATTGAATATAACTTTAAAAATGCTCAAGATAGTGAACTAGTTTTCTCTTATATTGATGAAAACAATTACTCCTACTTGAAAGTAGATTTACAAAAGGTCATCTCCATTTATCATAAAGTTAATGGTCAAGACACTTTAGTGGCTAAAGAAGACTTCTTCAACTATTTATCTAATGATGTGTTACATACGATTAGATTAAGTTATCGCTACAACGAATTAGATTTACATTTTGAAAACTCATTAAAGTTCTCTAATTTATCTATTGATTTAGCCCCAGGCAAAATTGGTTTTAAGAAAGCTGATAACCTAGATATTGAATATACATCTTTCTCTAATGTGGCAAGAGGTTTAGCCAATCAAAACAATATTAAAAATGCGGAATGTGAAATCCCATCATCTTTATATTTAGAACAAGAAGCGATTAAAGGAGTAACATCATACTTATTTAACAACAATAGTGGTGTTTATTTTGATAAAGATGTAATCGTTAACGCTCCAGAATTAAGACTCAATCAACAATATGACTATGCGAGATATTTACTCCACTTTGATAGTGACGCGACGTATGGATTAGAGTTATACCTCAATAAAGATAATTGCGGTAAGAAACTCATCATTGAAATTGATGATGGAGAAGATATTGAATGTGTCATCCCAGAAGTGAAACATGTGGAAAAAGAATACGTAAAAGTTCTTCTTGGTAATATCGCTGTTAGTAAAGGTGTCCATCAAGTGAAGATTCAAAACAATGATTCTTCATTATCATTTGTGAACTTTAGATTTGTAGTAAGATCTTCTTCAAATTACTCTTTATTCTCTTCCTTAATTAATGAACAAGAAGTAAGAGGATTAACATTCAAAGGTGATTGCCGTTGGAACTTCATTAATGATCAATTAGTGAGCCTTGATAATTATCGTAATATTGTCCTCACAAAAGAAAATCATTTATCAGATTTCAATATGAGTGTGGATATGACCTTGACTGGTAGTGATTCCATCTTTGCCGAATCTAATCAATCCGGTTTCATCTTCAGAGCCTCTAACTATGTTAGTTATGAAGACTATATGGTTGATCACTCTGATGTGACAATGTGGAATAACCGTAAATATGATGTTCAAGGATATTACCTCGCCTTCACATCAAGAAAGATTGTCTTATATAAACTTGATGCCGGTGTCAACAACATGGAAATCGTTGAAATAGTGGATCACCCTGTTGGTAGTAAAAAGAAACATAATTACATCTTAAAAGTCCATGATAATCAATTCGACTTATTCATTGATAAACAATTTGTCCATTCATTCTATGATATTAACTCATTTACTTCAGGCGCGGTTGGTTTATACGCGACAGGCGCGGAAGTTTCATATAGCAATTTAGCAATCGAGGGGAAATAGAAATATGAAAGCGGAAGTGAAGTATTACGATAACACAAGATTTAATAACTACGATAGCGGTGGTTATGATAAATCAGTAGTAAAAGGTCAATTCAACACTGGTTGTGCCGATCCATATATCATGCGTTATAACGGCATGTACTATCTATATGTCACTACAAGTGGATTAACTAACTATGGCCTCAGAGCGTGGAAATCAAAAGATTTATTAAATTGGGAACCTTGCCAAGGCAAAGGTCTACCATTAGGCTACGTTGTTAATAATGTCGATGATAATGGTCGATACACACAAAACGCTTACGCTCCAGAAGTTTATTATTTCAATGGCAAATTCTATATGATTATTTCTCCTGGTCCAGAGGCTGTTAGCCCATTTAGAGGTCACCGTATCTTAGTGGCCAATCATCCAGAAGGACCATTTGAAGCATATACAGAACAAATTGATAAAAGAATCGATGGCACTTTACTCATCGATGATGATGAAGATATTTACTTTGCTCACGCGACCCCATTTGGTATCACCATTCACGAAATCAAAGATATGAAGGAATTAGGTGAAGGGGCTATCATCAAAGCGAGTGATGGCACTGGTGCTTGGACAGAAGGTCCAGGCTTCACTAAAGTGAGAGGGCAGTATTATTTAACTTATACCGGATGTCACTATCAAACTCCTGGTTATCAAGTGATATACGCGACAACTGATAAATTAGATAAAACCAATATTCAAACTATCGCTGATTCCTTTAAACGTGGACCGGCGAGAGTGGTGCTCCTCAATTGTGATTTAGATGAAGGTCATGTTGGTTTAGGTCATTCCATCAACTTCTTAGGACCAGATTTAGATAGTTATTATATTTGTTATCATAACTTAGACGCATTATATCCAGATGGTATGACTCATAGATCATTTAATATTGATCGACTCCTTTTAGGAGAAGGATTAATGACCTCAGTTCATAATAAAAAAGGTTCTATTTATCCAAATTGGCCATTCTATCAAAGCTATGGATTAGAAAATCTTATTAAGAAAGATAAATTCCTTCTTTCTAACCAAGAAAGTTTGCAAAGATTTACTAGTGAATATAACTCCCGTAATGGCGGACAAGTAAAATATCTCTTTAGCTATGTTGATGAAAAGAACTATTACTATGTCCAAGTAAAATATGCACAACATGAACTAGTCGTCATGCAAGTCAAAGATGGACAAGAATCATTACTCGCAAAAGGTAAATTACGTTATCAATATTCCATTAAAGATTTACACACTGTGCGCGTTGCCTATGATGGAACATTGAATGTCTATTTTGATAACATGCGTAAAGTATCAACGGATGTCAAACTAGTCAAAGGTAAAGTTGGTTATTTATATGAAGATGATGATATTGAAGTTGGATACACAGCGATATCAGAACACGCTAATGGTAGTAGTGATCATGCAGTAATTAAACAAGCATTAGAAGAAATCCCAGCTTTTGATTTTGATGAAAAATTATCAAAAAACACGGCAAAACCAGTCTCTTTACAACAATTTAATAGTGAATATTCTTTAACTAAAGGAATGAGATTAGTCAAAGATGAATCACTTGGATATCTTGTTAATTTCAAAGAAACACTTAATTACTCTTTAGTGCTAACTCTTACTAAAGAAGATTTACAAAAAGATATCAATCTCTCTATCGATGGAAAGAAATATCCATTACATTTACCAGAGAAATTTGAAGTTGAACAAGATATTGTCAAAGTGAATGTTGAAGTGGGAGAAATAGAAAAAGGTATCCACGAAGTGTTGTTAAATGGTGAAGATATCTTATTAGTGTCTCTTTCATTTATCCCAGTTGATAACAACTTAGATTTTTCAATGGAACAAATCAACTATGTCACTGAGGGATATAAATATCTCAAAGGTAAAGGTGAATTAGTTGTCGAAGGAAGAAGAAACTTTGCCTCTATGTCTCATCAAAACCTCACAGATGTGGAAATTAACGCCACAATCAAACTCGATAGTGTGACAGAAGAAAAAGGCTCAATTGGTTTATTAGTAAGACAAAATAACTACGCCTATAGTGATGTCCCAAAACAAGACTTTAAAGACGCTAATACACACTTACAAGGTTACTATTTAGAAATCAAACCACATAAGATTGCTCTCAATAGATATAACTTTGGTGATGTGAAATCTTATGAACTAGCATCACAAAGATTTATCATGGATCTATCAGGACAATTTCATAATTATAAATTAATTATTGTCGGTAATACAATAAAGGTATATATGGACAAAGGAATGCTCTTTAGCGTTTCTGATCCTCTCGCATTCCAGACTGGTGCAGTGGGCTTATACTCATATCGCTCTTCTGGTGCGTATAAAGACATAATGGTAAAAACAATGAAAGGTGATAAATAAAAAGGAGGCTTTTCTAATGTTAGGAAAAAAATGGAAATTATTATTCACCATTCTAGCCGTCGCTGGTTTAGGATTAACGTCATGTACGATTAACGGAGAACCACAAGGCGGTGGTGATCAACAAGGTGATCAGCAACCCGCTGATGACACACCTGTTACTCCTGCTCACGAACATACCTATCAAGGGTATCAACATGACGCGAATGGCCACTGGCAAGTTTGTACAGGCTGCCAAGAAGCCACTGCCAAGCAAGCGCATACGGGTGGTAGCGCGGATTGCTTGCACAAAGCTGTTTGTTCAGTTTGTGGTACAGAATATGGCGAACTAGGTGCTCATAACTATGGCCAATTAGTGGCGAGAGTGGCACCAACATGTGAAGAAGATGGCTTAGCAGCTCATTACCAATGCTCTGTCTGTCATAAGTACTTCACAGAAGAAAAAGTTGAGACCACTTTAGCAGAATTAAAACTTGTTAAAACTGGTCATAACGTGACTGCTCATCCTGCGAAAGATGCAACATGTGAAGAAGCTGGCAATAGTAGCTACTATGAATGTACAGATTGCCATAAGTTCTATGCAGAAGCAGAATGTCAAACAGAGATCGCAGAAAATAGCTGGGTTATTAAAGCCTTAGGTCATAGCTATGGTGAATTAATCGCTCAAGTTCCTGCGACATGTACTGAAACAGGTATGGCCGCTCACTATGAATGCTCAAGATGTCATAAACTCTTTGATGCTGACAAAGTTGAGAAAACACAAGAACAATTAACCCTTGGTGTCTTAGGTCATGATGTGATAATTCACGCCGCTCAAGACGCAACATGTACAGAAGACGGTAATAGTGGATACTATGAATGTAATGAATGTCATAAGTATTTCTCTGATGAACAATGCACAACTGAAATTGAAGCCAATAGCTGGGTCATTCCTGCTAAAGGCCATGATGGTGTCTTAGTTCCTGAAAAAGCTGCAACATGTGAAGAAGCTGGTTATGTTGAACATTATAAATGCTCAAGATGTAACAAACTCTTTGCGGAAGCAACTTGTGAACATGAAGTAGAAATCGCGGATGTTACTGTTGTTGCTTTAGGTCATAGTGTTACTGTTCACGCTGCCCAAGATGCAACATGTACAGAAGTTGGCAATAGCCAATATTATGAATGTTCTAGATGTCATAAATATTTCTCAGATGAAGAAGGAACAGATGAAATTGCTGCAAATAGCTGGGTTATTGAACCTGCAGGTCATGATATGACTGAACACGCCGCTAATGAAGCAACATGTACAGCCGCTGGTAATAGCAAATATTACGAATGTGGGAATTGTCATAAATATTTCTCAGATGAAGAAGGCACAACTGAAATCGATGCTGATAGCTGGATCATTCCTGCTAAAGGTCATAATATGACTGAACATGCTGCCCAAGCTGCAACATGTACAGCTGCTGGCAATAGTAAATATTATGAATGCCAAGATTGTGGCAAATTCTTCTCTGACGAAGAAGGAGAAAATGAAGTCTCTGAAAATAGTTGGGTAATTGCTCCAACTTCTCATACATTTGATGTTGATTATCCAGAAATCAAAACACTCGGTACTTATCGTCATGCATATCATCACTGTAGTGAATGCGATAAATTATATATGGCTGGTGAAGAACCAGGCACATATGTAGAAATTGCTGATGACGATGCAGCATGGGAAAATGCCTTATGTCAATATAACGATACAGAATTTGTCAGTTCTGAATCTAACCCATACATCCTTAAATATGATGCTGATATTCTCTACTTAAGAAATCACACAAATGCCGAAACAAATGATACATTTGCCGGCAAATTCCTTAAGATGGTCAACGATATCGACTTAGGTAATAATGCCGATAATCTATTCGGTGTCCCAATTGGTGGTAGCGATACAAAACCATTCAGTGGAACATTCGATGGTAATGGTTACACAATTAGCAATATCTATATTTCTAGAGCTGATGCTGTAGGCTTATTCTCTAGAGTGACAGACGGCACAGTAAAGAATTTAAAACTTGAAAACGTTAACTTCACAACCACAAACCAAAGAACAGCTGGTTTAGTCGCTAGAGCAAGTGGCGCAACAATTGAAAATGTTGAAATCCTCTCTGGCATACTTACTGGTGTTAAAGAAAATGGTGGTATTATCGCTGTTGCTCTTGCTGGTTGTACAGTCACAAATTGTATTAATAGAGCCAACCTCACTGCTACAGAAGGTTCAAATGGTGGTATTGTTGGTTACGTTTACAATAACAACGCAACTATTACCGGCTGTGCAAACTATGGCAATATCTCTGGTGGCGTTACTAACGTTGCTACATCTGGTACCGCAATCAATGTTGCTTTCTTAGGTGGTATTGTTGGTCGCCAATCTGGCACAGGCACATTAACAATAAAAAGCTGTTTCAACGAAGGTAATATTACATTAACTCCAGCCGCTGGCATTGGTGTTGGTGGTATCTTTGGTGCCAATTTTGCTGCTTCTCAAGTTAACATTTCTACATGTTCCAATGGAGGTACAATTACTGGTAGAGAAGCAACTGGTGGTATTATGGGTCAATTAAGAGCCGGGTCAGTTTCAATTACTGAATGTATTAACGAAGGCGACGTAACTGCCGCTTCTGGTGTTGGTTCTGCTGGCATCTTAGGAGCTTCGATTGCTAATAATGCTTCCAATATCTCAATCTTATATTCCGATAACTTTGGCAATATTAGCGGTAGCCAATATGTTGGCGGTATTGCTGGTTTACCAAGAAAATCTACTGCCGATTCTGAAATCAAATACTGCAATAACTATGGTGATATCACTGGCTCATCATCCACTGGTATTGGTGGAATTATTGGCATAGCCAGAATCAATGTAAGAAATTGTGCTTGCTATGCAGAAGCAACTATTATGACTGGCTCCACAGGTGGAAAGGCCTCAACATTGAACGCCATTGGTGGAGCAAGTACTGCACCTGGGTATATCACTGCACTTGTACAAACTGAATCAAGTAACTCAAATGGTGCCGAAGCCGTTAATTGTTATCTCGTCCATAATATGCACACAATTACTATTACTGGTTCTGTCCCAAACATCTTCGCTGATGGTGCAAGAATTTATGTTTGGGCATGGAACGGCACAACAAGCGCTTGGTATAGAGCGTTTATAGTCGGACTCAATCAAATTAAAGTTTACTTACCAGATGATATTACTGGAATGAAAGTTGTTAGATTATCCACAGCTCCAGGAGATACATATGATGACAGTCTTGTTTGGAATGCTACAGGTGATATCACAATTGTTGCTGATCAATACGAGTACACTGCATCAATGTAATCAATAATTACTAACTAATAATTCCAGGAGTGTAAATACACTCCTGGTTTTTTGTCTGAGCCATCGTGCGAACGATGAGCGAGTTAAAACCCCCAGATAGTCTGGGGTGGAGGTAAAACTTATAGTTTTGCCCAAAATAAAA